>NZ_CP026309.1:2732504-3036116 GCF_002906575.1 Salinigranum rubrum
TACCAGCAAGATGCTGGATACCTTGTAAATCTGCCAGAGTAGTGTAGAACGCCCCTTGGTTACGTACCCGGCGCCGCTCCGGGTCGGAGGGGACGTGAGGAACTCCGGAATGGATTGAGCGGTCATTACGCCCCGCGCCACGATGTAATTGGCCATGATACCATCCCCTATCTGTAAATACCAGTAAGTCAACATGATTCCGACGATGCTCAAAAACCAGAGATTGAACACGTAGTTGACCGTTCGCGTACCGCGGAACGGAACCACGACGCTGGCTATTCCGACTAGCGTCAGAATACCGAATACCAGTATTGCTGATCCGTAATGCGAGGCTATCATGCCGGCCGCGACGAGGAGGAGAAGCGGCCTCTTCCAAGTGGTTCGCATTCTTTCTTCGAACGCCACGACCAGCAGCGTCACGATAAAGATCTCAGCGATGTAGTGTTTGTGTGGCATGTTTTTGAAGAATCCGTAGTAAAAGATGAAGACGAAGGGGGCGAGGGTAGCGACGGTCGCGTCTTTGAACACCCCTTTCGACACGTAATAGATGCCGACAGGGACCAGCGAGAAGAGAACCGGGTACACCAGCTTGAACACCCAGACGATGTCGAGTCCAAGAACCAACTCAAGTGTCGGCGCCAGAACTG
Organism: Salinigranum rubrum; assembly: GCF_002906575.1. Lineage (NCBI taxonomy): Archaea > Methanobacteriati > Methanobacteriota > Halobacteria > Halobacteriales > Haloferacaceae > Salinigranum > Salinigranum rubrum. Next base: position 2,733,152 of record NZ_CP026309.1, read on the forward strand.
CGTACGTCAGCATGGTGTTGATGTTGAATTGGTACTGGTAGTTCCAGTAACTCTGTCGGAGGACTTCGTTGGAGATGAACAACTCCCGATGGATGTCCCACCCCCAGATATACGAAGAAACGAGATTCATGTTCAGAAGAATCGCGATCGATGCAATCCAGACGATCATCACCCTAGTTTTCGATTCATCAACGAACACGGCCACAATCGGTAAACTCGATATTGTCAGTAGAAGGAGGATGTTGGAAACGGGAAAACCCAGGTCGTTGAGAAGAACGGACGTTCCCATAACCGCGGACAAAAGCAGCAGGCCACCGATCGTCAGCACCTTCAGGGAAGGAAAGGCGTCTCTCGTTACGACCGGATTACGCTCATCGGTTGCACTCACGGTCGAGAGTATAATCACCAGACACGTGTTCACGCCGCCTAAACCCCAAAGAACGTTGATTAGCGTGAGTGGTTCGGCGATTCCAAGCAGTGGGAGTGAAAAGTTCAGCACAACCACTGTACATATGGAAATCACCAAACTGAGAGTCACCGAGACCAAGATTCGAGGACCGAGATCCGATACCGGATACGCGTAGTACGAAACGATAGCACCGGGGAGTAGACACACGAAAACGAACCCGAGAGCGGGTCTGAGTAAAGGTATATCGAAAAGAGTCGAAAGGATAGTGCAGAGCTGGAAGACCCCGACCCAGAATATCACACTGTCGAATAACGGTGGTCTGTGAGCCCGGTTATGGAAAATTCGTTCGGTCAGCATACTACTGTAGAGTCGAACGGGATACCGAGAACCGAATGTTATCCGTGCGTCTCATTATTATGGTCCCTTATTATAAGTAGTTTCCACGTGAGTAGTCCTGTTATCAGGTGAGGCTGTTGGTGATATATAAACTTCGATGGGTGAGGACACAATGGCGACTCGGATTACTCTGAGATCGCACTCCGCAGAAACGAGGAGAATATCGCTTGGATCGTTATGACTATCCCAGTCACCACCTCTAAGAATCGGTAGCGACAGGCCAAGCGTTGTCCGGTGCTCTAAATTCACAGTCTCGACGAGGAGATTCGTTACGGAATCTTGAGCGGTGCGGATCGGTTCACTCGCGACGGTTGCAAACGCCCCGAATAGACGATTCGCGCGCCTACGATTACGAAGAGGCTTCCGACGATGATGGAATTCAGGCCCAATGTGACGTTGTTGAGTTGGATTCCCGAGATCGAGAGCATGAGTATGGAGACGCCGATTATTGCGAGAAGTATCTCATGTTCGGAGAATAAGTACCCGGGGTATTCACGAGTATGAACTTCACGTGGCGCCAGCCGTCCCGGAACGAGTCCAAGGTCGCTTCGCCCTCACGCCCGTGGTACGTAATCGGCTGTTCCTCGATGTGGAAATCCGGCCCCAGCCCGCATGATCATCTCCGAGGCGAACTTCATACCGGTCGTCTCGGGGTTCATAATCTCGTACGCCTCGCGCGTGAACACCCCACGCGAGCGCGACTCGCGGTCGCGCTCAGGACCCTTCTTCCCGGCAGAAACGTACACTTCGTCCATCTCGACCGGTCCCTCCAAGGCGAGGGAAGACACATCAAGCGCTGAGACGAAGCGCTCAACGGCCAGTGCATCGTCTTGTAGATGACACCGATCTCTCGCTGAAGTTGGCGAAGGGTCGTGTTGAACCGAAGGAACATGTAGATCGAGAACAACCATTTCCGAAGCGCGACCTTCGAGTGAGCGAAAATCGTACCAGTCTTATCGTTGAAGGTTCGGTCGCGATCCTTACAGAGATACCGCTGAAAGTGCCCGTAGCTGCCGTTTCTGACCGTCAGGTCAGAACGGCAGCGGAGACAAGTCACACTGTCACGCCAGCGAACCTGTTGGAGCAGGTCCGCTGCGACCGATTCCGACCCAAACACTTCCAGTGGAATCATCAGTGTCGGGCACCGCTGACGCGGTGCCCTTGTCCTCTTCGGCTCCACAGCTACGGCTGAACAGCATCAGCAATCTCCTACAGAAGAGCGGTGATGTTAATCAAATTCAGATCGTACCGCTTCCCACCGAATCATACCGTGCTGACGGACGGCCGGGGTTCGATATTCTATTCGTGGGGCGACTAATCGAAGAGAAGCGTGTCGACGCGCTCCTGGACGCGCTCAACCGAGTCGCCGAAGAGTACGACGTGACGCTGGGAAGAGTAGGGGACGTCCACAGGTCGACGCATTTCGAGACCGGGGGTCGGCCCTCGACCATGCAGGGCGGGTGACCTTCCTCGGGTTCCTCGACGATTACAAGGACGTCCTCGGCCACATGCGTGCTGTTCGCGTTTTCGCCTCGCCGTCGACGCGAGAAGTCTTTGGAATCATCCGCGCCGAAGCGATGGCCGCAGTCTGTACTGTCATCGCAGCGGATCACCCCACTTCAGCAGTGGGTGAAGTAGTCGACGACGCAGGATACCTCGTCGAGCCGACGGTCGATGGCGTAGCTGAGGCACTGGACCACGCACTGTCGGGAGAACGACCACCGACCACTCCGACAGAACATGCGACACGGTACGACTGGGATACGGTTGCGAAGCAGGCCGAGGAAGTGTATCAGCGAGCAATCGACACCCGATAAGGACCCCAACCAGAGTTGCGCCTCGGGTTCGTCGTTTGAAGGAAACAACCGGACAGTACTACGAGAACATGATCGCCTGAAACTCGTCGACCGTTTTCACTGGGAGGAAATACAACACGGCAAACGTCACCAGCGCCCACAACAGCAGATTGACCATCATCGGCCGGTCGACGAACATCCGCTCGGGCTGTTTCATGCCCTTCTCGATGGTCAAATACCCGTACCGGAATACGGCATAGAGCGCGAACGGAATCGTGAGCATCATCGCATCTGAGCGGACGAAGAACGTGTACAACGAGTACGAGACCAACAGGACGGCACACACGCTGATGAACATGACCTGCAGTAACTCACCTGAGTAATCGTCCAAGCTCTGTCGGATGTCTTCGCCATTCTCCACGCTACCAAGCTCAGCCCGTCGCTTTCCAGTCCCGAGAAGCAGCGCAGTCAAGAACGTACACAGCACGAGCCACGGGCTGATGGGGGCACCGACGAGGACGACCCCGGCAATCGCGCGGATCACGAAGCCGACGCCGAGGATGAGGAGGTCAACGAAAATATAGTCTTTCAGCCCTACACTGTACAGCGCGTTCTGCACGACGTACACGACGAGGAGGAACCCGAACGCCGGATCGATGACCCAGCCAACGGCCGGCCCAGCGACCAATCCAGGAAACGCGACCCCTGCCGCGACGGCAACGCTCACCCGTCCGCTCGCGATCGGACGGTGTTTCTTTCGCGGGTGATTCCGGTCCTCCTTGATGTCCATGATGTCGTTGACGATATACACACAGCCAGCCGTGAGTGAGAAGACGGTAGCCCCGACCACGACGCGGAGCCAGATGGCGACGTCAAGCGGATCGAAGTACTGAAACGAGAACACGACCGGGACGAAGATGATGAGCTGCTTGTACCACTGCCACGGACGAAGCGAGTAGACGATTCCCGTGACGGTGGAGCTGGCTGTCCCGCTGTAGGTCAACGACTCGTCACTCATTCGTTATACGTCGAGCCCTCCGTGCTCCCATGCCCATTCGATGCTCTCGCGCATGCCCGATTCGAGATCAGTGGCCGGTTCGTAGCCCAGTTCCTCTTTTGCCTTCGTCACGTCACACGCGATGGTTCGGCTCATCTCCCCGCCGACGTGGACGTTCTTCTCGTATACCCCGAGCTTCGCGAACGTCTTGTCCGCGACCTCAAGTACCTGTGACGCGACCTTCGGGACGCGGCGAGGACTGTAGCTGTCGACGACGCCTATCAGCCGAGCGATGGTCTCGTAGATGTGGTTCGTCGTGTACGGTTTCTCGTCGGCGATCCAGTACGTCTCACCCTTGGCCGTCGACGACTGCTCCATGACGAGCTGCAGGGCTTCGACCAGCTTGGGGATGTACGTCATACTCCGCAGGTTCGTCCCGTCACCGAACATGATGGGGTTCCCCTCGGCGATCATCTCCATCAGGGTATCCATCCGTTCTGGCTGGCCCGGTCCGTAGTACCAGCAGGGTCGGACCACGGTGTAGTCGATGCCGTACTCGCGCTCGTACCCACGGACGTGTTCCTCGGCGAGGTACTTCGAGCGTCCGTAGGGGCTCTCCGGTCGGCACGGCATGCCTTCGGTCATCAGTTCGTCGCGCGAATCGTTGAATCCCTGGGCCGCGTTCGAGGAGATGTAGACAAAGTGGTCCGCTCCGTGTTGCCGAGCGCCTTCGAGCATGTTGCGCGTTCCCCGGGTGTTGATGTCGTAGAACATATCGACTCCGAGGAGCTTCGGCGGATGGATGATGCCCGCACAGTGAAAAACCGTATCGACTCCATCGGTGTAGGCCTCGTCGAGAGACTCCTGATCAGTGATGTCCCCGTAGTAGACGTCGACGTCGTAGGAGTCGAGCGGGGTCGTGTCGACTCCGGGGAGCGTGAGACACCGAATTTCCTCTGCAGAGTCATCGAGACGGGCGATGAGCTCGTTCCCGAGCCAACCCGGGGCACCCGTAACGAGGATACTCATATGAATGAGCGGTATGTATAGCGGAACTTATACGTGTGGGATTCGCGATTGTGGACGACGTGCGCAAGGACTAATCCTACGGATTTAATCTGTGGTCGGTCCCACACATCGGTAGACGCGATAAGAATGACGCGACGGTACGATCTACAGGTCCACACGGACGCCTCGCCCTGCTCGGACACCGCGCCGAGAGCAGTCGTGACTGCGGCGGTCGAGGCTGGTCTCGACGGAATTGCGATCACGGACCACGACACCGTCGAGAACACCGCGGTAGTCGAACGTCTTGCACCAGCGTCGTTCAACGTTATCTCCGGGGTCGAGGTAACGACGACACAGGGTCACCTCCTCGCACTCGACGTCGAAGCCCCCCCACCGCAGACGACTCCGGTAGAAGTCATCGAGTGGATCCACGACCACGGTGGTGTCGCCGTCCTCTCGCACCCGTTCGACACCCTTCGACAGTACTACACTGAGAACCTGCAGGAGATCGCGACACTCGTCGACGCGGTGGAGGGGATCAACTCCCGGTGTGTCTTCCCACAGTTTAATCGACGCGCACAGTCGTTCGCGGTCGCACACTCGCTCCCGATCACAGGTGGGAGCGACGCACATTTCCCACGAGAGGTGGGACGAGCGTACACGAAGTGTGAGGGAGACCTCATCGATTCAATCCGGAGTAACGAAGTCCGAGCGTGCGGTCGTGGTGGCTATCTCTCCGGCCACGTCGCGACGAAGATACACCAGGCACGGACGGCACTCTCACGATGAAATCCGAGACGAACGGGGGTAGTACGTTGGTTCCCCGGATGGGTAGTCTCCTCCGGAAACACGGTGTGGAACTCACGGTCCTCCTCGGAGTCGCCGTGTTCTTCGGTCTCATCGTCGCCGGCGACGCCGAGGCGGTTCGACGGACGTTCAGCGCGTTCGACTGGACCATCCTCTTCGTTGTCGCGGGCCTGACCACGGGCGGGTTCGCGTTTCGCTTTCTCAAGTGGGAGTACTACCTCCGTCGCCTCGGCATAGACGTGCCACTCGCTACGAGCCTCCTCGTCTTCGTCAGCGGGCTGATGATGGTCATCACACCGATGAAGGGCGGGGGCGTCTGGAAAGGGTGGCTCCTGAAAGACACCGAGGACGTGCCCATCAGTCGCGTCATCCCGGTGGTCTTTGCCGAGCGCGCGACTGACCTCTTAGCGCTGTCCGCGCTCGCGGCCATCGGTATCGTCCTCTACAACCGGTCGGCGGTGGTCGTCGTCGGACTCGTTGCCGCGTTCGTCGGTATCGTCCTCCTCGTGCAGTGGCGGGCGTTCTGCCTCACCGTCTTGGAGTGGGTCGGATCCCTTCCGGTCGTCGGGAGGTACACAGACCCCTTGAGAATCGCGTACGAGGACTCGTACGCGTTATTTCAGCTCCGCCCGCTCACGATTTCGTACGTTCTGAGTCTCTTCGCGTGGACGACCGAGGGAATCAGCCTTTGGTTCGTGCTTCGTGGGTTCGACGTGCCCGCAGAGCCACTCTTCGCGTTGTCCGTTTTTGGGATTGGGTCCGTCGTTGGCGGGGTGAGCATGCTCCCCGGCGGACTGGGGGCTGCCGAGGCGAGCATCGCCGGTCTCCTGCTTGCGTTCGGATACTCGGCTGCAGTCGCTACGAGCGCGACGATCGTCGTCCGCGTCGGGACGCTCTGGTACGGTGCGGTCTTCGGAGCTGTCGGATTCGGAGTGTTCAAACTCTGGCGAGCGCGCTCGTGAGTAGCTGGGTGATGAGATGGGTTTCGAGATACCAGTCACAAATAAATAGATGCCTCCACAACCCTCGCCCAGATGGATGGGCCGCCCTGACGCTCGACTCTGCCGATGGCTGCGTGAGAGAACAACCATCTCGCTCTCGTCGCCGTCGAACGCCCGCACGCAGACTCTCGGATTCGGCTACTCCCAGAAGAGTAGCCGTCTCTCTTCTCCCGTGGTGGTGAGAGGGTCGTACAGATGAGTACGTCCAGCGTCGTCGAAGCAATTGCCTCGCGGACGAACGTTCGTCGACGACCCGACGAGAGCTACATCGACTACTTCGAGCGACTCGATGAGACGCACGGCGTAGACGAGTCTGACCGCGAGCGACTCGAATCACTCGCAGAGAAGGAACTCTTCGCGCCGGAACCCACTCTCTCGGACGCCGAAAAGCGCGAAATCATAGAGATCTGTAATCGCACTCTCGGTCCCGAAGCGGCCGAGTCAGGCGAAAATCAGAGGATGCATATCTCGGCAAAAGATAGTGCAACTGCGTCGTCGGGTACTGGACAGCGCGACCCGTTCGAGTACGTGCAGATCGAAGACTCGACGCCGTCGACACCGAGGACCGAACGGTTACGACAGTCGTCCCGTTCTTGGACTCAGACAACGGAAAGGGACAGTCAGTTCCTCAGAAGCGCGTTCACGAGTTCCGACGTCGCATACCTCCTCCCGCTTGTCGCCTGCGGTGTGTTCGTATTCTTCTACGGACTCGGGGACTTCTCACTTTCGACCTGGGACGAAGGCTTCTACGCGAATCTCGCTCGACACATGGTCCAAAATGGCTACTGGATCGTTCCTCACATGTACTATACGATCGGGTTCCAACCGAGCGACTTCGAACCGTGGCTGAGACTTCCACCGCTCGGACTCTGGCTTCAGGCAATAGCGATGCTCGTCTTCGGAGTGAACGAGTTCGCCGCCCGCTTTCCGTCCGCGGCGGCGAGCGTCCTCACCGTGGCTATAGTTTATTTCATCGGGCGAAGTATTGAGTCGAGACGAGCGGGGTTCGTTGCCGGGCTTGTCTACCTCACGACACCACACGTTTACGCGGGCTTCAACGCCGGTCGCGATGGGGCACTCGACAGTCTTCTCGTGTTTTTCGGGAGTGTGTTCGTCTACACTACTTGGCTTGCTGCATCACGGGGAAATCGCCGCTGGCTTTTCCCGATGGGACTGTTCGCCGGACTTGCTGTCCTCACCAAAGGCTTCGGCGCGGGTGTGTTCCTCATCGTCGTGCTCCCACTGGCATTCTTTGCACAACGGGTGTTCATCTCAAAGGAGATGGGTCTCGCGGTTGGTCTCACAGGTCTCCTTACGCTCCCGTGGCCACTCTACATCTACTCACGGTTTGGAGACGTCTTCGTTCAAGAATTCTTTGTCAGATACGTGTTCGACCGAGCGGCTGGAGGAGCCTTCGGAACAAATACAAACACGCTCTTCTCGTTCATGGAGTACCCGTATGTCACTGAACTATTGTTTTCACCAGACCTACTTCATCCATGGACATTCATTCTGCTTGTTGGAATTCCTGTCTACGCATACCAGCGGATCATAACCGAAAAATCGGACTCCAAGCTGGAGGCTGGATTCCTCATCTGGTGGACGGTAGCCACATTGGGACTGTTCGCGTTCATCGGAAACAAGGTGTGGTACATCCTTCCGATGTATGTTCCTGCAGCGGTGCTCGTCGGGGGAATCGTTGACGACGCTATCAGTGGAAGAAGACCTGAGGCTCTCGTTGCCGCACTCGGTGCAGGACTCCTTCTCATCGTTTCGCCAGCCTACTCGCTCACACCGACCTCAGGAGAACTCACCGTTCCGGGGGTAGTGTTCACCGCCGGAGTGATTATTGTCGTGTGGGCCACGCCGATTCGGGAGCGGCTGGATGGGTGGATACCGACGGTCGCATTCAGCGCGCTCTCGAAGGTCGTCCCACTTCTGGTCGCGATGATCCTCGTCGGTTCGTTCGTCGGCGTCCCCCCGACTTCGGCGGATCCGGCGCAACAGTCTCTCGCAGAGGAATTGAACCGTCAGTCGCCCCAGCCAGAACTCGTATTTATCGAGAGCGAGATGGACCGGCCCTTCCACACGTTCTCGTTCTACGCACAGCGCCCGCTAGAGAGCGGTCCAGTGTCCGAACTCCAGTCAAGCGGGGCGCGATACGCTATACTTACCGAAGAATCTCTGTCAGAGACTGATACGGCCACGAGAGTCATAATGAACAGTACAATCGGCGATAACCAACGGGTGAGCCTTGTGGAGGTTGAGCGGTGAGCAATTTGAGGTTGTTACTGTCGCCGACCAGAAGCCACAGAATAGTCGTGGCTACAGTAATCTTGCTCGTTCTCATCTCGCTTACACCGGTCGCGTCCGGAGAACAGACGAGCGACCCTGCAACACTTGCGGCGCAGTCCTCAATAGAGATAGTCTCCGTCGGTGTGCATCAGACGCAATCACCATCTCCGAACAACTCGTCGGTAGTCCGGCACGAGAACCCGGAGAACGAGTCCAGTGAGGGTAATCTAGACGCGATCTCGTTCCGTCTTTCACAGTCACTTGCGAGCCGTCTCGAACAGAGTTCAGTCCAGATTAGCCGCGACCAGTACGAACTCGCCAAGGGGTACGTTGGGCCAGAGTACCGAAAGGAGGTGGGGCGGTACGTCGAACTCTCCGAGGAGACGCCGGGCGAATCCGACGACCAGACGGCCGAGCAACTCAAGAAGGCGGCGACAGACCAGCGACAACTCGCGAACCAACTGGAGGACCTCAGTCGAACCCGAGAACGGTACCGAGAGGCGAGACAAGAGGGGAACGAGTCGGGTGCTCGGGAGCTCGCCCGTCAACTTCAACGAACTGCCGACGACCTCGAACAGACACGAGGCGAGCTCGTCTCTGAGTACGATCAAATCTCGAATCGAACGTCCGTCGACCTCTCCGACGACGCTGATCTCGTGAACGAGACAGTTGCCCAGCGGACCGCCGAGGTCGAACAGATTCAGAACGCGGAGTTCGAGCCGACGTCACTCACTGTCGAGACCACGTCCTCGTCGACGAACGTCTCGTTCACGAATCCCGTCCAGCTCCGTGGTCAGTTGACAGCGAGCGGAGAACCACTCGGAGATCGAAGCATCCAGCTCGAAATCGGGGCGCAGCGCATCGAAGCCGAAACCGACGATGACGGGCGCTTCACCACCGAGTATCGTCCCATCACGTTACCGCTCGGCACTCAGCAGGTCGACGTGGTGTACGTCCCGCAAAACGAGTCCGACTACCAGCGGTCGAACGACACTGTCGGTGTGACCATCTCACAGGTCACCCCGGACGTGACCGCCTCGTCGAACGTTTCCACTGCACGATTCAACGACACGGTTCAAGTCTCGGTCGAGGTGTCGGCCGACGATGTAGCCGTGCCTGCTGCACCTGTCTCAATGTTCGTGGGTGGAGAGCGCGTCACCACGAATACAACTACAGAAGAGACAGACGAGACGGGACAGTACACCAAAACCGTTCGAGTGCCACTTGAACTCGCCGTCGACGAACAACCGATCCGCGTCGCGGTCGGGAACTCTACGAGCGCCATCGGCCGAACGCAAGCACAAACCAACATCACACTCCTCCCGACGAACGCGAGCCTCGTCGTGGAAACGATTCGGGTGAACGCGTCGGCCACTGGACCCGAGCGACGAGCCGTCATCACGCGGGGGCGGCTCGCGACGGCGAACGGGGTATCGGTCGGCGGACAAAGCGTCGAGATAGCGGTCGGAGGAATCCCGGTCACGACCGTACAGACTGACGAAAATGGCAGATTCAACACGACGATTCAGGTCCCCTCTATATTACTGCCGTCGACCGCTGGGGGCGAGGAAGCAATCGAAGTTACTGCAATTTACGACAATGAAGACACGAACCTCGAGGACACCACCGCGACGTCGAGCATCCTTTTCCAGGCGGAACTACTCAACGTCGTCGGGCGAAACCTCTCGTGGTCCCGCACAATCGCCGCGTTCCTCGTGCTCGGGTCGGCCGTCGCACTCCGACGACGGTACGACCGAGCGAAAGTCGAAGAGGTTCCGGACACGGCGATGGCGTCCCAGGGATCTGGACCAAACGCTGGGGACGACCCCGACGACGCTGCGCTGCTAAAACTGGCCGACCGCTGGCTCGAAGCCGGCCGGACGAGCGTGGCAGTGCAGTTCGCGTACGCGGCTGCACGCGCTCGATTCGTCGAAGCCTACGATGTCTCTGCAACGAAGACGCATTGGGAGTTCTACCAGGTCTGCCGGGCCGTCTCGGGCGAGGATCTGAACGACCTCGAGCGGCTCACCGCGCTCTACGAACGCGCCGCGTTCGCCGGAGAACCAGTCGAACGCGCGACTGCAGGAGAGGCGTACCTACTCGCAGAACAGATCCGCGACGCACTCGACGCGGAAACGGCGGCAGGGACTGAAACGCGGGCCGTCACCGACTCGGATCCTCGGATCTCACGGCCCGAGTCGAGAGAGGACAACTGAACTCACCCGTTATATCGACGCTCGGAACCGCTCAGAGCAGTTTGAACACCGGCTTCACGAGGCCGATCGCTCCCTGGTCCCACCCGACGCGGTGACCCAGTTCGCCCGCCTCGTCGGTCTCTGCGTCCTCGTCGTAGTTCTCGAGATACCACCGGTACGTCTCGATCAGCGCCTCCCGATTGGAGTACTGCGGCTCCCACCCGACCGCCTTGAGCTTCTCGACCGAGAGGTAGTGGTCGCGGTGGGCGGTCTCGTAGACCCACGGATACAGCGGCGAGAGGTCGAGACGTTCGAGTACCCGAAGCGTCCAGACGGCGGGCGTGACCGGAGTTCCAATCGTCCGCTTTCCCGTCCCTGCGTACTCGATAGGCGCCCGGAAGTCGCGCTTCATTGTCTCGAACTCGTCAGCGCCGACGTTGTACGTCTCGTTCGCGATGTCCTCGTCGGCCTCGACGAGCAGTTCGATCGCGTCGACGAGATCCGCGACGTGCAATAGCTGGTAGCGGTTGTTCCCCCAGCCGATGAGCGGGATGCTCGCACCGTCTTCGATCCAGTCGAAGAGGATCTCGAAGATTCCTAATCGACGGGGCCCGATGAAACTCGGCGGACGCAGGATCGAGATACACAACTCGTCTCGCATATCTTCGCAGAGCCGTTCGGCGTCGATCTTCGACTGCCCGTACGCCCCAATCGCCGAGAGGGGTGCGTCCTCGGTGATGGGCGAGTCTGCCTCATCGCCGTAGACGGTAATCGAAGAGATGAACATCACGCGGTCGACGTCCGCCTCGGCGGCTGCGTTGAGCACCGACCGGGTCCCGTCGACCGTCACGGACCGGATGCGCTCGTCGTCCCAGAGCGCGAGCGCGGCGGCGGCGTGGACCACCACGTCGACACCTTCCATCGCCTCGCGCATCAGCTCCTCGTCTCTGATGTCTCCCTTCACGTATTCGACGTCACTCAGGTTGTCGCCCTCCTCGAACGGCTTGAGGTCGAGCGCGGTGACGTCCCAGCCTAGAGTGGCAAAATGGTCACAGACGTGTAGGCCGAGAAAGCCCGTGCCGCCCGTGACGAGCATCGACTCTTGGCTACTCTGTCCAGTACCGCTCATGCGGATAGTCTCCGAGTCGATGTGTAATACCGTATCGATTCACCCGCGTTCGATCGTCGTGCGACCCGACACTCAGAAGGCAAGGAGCACCGCCCCGAGGTCGAGAGAACGGCCGTCGACCCAACCGATGCGTTAACAAGAGCAGATGAGATACTCCTTCGTGTGCCCGCGAACCGTCGCCGCCGATTCGTCCACGCCCAGTTAGCGTGGATGCTCGCGGCGGCACTCGTCCTCGCGCTTTTGGAGTCTCTCTCGTACGAGCTGTTCTTCGTCGTCTCGCTCATCGGTTTCCTCGTCGTCGTCGAACTCACCGAACCGATCCGAATCACCCCTACGTGGCGACGGCGACTCCGCTGGCTCATCCCACCTGCACTCTTAGTGTTCGGCTACATCGTCGTCCGGCGCATCCTCGAAATCCTCCCGAGTGGGGTGCTCTGACGTGGCTGACCTCTCGTGGCTCAAGTCGCCGCAGGCACTGCTCGCGTGTCTCGTCGTCCTCCTCCTTGTGACCGTCGGCGTGGCGGCCAGCACCTCCTCGGCGTCGTTCGGCGCGTACAACCCCGCGTGGGACGGCGCGTCGGGACTACAGGGTCAAGCGACTGCAGTAGGGACCGAGAGTCGGCTCACACTCAACGTCACCGCCTACGAGACCGTCGACCCCAACGAGACCGTCGCCGTGATTCTCACCCCGGACCGAGCCTACACTTCCGAAGAGGCAGCACGAGTCCGCGCGTTCGTCGAACGGGGCGGAACGCTCGTCGTCGCAGAGGACTTCGGACCCCACTCCAATACACTCCTCGAAGACATCGGCGCGAGCACTACCGTCGACGGACGACTCCTCCGAGACGAGCGCTACTACTACCAGTCGCCGAACATCACGGTCGCGAACAACGTGACGGAGCATCCCCTCACCGAAGATGTCGACCAACTGACGCTCAATCACGGGACGACGCTGGTCGTGAACCAGAGTCAAAACCCCCAGACGGAGATCCTCGTGAACTCGTCGTCGCTCGCGTATCTCGACACGAACCGGAACGCCGAACTCGACGGTGACGAGTCGCTCAACCAGCGGCCCGTCGCGACGGTCGAACCGGTGGGCCAGGGACAGGTCGTCGTGGTTTCGGACCCGAGCCTGCTCATCAACGCCATGCTCGACCGGCCGGGGAACCAGCAGTTCGTGCGGAACCTCTTCGAGACGCGCGAACAGGTCCTTCTCGACTACTCACACGCCGCGACGCTTCCCCCGCTCAGTTATGCTTACGTCGTGGTTCAGGAATCGAGAACCCTCCAGGTCCTCGTCGGACTCGCCGCCCTCGTCGTCGCCGTCCTCGTGAGCCGCGCTGGAACCCTCGTCCGGGACGGGCCACCGGAGACGAGACGTCACTGCTCGCGACGAATCGACTCATCGCGGGACTACGGGCGAAACATCCCGAGTGGGACGAGGAGCGAATCGAACGCGTGGCGAGCGCGTGGAATCGACGCGAGGACGACGGATGAGCGAACGAGGGCCGAACACATGAGAGTGAACAGACGACCGGTCGAGATCGGAGCGGTCGGCGTCGTCCTCGCGGTCTGTGGAGTCGTCTTCACGCAACCGCTCCTCCTGTTCGGTGCCGCCGGCGTGGGCGGGTGGCTCATCGGTCACCAGCGCGCGTTCGTCAGTGCCGTGAGAGCCACGGACCGCTCGTTGAGCGTGTCGATCCACCCGGCCGAACAACGGACGACAGTCGGCCGGGAGGTCCCCGTGGCCGTGACGGTCGAACTCGACGAACCTGCCCCGCTTCCGCTCAGAATCGAGCCGCAGACGCCAGTTGCTGCGACCATCTCCGACTACGTCCCCGCGACGCTCGACGCGGGGGAGACGAGCACGGAGTTCACGTACACGGTCGAGTTCCACGTCGCGGGGACACACGAACTCCGACCGCTCGAACTCACCCTCACGGACACGGACGGATCCTTCTCTGAGACCGTCGAGCGGGGGTCACCGGTCGAACTCGTCGTCAACGCCAGTGGACCGACGGGAATCCACGTCGGGCAGGGCGCGGAGGACGTGGCGAACTGGTACGGCGACGAGGATAAACAGCTGGCCGAACGGGGACTCGACCCCCAGGACATCCGCGCGTACGTTCCTGGTGACGTCATGAAGAACATCGACTGGAACGTGACGGCGCGGACGGGAGACCTCCACGTCCGACAGTACGGTCAGGAGAGCGACCGTCACGCGGTCGTCATCATCGACCAGCGACCGGCGATGAACGTCGGTCCCGAAGGCGAGACGAAGTTCGCCTACGCACGGGAGTTCGCGCTCGCACTCGTCGGCAGTGCCGACGCCGCCTTCGACTCGCTGGCGATCTACGGTGTCGACGAGGAGGGAATCGTCTCTCGGACCCAGTCGGCCGTGACGGGCGGCGGTGCGACCTCGCTTCACGAAGCGCTGCTCCGGATGACGCCACAGTCGACGGGGGAGAGAAATACCGCGACTCGGAGGTACGCCTCGCCCGTCGGACGGCAACGTGTCGCGGGCCGACTCGGTAGCGGCGACTCGTCGTTCGAGGAGCGTCTCCGACCGTTTTTCCGCCTGCAGCATCGCGAGCTGGTCTCGGGCGAGAAGAACCCCATCCAACTCGCCATCCAGCGCGAGCAGGCAATGGTGGACGACCGACTCAGCGTCCTCATCGTCACCGACGACTCCGACCCGCGACGCGTCTGGGACAGCGTCCAGTTCGGAACGCGAGTCGCCGACGACGTGAGCGTCTTTCTCACGCCACACGTCCTCTTCGCCCCCGACGGGCTCGCCGACCTCGAAGCGGCCTACGAGGCGTACCGGACGTTCGAGGAATTCAGAACCGAGCTCGACCGCATGCGTGGCGTGCGAGCGTTCGAGGTCGCCCCCAGCGACCGACTCCGAACGGTCGTGGAGTCGAGACGAACACAGTCGCAGTAGCGCTCGTTTGGCGTCGGTCTCCCATGCGTACACTCCGGAGGGACCTCGTTCGTGAGATTCCGTGGATAGGAGTGTTTATTCGTGTCGCGCCTCACCCTTGGATACGTGATGTCGCTTCGGTCTGGAGCCAGTCGACTCCGTTCGGGGGTGTCCCTCTCGAATCTCGTTCCTGACGCCCGTCCACGCGACGAGTGGACGCTCTTGGGTCTGTTCGGTCTCGTAGTGACAGGAGTCGTCTTCAGTTTCGTTGGCGGTCTCTTCGGCGCTCTCCTCGCACTCGTGTTCGGCGTCATCTGGCTGTTTGCTCCCACAGTGTACAGCTACGCGCTGGGTCACGTCCTCGCGCTCGGGATCTCCGCACAGGCGGTCACGGCCGTCGAACTGCTGTTTATCGAGATGGGTCTCGTCGCGGTGCTTCTGGGGCCGCTGATCACCCCACGGGACGAAAGCGGGACCGAGAACCGGATTCGCAGCCTCCGCTCGCGGTCAGTGATCGGTGCGGGGAGTGCCCTCTTCGCCGTCGTCGTGGTCGGCCTCGCAGCCGTCGACCTGCTCTGGCTCAACGCAACGCTTCTCGTCGCCGTGGGCGTCCTCGTTGCCTACGCGCTCCACCGGTACGAACGAGTCGCGCTCGGCCTCGCTGACGACGAGAGGAGTGTCGAATGAGCGAAGCCGACAATCGAGGTGGGCCGGCGAACGGCGAGCAGCCCGACATCCGCTTCGACGAGGAGGGGACCGTGTCGTCGCAGGAGCTGCGGGATGCAGACGAACTCGAACGACTCCGGGTGGAGAACGAACGACTCCGACGGGAGTATCGGCACACACGACGTGCAGAGTACAATCGGACAGCGCTCGGGCTGGGTCTCGTCGGTCTCGTGGCGGTCGGCGCGGGGGTGGTGTTCCCGAGCGCCCGCGAGGTCCTCCTCATCATCGGAGCCATCGGCCTCTTCTCGGCCGTCCTCACGCGGTTCGTCACACCCGGTCGGTTCCTCCCGGTCGACATCGCCGAGGGCGTCTACGACGCCGTCGACGAGAGTCGCGGTGCCCTGGTAGCGGAACTCGGGCTCAGTGGCAGCGCTCGGTACGTCCCCCTCGACGACGGGGCGACGGTCCGTCTGTTCGTCCCACAGAACGACGAGGTTCCGCTCTCGAACGCGGACGACCTCCGCTCGACGCTGGTCGTCTCCCAGGACGCGTCCCGACGAGGCGTCGCGTTCACTCCAACGGGTCGAACGCTCTTTCGCGAGTTCGAGGACACGCTTCAGGGAGAACTGAGCGAGACGCCGCGCTCGGCGGCACAGGAGCTCGCCGAGGGACTGACAGATGGATTGGAACTGGTCGACAGTGCTGACGTAGACGTCGATCGGGAGGGCCGGCGTGTCTCCCTGCGCCTGCGAGACGTCCCGTTCGGGGCCGTCGACCGGGTGGACCACCCCGTCGTCTCGTTCGTCGGTGTCGGGTTGGCAACTGCGCTTGGTACATCTGTCTCGGTCGCCGATGCACGCCGTGACGAGAGTGAGGCGGTCGTCTCGTACGTCTGGACGGCGCGTTCCAACGGAGACGAACAAGAGCAGCAGTAGTTAAAACGGCAGCACAGTCAATTATTTGACTCGCGAATAGCATTATTGCGGTTCTGGTCGTGGGTAGACGCATGTCCGAAACCACTCCTGGAATCGAGGCGTGGAAGGAACACACGAGTGCATTTGATCGAGTTCAATCGATTGCCAGTACCGTCTCGCAACCTCGTCCGGCGTCGTATATCGCAGACGAGGCACACGTTGCGGAGAACACTGCACGCAAACATCTCAAGCGACTCGTCGACCTGAACGTCCTCTTGAAGAGCGAACGGAAGGGAACGACGCTCTACTCGCCCGACCCGCTACATACACGAATGCAGACGCTCCGGGACTTGCTAGATCAATACGACCGCGACGAACTCATCGAGCTGAAGGCTGAACTACAATCTCGGATCGAAGCGTGGCGTGATGAGTACGGCGTTGACTCACCTACCGACCTCCGTGGCCGTGCTGCAGACACGGAAACTGCTGCACAAACACGCGACCTCCGATCGACCGCAAGTGATTGGGAACTCGTGCGATACCGTCTGTCTATTGTCGAGGACGCCATTGAGAACTACACGACCTACAATCAAGATTTCCGAGCATCTGCGTAGGGATGGGTGGGAACGGCGGGTCATACGACTCGGCGGAAGCGTCTCACCGAGTGCTTCGCGGCATCCAGCAAGAACTCGAACGCCATCCGGTAGTCACCGAGGTAGGAGGATTTCCGGCAGGCGAGTTCACCCGGGTTGTCGCACACGTGGCGACAGAGCGGTGGGGTGTCGACCGTGACAATGCCACAGTTACGCGATGGGAGGACTGATTTCGGGTGGCATCACGAGCCTAATCCACACATCGATGGATGGGGCCATTTTCAGGAGCGGAACACCGCTGGAGCGGGATATTCATACGAGGCCTATACGTTCCCCTCCAACAATCCAACGCAACTTGTTTGGGAGATTATGCTTCTTCTTGCCTCCAGACTTGAATCCGAATGAGAGATCCGTGCGTTCGACGGTCTGTTCGGGTTCGTCACAGGTTCGACGACGGCTTTGCCCTCTTCTTCGTAGATCTGTGCACCTATCCCGGGAAATAGACAGAGACGCTCTCGAATTTCTCTCGGGAATCAGAATTACGATCATCCGGTACATATATTGAGCACTCACTCGGATATACACACATGACCACCTCGAACGACGAACACGGTCCACCACCAGCAGATTTCTCGGAGGACTTCGGTGAGCAGCTCAGGGACGCACCTGCCGACGAACGCGTGTACCGCGTCGCTCTCGAACTCACCACACCAACACGTGTCGCAGCGGTGGCCGACCGCGCGGACTGTTCGAAGAACGCGGCTCGGCGACATCTTCGACGACTTGCGGACATCGGGGTATTGAATCAGGTGATGGCGAACCCGGAAGCGTTCGAACGGAACGAGTCGTACTTCGAGTGGCGCCGGCTCGACCGACTCTCCCGACTCGACGAGGACGAGTACCGCGATCGCCTCGGGGAACTCCTCTCTGCGGACGAGACGTACAAGGAAAAGTACGGAGTCGAGAAGCCGAGCGACATTGACGCGCTGGAGTACAGTGAGTTCGGCGACCCTGAGCAGGTCTGGCTCGACCTGAACAACTGGACCGCGATTCGGCGTGAGGTTCGTGAGCTACGGCGTTCACGCCAGGACGAGCCGCTCGACGAGGGAGTGGTGTAGGTGTGGATGGGCAGCACGGCCGAACACCGAATCGAGCACAGCTCCGCGAACTCGCATCACTTCTCGCAGCAGAGTCGTGGATCGAGGGCGTCGACGTCTTCCCGTCGACCCGACCCGATTCGATCGTCCTCTCGCTAGAGCAGTCGTACTATCCGCGTCGGCACATTTCTGCGGCATACATCGAAATCCAGTCGTACACGAATGGGGACTTCCACATTTCGTACGTCGAGAACCACCACGGAAAGGAGTGGCTTTGTCGATGGGACAGACACGAAAGCACGGAGTACACGCGGGACCATTTTCACCCGCCACCCGACGCCCGACACGAGGATGGTGAGAATAGAGAGTATCCGGCGGCGTTGTGGACGGTGGTCTCTCGGGTGATTGCGCCATGGATGTACGAACGAATGGGAGCAGTCTGGGACGAATTCGATACTTGAGTGGACCGCAAATACCGCAAACGCTCAGCGACCGTCCGACTCCGGACCGTCTTCGCCAGTGTACTCGAATCCGTCATCTACTGGTTGCTCACGGGATTCCGGATCGCCACCGTCACTCACTGCAGCCTCCTCGAACGTCTCGTCGGCACCGATGTTGGCACCGGGGACCTCCACGTTATCGACGAGTTCGTCGACGACGTCACGAGCACTCTGCCCCCCGAACTCCGCGTCGGCGTCCAGCACCAGTCGGTGTGCGAGGACCTGCTGTGCGAGTGACCTGACGTCGCTCGGGATGACGTACTCGCGCCCGCGGATAGCAGCTTTCGCTTTCCCCGCCCTGAGGAACGCGAGTGTGGCACGCGGCGACGCGCCGTGTTCGATCATCGGATGCTCGCGTGAGGCCTCGACGATATCGAGGACGTACTCGCGAATCTTGTCGTCGACGTACACCTGGTTGACGGCCTCCTTCGCGTGACGGATGGCCTCTGCGGACATGACCGGATGGACGTTCTCGGGTGCGAGATCCGGTTCGGCGTTGAACCGGTCGAAGAGTTCCCGCTCGTCGTCCCTGTCCGGAAGGTCAACCTGCAGCTTGAATTGGAAGCGGTCACGCTGTGCGATCGGAAGTCGATACGTCCCCTCCGTTTCGATCGGGTTCTGGGTCGCGATGAGGATGAACGGCTCCGGCAGTGGCTTCGTCGTCGACGCGACCGTGACGATGCGTTCTTGCATCGCTTCGAGCAGCGCCGACTGGGTCTTCGGCGTTGCCCGGTTGATCTCGTCCGCGAGGACGACGTTCGCGAAGACCGGTCCCTCGCGAAACTCGAACTCGCCGGTCTGCTCGCGGTAGACGTCCGTCCCGGTGACGTCGCTCGGAAGGAGGTCGGGCATCAGCTGGATCCGGCTGTATTCGAGGTCGGTCAGGCTCGCGAACAGGCGTGCGATGGTGGTCTTCGCGACACCGGGCGGCCCCTCGAGGAGGACGTGGCCCTCGGTGAGTGTCGCGATGAGGACGTGTTCGACGATGTCCTCGTTCCCGATGAGAACCGTCCCCGCCTCGTCTCGGAGGGCCGCGAAGATCTCCGCGGGAGTTTTCATTAGCCATAACGAGCGACTGAACCGTTAAATTACTTTGTTTGTTTTGTTGTGCCACTGTCACCACGCTCTCACGCAGGAGGTGACAGTCCCTTTAACCGAGACGGAGGTACGTTCAAGTGCCGCCCGATGGAGCGTGCAGACGTGCCGCTGCATCTCGTTACGGGCGGAGCCGGCTTCGTCGGGAGCCACACCGCCGAGTATCTTCTCGACCAGGGTGAGGACGTCCGCCTCTTCGACCGCGCATCGCCGGATATTCCCGGGACAGATATCGGCGAACGTGCCGAGTACGTCAGAGGCGACGTCCGCGACAAGGGCGCCGTCCGTCGAGCACTCGACGACGTCGACTACGTCCATCACAACGTGGCGTTGGTCCCACTCACGAAGGCGGGCAGGGAGTTCTGGGAGGTGAACGTCGGCGGGACGGAGAACGTGTTGCGTCTCGCTCACGAAGAGGGCGTCGAGGGAGTCACGCACGTCTCCTCAAGCGCAGTGTACGACCTCTCGACGATGCCCGTGACCGAGGAGACGCCCGTGAACCCCATCGGGCAGTATGGGATGTCCAAGCTCGCAGCCGACCACGTCGCGCTCAAACACGCGGCGAAGGGCCTCCCGGTCAACATCATCCGGCCGCGGACGGTCGTGGACGAGCGCCGTGCAGGCATCTATCAGATCCTCTTCGACTGGATGGACCGCGACGCGCGGGTCTACATGCTCGGCGACGGGTCGAACCTCTTCCAGCTCGTGAGCGCACGTGACATCGCGGACGCCTCGAAACGCGCCGCGGAGTCCGAACACACGGGCGAGATCTACAACATCGGCAACGCCGACTACACGACCTTGGGCGAGGACCTCGAACACGTCATCGACTACGCCGACTCCGAGTCGACGATCCAGTGGATTCCCGCGAAACCGGCGAGCCTCCTCTTACAGGCGCTGGACGCGCTCAAGATCTCGCCGCTCGCCGCGTGGCACTACAAAACCGTGCATCGCCCGTACTACTTCGACATCTCGAAGGCGCAGGACGAACTGGGGTGGGAGCCGGTCGACAGCAACTTCGACGTGTTCGAGCGGGCGTACGACTGGTACGCCCAGAACGACATCGAAGCGACGAGCGATAGCGGGAGCGCTCATCGGACAGCCCCCAAACAACAGATTCTTCGACTGCTACGGAACGTCTCCTGAGTCCTTCGACGAAAACTGGTCTGGAAACCCAGCTCGAATCGACACTTACGCCTTCTCGACGAGCGTGCTCAATAAGAACGAGGTGAACACGAGCTGGACGCCGAGGACGACTGCAGTGAACGCCGCGACGTTCACCTCAGCCACGGGAACGGCGACGAACCCGGTTGTCGTCCACTGCCAGAGGACGTACGCGGAGTAGACAGCCCCAACCGCGAACACGAGTAAACCTGCGGTCGCCCCGTGTTCGAGGTTGATCCGCTCGACGAGAAGCGTCGTGAGCGGGTCCGTCGCCTCCCGAATCGGCTCACCCGCGACGGTAGCGAACGCACCGAACGACGCGACCTGTGCGCCGACGATGGTGAACAGGCCACCCGCAATCATCGAGTTCACGCCGAGGGTCATCCCACCGATGCTCAGACCCGAAAGCGCGACCAGCATCACCAACAGTCCGGCGAGCGCGAGACTGATCCCCGGCCCCGAGAAGAGATAACCGGGCGCGTTCACGAGCATGAACTTCACGTGCCGCCAGCCGTCGGGGAAGCTCTCCAGGTTGGCCTCCCCCTCACGCGGGTGGTACGTAATCGGAATCTCTTTGATCTCCAGGTCCTCCGCACCGGCGCGCATAATCATCTCCGAGGCGAACTCCATCCCGGTCGTCTCGGGGTTCATGACCTCATACGCCTCTCGAGTGAACACCCGCATCCCCGAGTGGGCATCCGACACGCCAGCGCCGTAGAAGGCGTTGAGGAACTTCGTCAGGAGCGGGTTGCCGACGTACTGGTGGAGCGGCGGCATCGACCCGGGTTTGATCTCACCGTCGAGTCGAGAGCCCATCGCCATATCGGCCTGTCCCGACTCGACGAGTTCGTACAGCTTGGGAAGCTCCTCGAAGTCGTATGTCGTGTCGGCGTCGCCCATCGCGATGATGTCGCCTCTCACCCGTTCGAACGCGTAGAGGTAGGCGTAGCCGTACCCCTTCTTGTCGGGGGTGACGACGATAGCACCCATCTCCCGGGCGATTTCGGGCGTTCTGTCCGTGGAGTCGTCCGAGACGACGATCTCACCGTGAATCTGGAGTTCCTCGAGCGCGTTCTTGATGCGCTCGATGCACTCAGCGATGCCCTCCTCCTCGTTGAGCGTCGGCATCACCACCGAGAGCGTCGGCACCTGGTCGCTGTCGGCTCCGAGAAGCAGTTCGTCTCCAGAGCGCTTCTTCTGTTCTACCTTGCTCGTGCCGTTCGTCCGGGCATCGGGAGGAACCGTCGTGGTGGCGGCGTTTTGTTTTACCATAGGTTCATATTTGATGTTGAGATACGAGTGCCCCTGTTATGTCGTGGTAACCGAGAGCGTTGACAAAATGCTTGCTATTTCTGCTGTCTATATTATATAAATACATGAGATGTTTCAATAGGTGGTTAAGCCGTATCCCGCTATATTAATTATATTATAAAATGGAGTAGCTCTGTCGTGTTCGGTCGGCAACCGGAGTCGAGATTACGCGCTCGACACACCGTCATCACTCCCGCAGCCGCAACAGCCGCGTCGGCGGCGCGCGCAGGAACCCTAATGCTCCAGCCACGACGCTCGTCATCGACAACAGCAACCCGCCAACAATCACCATCGCGACGAGCCACGGAACCGCGGGAATCGACAGCCGAATCCCGAACACCACTAGCAAGCCCGAGAACTCCAGGACGCGCAGCGCCACATACGCAATCAACACGCCCACGAGCGTCGAAGGGAGTGCGATCACCACGGCGTCGCGGACCAGCATCCACAACACTTGCCTGTCGGTCGCGCCCGTCGCCCGGTGAATCCCAATGGTCCGCCCCCGTGCGTGAACGGCCTGTGCGAAGGCCGCGGTCGTTCCGCCAATAGTGGCGAAGCCCGCGAGGAGCACGATCGCGCCGAACAGCACCTGCACATTGCCAAAAACGTTCTCGATGGCCTGGCCAACCGGCGTCCCCGGCGAGTAGCTCGCGCCGCTCGTCACAACCGACAGGACCCGACTGTCACCCTGGACTCGGTACGTCGTCGACGCGAGCGTCACCGTCCCTTCATTCTCGCTCACTGAATCCACACGGATTTCGTACTCGCCCGGGGGAACCGCTCGTCCAGTCCGGCCTCTGTCGTCGGGACGTCCACGCGCGCCACCTCACCCGCGGCCAATTCAACCGTGCGGGTCGTCCGACCCTCCGGCGAGACGAGCACGAGCGTCCGGTTGAGACGCCGGTCCCAGGGGTTCCCGACCTGGATGTCGACCGTGGGCTTCGTGAGCGCGTTGCCGACCTTCGGCGTCACGCTGAGGCGCACCGAGAGCTGTCGAGTCGCGCCCTCTTCGATGCGAATCTCGCGCGTCGTCCCCGCGAAGCCCTGACGCTCCGCGGTGATGGTGTACGTTCCCGGTTCGCTCGGAAGCGAGACGATTGCGACCCCCTGGCCGTCGGTCGTGTACGACTCAGAGCCGACGGTCACCTCGACTCCCGACAAGAACGAGCCGTTCGGCGCTTCGACGGGGACGATCATCGTCGCACCCGGGGGTGCGCGCCTCGGCAACTCCGAGGGAATCGAGAGCGCGCTCGGGTCGAACACCTGGACTCGAGTGGTGTACCCCTCGACGCCGAGCGTCGTCGTCCCGGCCGATGAAAGCGTCACCGGGATCCGTAGTTCGCGTTCCTCTTCGGGACCGAGCGTGACCGACTGCCGAGCGAGCGTCTCGTTGTTCGCCCCTTCGAGGACGACCGTCGAACGCGCCTGTGTCTCGTCGAGGTTGCGCAGGGAGACGTTGACCGTGAACGACTCGCCGAGAGGAACCCTCGACGGGGCGTCGACACCTGTGACGACGACACCGCTTCCCTCTGCGGGCTCGACGAGCGCGCGCTGTGCTTCTGAGAGGTCCTCGGTCCGGATGATGTGGGCGTCGCCCGACCCGGTCGCGAGCCCCTGTGCCGCCTCCAGCGGGATCACCAGCATGTCGTTGAGCGTGCTGTCCCCCTGTGCGTCGAACACGCCGACGACCGTCACGCGCCGAACGCCGGGCGTGACGCTCCCACCCAGGACGATGGTGTCGCCCACCTCGACGTCGAGCGTCGACGCCAACTGCCGGCCGATGACTCCCTCGTCGAGCGATTGTGGCGCTCTCCCCCTGACGAGCCTCGTGTCCGAAACCGACGCGAACGCGTCGTAGTCGGCCCCCCGGACCATGTACGGCTGGCCGTCGCGGACGGCGGCGTAGATGACTTCCGCGCTCGCGTTGATGCCCTGCGAGCGGAGCAGCTCGGCCGTGCCGGCGTCGACGCGACTGTTCAAGGGGTGGGCCGCACCAGATTCGACGATGGTCCCGCTTTGAGTGCCGGCGAGGGGAACGAACGCCCCCCAGAGCGACCCGACCAGGAGAACGACGAAGACGAAGACGGTCAGCGTGGCCGTCGTCGGAATCGCCGCTCGCGGATCCAGAAGCGTCGGGCTGAGCCCTCCCCGAATCCGAGCGAGCAGTCCAGCGGGGCGACCACCGTCCGTGCGCTCCGAGCTGGTCCCCGTGTCGAGGACAAGAGCCCTCCCGCGGACGATTCGACCTCCGGGTGCGGAGACGGAGTTGCGCGGGCGGGGTCCGCACGGTCGGCCACGCCGCGAGCGCGCCCGCGACGAGCCCCGAGAGGATCAACACGCCGGAGAGGGTGAGCAACAGCCGAGCCACTGCGGGCGTCACGGTCCCCGTGAGGTTCACCGGCAATCCCGCAACGACCGCCAAATTCGTCACGGCGTTCGTGAACACCACTCCGAGCGCGTAGCCGAGCGCGACACCCGTGACAACGAGTCCGCCGGCCCGCGCACAGAGGACGGCGAACAGTCTTCGGGGCGACCCGCCCGTCGAGCGGACCACCCGGATGTCATCGTGTCTATCCCTGATGGACATCCGGGTGACGCTGTAGACCACGACGAGGACGAGTACCCCACCGCCGATGGTCGCAACCGAGAGGACCGTCAGCAACTCACGGACGCCCGCGAGCAGGAACGGCAACGCCGCGAGCAGTGGCGTCCCCGGTGGGGCGGGGCGGCCGGTCGGCACCGCACCAGCGATGCCACCGTCGCTGTCGAAGACGAGGACGCTCGACACCCCGAGTTCCTCCACGTCCGACGCGGGGGCGGCGTACCACCACGGCGGGAGGATGGTGCGGGGGTCCTCGCCCGCTGCCGCCTCGGCGTAGGGCCGAACCGACAGTTGCACACTGGCTTGCTGCCCGACGAAGTTCACCGTCCGCGTCTCGCTCACGGGACCGGCCGCGCCCCTCTCGACGTTCGGGAAGCGCGCCTGTCGCCAGTCGACGGAGGCCCCCGAGAGGATGTCCGGTGCATCGGGTGGGATACCCGCGACCGTGACATCCTCGCCGTCGGCGGTCGCTGTCGCGAGCGGGACGACCACGTCTCCCTCCCCAGCGGCACTCTGTGCCGCGGCGAGCGAGTCGTACTCGGCGACGGTCGCGGTCCCCGAGAGGTCGTCTTCGAGCGTTTCGGTGTACGCGCCCGCACTCGCCAAGAGGAGCGCCGTCCCGAGGAGGAAGGCCGTCGTGATGGCGACGACCAGAACAGTAAGCCACTCGCGTCGCGACCAGCCCCGGAGGAAGACGCGAGCGTAACTCATCGCTGTCTGTCGAGGTGTCGCGTGCTGGCGTGGGCAGCGTGAACTGGTCGTCGGTGGGTAGGTGAGGCGACCGGGGAGGGCGACGGGTGGGGGGCAACAAGCAAAGACGGGGACATTGCGTTCCTCACCCGTGCTATGGTCCTTGCTCTGCGGCGCGGCGTTCTTCGAACAGTTTGCCGTCGCGGAGGGTGAGCGTCTGTGGGAACCGGCCCGTGAGCTGACGGTCGTGGCTGATGACGACGAGCGCCGTCCCGGCCTGTGCCTTCGTCTCGAACAGGAGGTCGAGGACGGCTTCGGCGGTGTCGGGGTCGAGTTGTCCCGTGGGCTCGTCGGCGAGCACGACGGCGGGACGGTTCGCCAGCGCCCGCGCGATGGCCACGCGCTGTTTCTCCCCGCCCGAGAGCGTCGGTGGGTACTGTTCGGTCAGGTCCGAGATGCCGAGCGCCTCGAACAGTCGGTTCAGCCACGCGTCGTCGCGCTCGCCCGCGTGCTCCTGTGGGAGCGCCGCGTTCTCTCGCACCGTGAGGTCGGGGATGAGCTGGAAGTCCTGGAAGACGAAGCCGATGAGGTCTCTTCGCAACACGGCGCGCTGTCTCTCCGAGAGGGAACTCGCATCGCGCCCGTCGATGACGAGCGACCCGCTCGTGGGGACGTCCAAGAGTCCGAGTATGTTGAACAGCGTCGTCTTCCCCGCACCGCTCGGTCCCTGGATAAGCAGCGTCGCGTCGGCGGGGACCGCGATGGAGACGCCGTCGAGGATCCGCTCGCCGGCGCGCTCGACGACGAGGTCGGTACCCTGGAGGACCGGGTTAGCCATTGATGGGAGTGAATATCTCCCCACGGTACGTAATCCTGTCGCGCGTCGAGACGGGTTCTGTCACGGCCGTCTCGTTCTTGCTCGCGCTCACGAAGGCTCCGACTGATCAGAGTGGGTGGAGAGGCTCAGGTCGTCAGTACCGGATCGTCACTGGATCCGACGGTCGGAGGTCGATCGTCTCTCCCTGTCGACCGTCGTCGGACACGAGGATCAGCCGTTGGCTCTCTGCCGTCTCGATGTGGACGAGGCCTTCCATAGCTCGGAGGGCATCGGAGGCAGGACGCTCGCTGGGTGCGCGAATCGAAGAGGTCGAATCCATGCCTCGACCGGACAGCTAATCCGGAAGGCCACTCTCCAGGCCAACGACAACCGCTGAGCCGATACCGTTCTCCGCCAGGAGCTTGGCGACCGCGCTCGCTGTCGTTTCCTCGGTGATTTCGACCACACAAGAACGAGTTGAAATCGATGCCGGACCTGGAACCGTCAGTCGCGACCGATGGAATTCATTTTCGGCTCCGGCTAACGGTGGTGTGGGTGTGACCGAACTGGCTGACGGCCGTCGTTCTGGCGGGAGTCAGGCGTGGCGGAGCCTAACGCTCGCGGCCGGATGGGTCATGCTCCTGTTCGTCGGTGCCTATCTCATCGCGCCAGCCAGCATCCTCCCGCTGGTGATGGAAGACCTCGATATCACCGAGACCACGGCCGCCGCACTCGTCTCGATGCCACAGGTCGCGGCAACGGTGATCGGCATCCCGGTCGGTGTGTATCTCGACCGTGTCGAGACCCGCGCGGTGGTGCCGGTCGCAGCGGCCGTTCTCTTAGGCGGGAGTGTCGGCGACTGGCTCGCTGCCAGTCGGGGGGGACGTCTCGCTGCTGGTCGCCTCGCGGTTGCTCGCTGGCGTCGGGATGTTCGTGCTGTGGGTGGTCAGTATCAACATCGTCTCGAGTACCGTTGCACCGAACCGGCGCGCGACGGCGACGTCGGTGCTCATCTCCGGCTATCCGGCGGGGTACGCACTCGGGCAACTCGGTGCGCCCCGCATTGCCGGCGTCGTTGGGTGGCCGGGGGTGTTTCCCGTCTTCGGCGGGGCGGTGCTGCTGACGTCGGTCACGTTCTCCCTCGCGGTCGGCCGCGTCTCACGGTTCGAGACGGCCTCCGAGGTGCCCACTCGCTCCGACTTCAAACGGGTGTTCGGGAACCGGAATGTCTGGACGGTGGTGGCCATCACCATGCTCGGTTACTCGCTGTACATGGTGTTCAACTCGCTGATGCCGACGTACATCACGCGTCGGTTCGGCGTGTCGTTGGCGGAGAGCGGCTCGTTCGTCGCGCTGTTTCCGGCCGTCGGAATCCTCGCCCGACCCGTAGGTGGGTGGCTGTCGGATCGGGTACTGGGCCAGCGGCGACGGCCCGTCTTCGCCACCTCGTTCGCCGGTGCAGTGGGAGCGGCTGTCGCCATCTTCTACAGCACCACCGTCGCCGTGTTGGTCGCGATGCTCGTTCTCGCGGGGTGTTCATCCAGCTCCAGATCGGACTGCTGTACCAGTCCATCCAGGAGTTCGTCGACACCAGTGTCGCCGGGACGGCAGTCTCGCTCGCGAGCGTGGCCGGGTGGCTGGGGTCGTTCGTCGCGCCCGTCGTGGCCGGGAGAGTAAAGTTTCCCGTTGGAGTTCGGCTTTGCTCGTAGTCTTGTACTCGCCTTTCCACGCGTGGTCTACGACGTAGTTGGCGGCCCACAGGAACTCGGAGATGGTTTCTTCGAGGAGGTTAGCATCGCTGTCGGCCACGTTGAGCTTGACCGGAACGGTGCGACGTACCTCCATCCGTGTTTCAGACGTAGCTCTTGTCTTTATATTTATAATGATTCGAAGGGGAGTCAGTCGGCCATTGAATGTGGTTGGTGTAGTCCCCATGACGGTTTCCTCCCCGACCTACTCACTCACTTCGTTCGCTCCTTGAGGTCGGGGGCTCCACCATACATTACGCTGAAATTTCGTTTTAACATTCAGCCATATTTACATTCACGAGGGGAGGAGCATCTTACACATGGCCCTCCAACTCGGCCGGATGTTCAGCGACGGTATCAGACGGGTACTCACCCGAACCGGCGGTATCCTGTTCGCCGGACTGCTCGTCATTCAATTGCTCGTCCAAGTATCGATCAACACGGCGGTCGTCGGCTTCGTCCCTCCCGAAGCGGCCGGTGAACTCGGAGAGACGATCGGACTCACCCTCCCGGTTTCGGGGACTGTCGCCACCGCGCTGTTCCTCGCAACGCTCGTCCTCAGCTCCGTCTACTTCGTGGGGCTGTCCAGGGCGCTCGCCCGACCACTGCCCGAACTCTCCACGTTCCCTGCGGACCTGTTCACGCGCCGACTCGGACGCGCGACGCTCTCGATGCTCGTCGGCGGAGCTATCGTCACGGTTTCGGTCACGGTCGGCCTGATGCTGTTCTTCCTCCCCGGCATATTCCTCGCCGTCTGCTTCCTGTTCTTCATCTTCGCGGTCAGCGTCGAAGACAGGGGGTTCGTCGACGCACTCAAGCGAAGCTGGGGACTGTCACGGGGGAACCGGCTGAAACTCACCGTCGTCGTGATCCTCTCGGGCGTCATCGGTGCTGTGACCGGAGCCGTCGGGTCGGTGCTCGACCTGGCTGGCTCGCCGGTCGTCGGCGACCTCGTCACCAACACGATCAGTAGCGTCCTGTTCGTCTTGCTCTACGGAATTATGGCGGCCGCGTACCTGCAGCTTCGAGACGACGACGAGGACGGCTTCGACGGGTCGGTGACGTCCCAGCCACTGGGCAACACCGTCGCCGACCAGTGAACACGTCCGACGGCGTCCTCCCCGACTTCGTCCCCCGGACGTGGAGGTACGCCCTCATCGGTGGAATCGTCTCGATGCCGCTCACCGTTGGCCTCTACTGGTACGCCGGGACGGAGAGTCACTTCTCACTCAACATGGTGACGGTCGGCGGATTCGTCGCCGGCTACCTCGCAAAGCGAGACGCCGCAGCGGCGAAGTCTGCAGGAACCCGTGCCGGTCTCGTCGGTGCGTTGCCGGGACTCGGCTGGTTTCTCCGGGGTATCGTCGAACGCGGAGATGCGTTGTCGTCACAGGTCGCCGTCGTATCCGTCGTCTTCGTCGGTGTCGCCGTCGTCTGCATCGGAGCGGTGGCTGGCTATCTCGGCGGCGCAGTCGGCGGGTGGGCAGTCGAGAAGCTCCGACAGCGGTCGTCCGCGAGCGGAGCGTGACCGGTTTCGGGACGAGCCGCGTCGTCGCACGGGTGACGAGACGTTCGATGAGGTAGTGTACAACCGCAACCGGTACCGCTCCGTCGACCGTCCGTGCCAATCTTGATTTGTTGGTGTATTCATGTTAACATATGACCGATGCGTCGTGCACCGTCGATGGGGCGACGATTGCGGCTGCATCGATCGACGGCGTGGGGGTCGTCAGCGATAACCAGTACGAGTTTGTGAACGAGCGACTCGTGACGATACACGGGTGCGAGACGGCCGACGACCTCGTCGGGCGCGTCTGGGAGGACCTGTATCGGCCGACGAGTGAGACGGTGACGTCACAGGACGTGCTGAATCGAGCACGGAACAGCGGTGAGTGGTGTGGGTCGGCTGTCGGCACACGGTGTGATGGCACGGACGTTCCAGTCGACCTCTCGCTGCATACGAGCGATGGCCGTGTCGTCTGCGTCGTTCGGGACAGTTCCTCTGGCGAGACTCCCGGGCGACAACGGCCGAATCGAGTGGACGAGCGCGCCGAGGACTGGGCCGGACAGCAGGGACGCGAGCGCTACGAGACCATCATCGAGACGGTCCAGGACGGCATCTACGCGCTCGACGAGGACCGACGATTCGCGTTCGTCAACGAGGCACTCTGTGAGATGCTCGGCCGTTCGGAGGAGGAGTTGCTGGGGACGGACGTGATGGAGCTGTTCAACGCCGAGGCCGAGAAGCGCCTCGCGAACGAGGTTCGCAAGCGCGTCGTCGCGGGCGACACTGGCACGGGGACGATCGAGGGAACCTACGAGCCCGCTGACGGCACGCCGATCCACACCGAGGCGCGGTTCAGACTCCACCCCTCACCGGATGAGGGGTTCGCGGGCTCTGTCGGCGTCGTCCGTGACATCACCGCACGCAAGGAACGCGAGCAGCGACTGGAACGACAACGGGACGAACTGGAGACGCTGAACCGGATCAACCAACTCCTCTTCGACATCGTTCGCGAACTGGTCGGGACACGGTCACTGGAGGTGATCAGACAGACCGTCTGTAACCGGCTGGCGACGTCGTCGCTGTACCTGTTCGCCTGGATCGGCGAGCCTGACGCGAGCGGTGACCGAATCGTCCCGCAGGTCTGTGCGGGCGTCGACGACGACTACGTCGAGAGCATCGTCGTCAGGACTGACGGGGCAGACACCGGTGGTGGGCCCGGTGGACGAGCGTTCAACACCGGTGAGGTGCAGGTCAGTCAGGACGTCCGCTCGGACCCGTCGTTCGAGCCGTGGCGGGACGCCGCACTGGAGCGCGGGGTTCGGTCCGCGGCTGCCATCCCGCTCGTCTCCGGCGAAACCGTCTACGGGATCCTCGCGGTGTACGCGGATCGCCCGCTCGGGTTCACAGAACGCGAACAGCAGACCCTCCAGATACTCGGCGAGACCATCGGCTTCGCGATCAACGCGGTTCGAACCCACCGACTCCTGTTCGCCGGGCAGGTCATCGAACTCGAGTTTCACGCCCGTACCCCGGTGGGGGTACTCATGGACACGTCCGACGAACTCTTCGGCTCCCTCTCGCTCACTGGGTACGTCGACGCGGGCGAACGGCTGTGGCTGTGTTACGTCTCGGTCCCCACCGACGACGCGGAGCGGTTTCGAGACGCGGCGATGGAGCGCTCGACCGTGCAGACGAGTCGCCTCGTGGGGACGAACGGCGACAGACGCATCGTCGCGGTGACGACGCGGTCACCGCTCTTCGATACCATCGCTCGACTCGGCGGGCGGATCACGTCGATGACCGCCGAAGACAGTCAGGGGCAGTTCGTCGTCGAGGTTCCGCGGGCGGTCGGGAGCAGCGAGTTCGTCGAGCGGGTCCGGTCGGACTTCCCCCAACTGCATCTCGCCGCGAAACGCTGTCGAGAACGACCGATCGAGCGGACCGCGTGGCTCTCGAAGGACTTCCCGGTCGACCTCACCGACTGTCAGCGACAGGCACTCGAGACCGCACACCGGGCAGGGTATTTCGAGTGGCCCCGCGAGAGCACCGCAGACGAGGTGGCGGAACTGCTCGACATCTCCAGACCAACGCTCCACGCCCACCTCCGGAAGGCACAGGCCGAGTT
This sequence comes from Salinigranum rubrum, assembly GCF_002906575.1. Classification (NCBI taxonomy): domain Archaea; kingdom Methanobacteriati; phylum Methanobacteriota; class Halobacteria; order Halobacteriales; family Haloferacaceae; genus Salinigranum; species Salinigranum rubrum. Next base: position 2,764,937 of record NZ_CP026309.1, read on the forward strand.
GCTGTCGGTCTACTTCGGCGAGGACCAACCGCTCTGACTGCTGAACACGCGTTCGTCCCGATACGTACGCGGTCGATCGTCGGCCGTGTCTCGACGCTACACTCGTAGCGTCTGTTTCTTTCCGGATGTAGCCGGGTCCCTCATCGGAGGGAGCCATGGTTTACAAGAATCGCAACCGAGCACAGGAGAACCGACCGCGGGGATCGAAACGGAGGACGCCAGCGAGGGGCGAGTGCGAGAGCGTGGCGACCGTGGGTCGACCACGAAGTCGGGACGACGCAACGCCGAGACGATGGTGTGCTCGAACGGCACGACGAGCGAGGGAGTGAGTCCGCATGAGCCACGACGACAGTCCTACAGAGGGTGACGAGGGCGGGTCGACGATTCCCGTCGTCGACCGGTCGGAGGAGACGGTCACCGGGACGTGGCGTGACCACATCGACCTCCCGACCGATCCCCTCCCGTCCCGGAGCGAGCGCGCGAAGTTCCGTCTCCTCGATTCCGACGGAAAGCCCGTGAGTGGGGTTCCGATGAACATCACCGTCACGTCTGTCGAGGGAGAGACCGAGACGATCAAGGCCACTCCGGGACCGACCGGATTCACGACGGTCGACCTCTCTGGCGTCGACCTGAACACCGCGGAGTCGGTGACGTTCACCCCCACCACCGGCGGACAACAGACGACCGTCGACCCGTCGTCGCTCCTCGGAAACGGGTCGAACGCGCTGAACCTCGGCTTCGAGCGTGGCATGCTCGACATCCCCGACTCCGTCTTCGACGGCTTCGACGAGCAGGTGTTCCCGCTCCCACCGGACATCGACGACCTGCTCACCGCGCCCGAACTGTTCAACCCGAAGGTCGTCGAGGAGAACGGGACCTGCTCGATCGACTTCACCGCGAAGGTCGACGTCCACGAGAACTTCTTCAACCAACTGGTCCGGTTGAAACCGGAGTCGCTCGAGGAGACCGCCGTCGACAGACCGAGCGGCGAGAACGTCCTCGACGGACAGATTCCCTTCGAGCTCTCGCCGGCGTTCCCGCCCGACAGAGCGGAGTTGCCTGAGGAGGAGCGGTCGTATCTCCACCACGCGAGCACACCGACGTTCGGGACGCTGAACGTCTACAAGCAGTCGTGGACGCGGGTGGGTCACAGCCTCGGGAAACTGCTGCACTCGCTGACGCTCGCGCCCTGTGAGTCGACGGAGGTCGCTATCGTCGAGTGGTCACGGACGGAGCGAGGGCGGCGACAGGAGCGGACGGGCGTGAGCGAGCAGAAGCGTCACGAACTCCACCGCAACCGGATGATCGAGGAGATCGTCGAGGGGATGGTCAAGGAGAAACAGTGGGGGAAGAGCAGGTCGGTGCAGGGCGGTGTCGGCGTGAGCGGTGGCCTCGCTGGCGTGGCCCAGGGAGTTCTCGGATCGGTCGGACTCAGCATCGGCGGCGGTGCGGCGGCTTCGGCCAGTCAGACCGGTGGCCGCCGACAGCTCCAGGCAAGCACCGTCCACAACCTGGTCGACAACGTGGTCCAGGGGGCGTCGAGTATGCGGTCGCTCCGCTCGACCGTCGTCACCCAGTCACAGGAGGTCGAACGCGACGAGGTCCGGACCCGGTCGGTCGAGAACCACAACCGCAACCACGCGCTGACCGTCGAGTACTTCCAGGTTCTCGAACACTACAACGTCCACACGGACTTCGAACGGGAGACCGAGGTGTTGATGATCCCCTACGAAATCCCGGTGGCATTGTGGAACGACCCGCCAGCGTTCAGTGCGTTCGTGATCGACGAGACCGAGCGTATCTCGCTGCTCGCGACCGTCGCGACACGGGTCGGCAACCGGATGGACTCGTTCCTCTCACAGTCGGGACAAGACGAGATCGGTGACACGCAGTTGGTCAACGAGAGACAGACAGCGATCAACGAGATTCAGGAGGCCGTCCTCACGGCGGGACGCGACCTCATCGACGAGGAGTCGGACATCTACATCGTCGAGGACGACCCGGTGAAGTTCGCTACGAAGGCGTGGGCGGATCTTCGGCGCCGAATCCAGGGTGACGAGAACGTCCTGTTTGGGAACTACAACATCAAGGCCGAGCACTTCGACCGTGGAGCGTTCTTCGAGACGGTGTTGGAAGCCACCGCGGCCGTGATGGACCGTACCGATCCCCGAGAGGAGTCGCCGCTCGTCGGGTGGCTCGACCAGCACGCGGAGTCGCTTCGCGAGATGGTGCCGGCCGAGTACGACGACGCGTTCGACGCGCTGTATCGCTTAGTCCACACGCCGGAGGTGTACGAGGCATCGAAGCCAACGGTCACCATCTCGAACTGGACAGTCGAACTCCGGGAGGCGTGGCGCCCCGGGGTGAGCATTCTCGTCCACACGACAAACGGGCAGACGGTCAGTCTCCGGCACGACGAGGCGACCGAGGGGTCGGCAGTGGCCTCGTTCAGTTCACCCCCGGTCGACGCGGGAGCCATCAGCGCGTTCGAGATCAACTTCGCGCCGGAGAAGGCGACGAAGACGGTCGTCAAGAGCGTCGGCGAGACGGTCGACGACCTCGGAGACGCGCTCGGCGAGGTCGGTGAGTTCTTCACCGGTCAGGACGACGCACCCCTCACCGAGGAGGTCAAGAAGGCGCGGAAGTACGACGTCGACCGCTTCCGCGTGACGGGTCACACCGACCCGATGGAGTCGCTCCCGCAGTCGCAGTCGTACCAGCTCCTCGATGAGTCGAACGTCGACGAGACGCTGACGGCTGACGATACGTCGCTCCGTCGGTCGAACGTCCACGTCCGGGAGCCGGACATCCTCGAAACGGAGACCCGTCGGTACGAGGACTACAGCAAGGTCGAAGAACTCATCAACCACGTCCAGGCCAACCGGATGGCGTACCTGCGGCGGCTCTGGCTGAACGAAGACCCCGACAAGCGTGCGCTTCGTTTCCAGCCGTACCGCTATCCGATCAGGCAGAACGGCTCGACGGAACTGGTTCCGCTGCTCGACCTCATCGAGAACGAGCCGCTGGGGGTGGTGGGGAACTCGGTCGCGTTCCGACTGCTCGACCAAGACCAACTCGAGAACTACGAGGAGGTGACCGACGACGACCTCCGCAGCAGCAAGCTCGTGAGCCTCCCCACCCGCGGGGTGTACGCGGAGACGTTGCTGTCGCACTGCAACGCGACGGAGATGCGGGACCTCGACCGGATGCCCACGGAGCGGAGTCGCTGTCAGACGGAGGCGCCCGATATCACGGGCGTCTCCCCCGGGTCGCGACAGTCCGACGAGCAACTGCAGCCGACCGTTCCGCAGTCGACAGTGAGTCTCCAGCAACCCCCGAGCGCGCCCCAGCCGACGGGTCTGTCACAGGCGCTCCAACTCCTCGCGACGCCCGACATCTTCCGTGATATGTCGCTCGGGAGCGAGACAGTCGACGCGGCGAATACGCTCGCGAAGCAGGCGCTCACCGAATCCGGCGACGCCCGCAAGCAGACGCTCGAGGCACTCTCGTCGATGCTCGGGGGCGCTTCCGGCGATGGAGGGAGTGGAAGCAGTGGCAGCGGCGGTGCCAGCAGTAGCGACGGAGGAGGCGGGAGCGGCGGTGGCGGCGGCGGGTCGCAGTCCGCCGCGTTCGAGGCGGCACGCGATGCCGTCCAGAACGCCGCCAACGAGGCGTACCGGAAGGCGGACCCGGTGAGGGTTCGGGACCTCCAGCGGGCGCAGAACAAGGCCCGCGACGAGGGGTCCTACAGTGAGGAAGACCACGAACGCAGCACGAAGCGTCTTCACAACGCCGACGAGACGAAATCGCCCGCCTCCGGTCGCGACTTCCCCACGGTGAAGCAGTTCGACGTCGAACACGGCGACCAGTGGGTGAAAGGCAAGGTGCTTCTGGCCGACTTCGACGTGGGCTCGTCGTCGCTCAAACAACAGCACAAGTCCTTCCTCCGCGATCAGCTCATGCCCGTTCTCGAAGACGGGAAGATCCCGCTCATCGAAGGCCACGCCAGTCGAACTGGGCCCGCTGACGAGAACCAGCAACTCTCGGAGGACCGAGCGAAGGCCGTACGTGACTTCCTCGTCGAGGAACTCGGACTCCCCGCACACCGCATCCTAGACGTAACGGGCGTCGGGGAGTCCGAACCGGTCGACGCTGGTGGCCCCATCGAAGACCCCGCCGAGCGGAGCGTCGTCCTGCAGTACCGTGCGTACACGCCCGTCCCGGTGATCGACCGGCCGGAGACGCCGGTCGACCCGGAAGGCCAGAAGAAGTATACGAAGTGGCGGATGCGACTCGATTTCGAACCGAAGAACACGCTCGAGGAACTCGTCTCGGGAGAGGGACTGATCGAACAGGCGCTCAAGCAGAAGACCATCGACGTTATCCTCGAGAACCGGGAGGAGGAGAACCCGCAGACGCTGAAAGGGAAGATCCTCTTCCGGGGAATCCACGTCGGAATCTGGCTCAACACGCCACCGGAGGGGCCGACGTCGACGGACTGGCTCGATTTCGAGACCGACGGACCGATGGCCGAGATGGCGTGGCACGGCGTCATGGGCGACATTCAGTTCGGCGTGGCGACGACCAACGAGTACACGTCGGGTGTCCACGCCGTCGTACTGGACCTGGCCCCGATGAAGAGCACGATCAAGACGAAGGTGCGGTTGACGAAGGACGACGAGGCGATCGGCGTCCAGGGCGGGAGCAGCCTTCTGACGCCGCTAGACGCCCAGTTGTGGCTCACCGACCCGAAGCCCACGCAGCGACCCGGTGCGGACACCACCTGGGAGTGGGAGTGGAGCCCCTGACGGACGCGACTTCCCTTCCACCGCCTCGCCACCGCGGGAACGACGCCCTACGCTCGTAGCGTCACGATTTACGAGCGTGTGTATGCGATACGTTCTCATCACTCATGGCAGATCAGCGCACAGCACTGTCAACCACCGACCGACACGAGACAACCGATGTTCACACAGATACTCCATCACACGTACAAACTCAACGGTGATGCCATCGACGTCTCCGGGAACGACACCCACGGCCGGCGGACCGACACACAGCACGTCACCGACGGGCGCTCCGCAGAGACGGGGGCTCTCGAGTACACCCAGCCGAGTAGCGACGTGACGGTCCCCACGGGACCCGTGTGGGAACGACTACGGGCGCTGAAGCTCGAACTGTGGGTGAAACTGGACGAGTTGGGACAGCGGCGAAACCTCATCGAGGGTGACCGCTGCTTCGCCTTCTACATCCAGCCCGATGGGACCCTCATCGGGACGATACTCGCCCCGCCGCGCGCGGACGCGGACCCGACGTGGCACGGCGCCAACAGCGAGGACGACTCGCCCGACGGGACGACGCGGACGGTGCCGACCGACGAGTGGGTCAGGCTCTCGTATCTCCACGACGGCGTCTCCTCGCTCCAGTTGTACATCGACGGCGAACTCGTCGCCGTCAACGACGACCTGTACGCCGGCGTCGGGTCGGTCCAGCCGAAAGGAGTCCAGATCGGCCACTGGGTCGGGGACGGTCGGTACACGTTCTCGGGGCTCATCGACGACGTGAAGGTGTGGAAGTATGACCCCGAGGCGGGGCTCGACCAACTGTTCTGCCGACCGCTGGACAGCGAGCAACGCGCCTGCTGGAAGGCGGTCTTCGACCGGATGGGCGAGGCCGCAGACGACCCGGACCGGTCGCTGGCGCTGATCAAGACGATGAACTGCATCTGGCAGGAGGTCGAGCGCCTCGTGCGAGCGGTGCGAAGCCAGGGCGTCGCCGCCCGACAGACGCACCGAGAGTTCGTCAGCCGCTACCAGGACCTGTGGTGTTGTGGCGCCATCGCGGGCGCTGCGATGCGTGATCTCCTCGAGGAGTGGTTCGCGTGGCTGGCAGAACTGGTCGGGGAGGTTCGTATCCGGGAGTTCCAACGGACGCTCTGGGCGTGTTATCAGGAGTACGGAGCGGAAGAGTGGCTCCAGTCCGGAGACGGCCATCGGCTCGCGGAGTGTGACCCCGAGTTCGTCTCGTATCTCGACCTCGTGTACGAGGTGTTCGGAGGGCCGGACGCACCGGAGACCTGAACGCGAAGGAGGCTCACCAATGCAACTCTCACCCGAACAGAAGCGGACGCTCGCAGCGACCTACGAACCGATTCTCGTCCTCCATCCCCGAGAGAAATTCACGCCGGTGAACCCGCGCGTCTACATGGAGTCGTGTGCCATGTGGTGTACGGAGCCGGGGAGTGGAGACGCGATACACGCGAAGGACAACTGGGGTGACTGCTCGGGCCAGCAGTCGTTCCCCCGCAAACCACTCATCGAGCGGTCCAACCTCAGCACCGACCCGAGCGACAGCGGGCCGTCCGATCCGGTCTACATCGGCGAACGAGACGACCTGAACCGGCCACAGTATCTCACGAGCGGCGACGAGCGACTCCTCTGGCTGGACACCACAGGGTGGAAACGAGACACGGACGAGTGGATCGTTCCGCCGTGGACGACGGACGTCACCGAGGAGACCGCGAACCGCGAGGTCAGCATCGACGCGGCACGAGACCAGTACCAGTCGTGGAGAGAAGAGACGGAGGACGGAACTCGTCCTGTCGTCGACTGGTACTCGGCCGAGGTCGTCGACCTGGACGAACTCGAAGAACTGCTCGTCCGCAGTTCGGACGCGGTGAGCCTCGAAAACCTGAAGACACTGTTCAGCGGGAGCGTCCTCGTCGTCTGGTACTACTTCCTGTATCCCGTCCATCAAGAGGAGACGCGCGGGTGTGAACGGGTCGCCGGTGTCGGCCGACACGGGAACTACGAGGGGGACTGGACGGCGGTCGGCGTCGTCGTCCACCGGGAAGGGTGGCTCAGTCTGCTCGAAGACATCGCGGAGGACGGTGACCTCGACGTCGATCACGACCGAATCCCCGAACCGCTGTACGTCGGCTTCGGTCGGCGGGGCAAGGGCGTTCTCGAATCGCTCGACATCGACGTCGCGAAGCGAACGTTCCGGCCGCGGATGGAGGTCGACCGCTGGCAGGAGGTCGGTCGGAGAGCGGGAACCCACCCAGTCGTCTACGTCGCACGTGGCAGTCACAACAACTACCGGACAGCGGGGGAGAAGTCGCCACCCTCGTCGGATCTCAGCGATACGACGTGCGAGGCCGTCGAAGGGGCCGCGAAAGTGGCGTCGGAAGTGAACAAGAAAGCTGACGAAACGGTCGAGGTGGCCGAAGAGGTCGCGGACGACGCGCGCGACGCGGCGGTCACGCTGGCGAAGGTCGCAGCCGGGGCTGGCGCGGGCGCCGCCATCGCTGGAGGCGCCGGGGCTGCACTGGGTGCCGGAGTCGGTGCTGTCTCCGCCGGAATCGAGGCCAGTCAGTCCAGTGTCGACCTCGACGGCGATGGAAACGGTGACGGGGATGGTGGCGTCCTTGGCGGGGGGAGTGGTGTCGACGCTGGAGACGCGACGGACCAGACGGCCGCCGAGGACGACTACGGCGTGGTTCTGGCACCCGAACACCTCGTGTCGCAGTTGCAAAGCGAGTTCACCGCGACCGACGTTCGGCCCTGGACTGGAGAAGTGAGCGACCGGATCGTCGACCGACGGGAGCAGCGATGGTGGCCCACGACACCCGAAGTGACTGACGATGAGGGTCGGCCGATACAGGGGTACGACGGCCGCTGGGGTGCCCTGTGTCGGACCGACCCTGCCGACAGACGGAGCGGTATCGAGTTCCCGCTGTTCAAGCGGAGCCTGTTGAAGGAGTTGGTGATGGAAGGCGCTCGTGAGTGACTGGACTGGAGGCTACTGGCGGACTCCAACAGGCTACGGCGGGGTGTTCGTGTACAGATACCCGGCACAGACCGCGAGCACGAGTTCGATTGCCTTCGCGGTGACGGCCATCTGATTGAGGCCGCCACGGTTGTAGAACGCGTCCACACCGAAGCCCTGGAACGCGAAGAACGCGAGAATCGTGACGAGGGCGTAGCCGGCGGCCACGAGGTACAGTTCCCGTCGCCAGTACCGGCTCAGGAAGAGGACGACCCCGCCGAGGAACCCGAGTCCATTGAGGATGAACAGGATACCGAGCGTCTGACTGAAGCCCATGACACGCGGACCGAGGACGAGGTGGATGACGGCCGTCACGAGCGCGGCGAGGATCGCGACGTAGCCGATCGGGTGTGAGGGGAAGCTAACGAGCGAGTCGCTGCCTGACACTGCGGTCGATTCTGCGGCCATGGTAGTTACTGTGTGTATTCTGATAAAAAAGTGAGGCTACACTTCCGAGTTCCTGAGAATTCGACTCGGGTGGCCCGGTTCTGGCGAGTCGGCGGTGGCAAAAACCTCCGCTCGTGTCGAAACGCTCGTTTCGCTCCGTTTCGAGTCGGGTCGAGCACTCGGACTCGGACTCGGACGCGCTCCGGTCGCCTGTTCGTCGGCGCTGGATGGGCCTCGGACGGAGAAGCGAGTCGGAGTCAGTCGGCGGTACGGACAGCCGCACACCCCAGTCGTCCGACTGACCGTCGCGCCCTGGATGCTGAAAACAACGGCGTGAACCCAGGCTCTGCACGGTAAGAGATGCGAGAGCCGGCCTAGTCCTCAACGAACGCGACACCAGTGATTTCGAATCGTGCGCCGCCCAGAGAACCCTCCGTCACAGAGACCTCCCAGCCGTGTGCGACAGCCACCTGTTCGACGATGGAGAGCCCAAACCCGGTCCCGCCCGTTTCGGTCGAAAAGCCGGCGTCGAAGACCTCTTCGCGCAGGTCGTCGGGAATGCCGCGACCGTCGTCCTCGACGAAGAACCCGCCGTCCATTTCACCGACGGTGATCGTCACGTCCGCACCGCCGTGTACGACAGCGTTTCTGAAGAGGTTCTCGAACAGCTGTCGGAGTCGGCTTTCGTCCGCACGGATGGTTCGGTCGATATCGACCGAGAGTGTCGCTGTGCCCGTCTCGACAGTGCGCCAGCAGGTGTCCACGAACCCCGCGAGGTCGACAGCGGACACGTCGTGGAGACTCTCGCCTTGTCGTGCCAGCGTGAGGAGATCATCGATGAGCGTTCGCATCCGTTCGTGCGCCCGGCGGATGCTGGCGAGTCGCTCGCTGTCACACTCCCGGCGAGCCAGTTCGAGGTTCCCCTCGGCCACAGCCAGCGGGCTTCGAAGGTCGTGGCTCACGATACTCGTGAACTCGTCGAGTCGTTCGTTCTTCCGCTTCAATTCGCGCTCGGTCTCCTTTCGCTCCGTGATGTCCGATAAGACACCGGGGAACCTGAGCGGCGTCCCGTCGTCGTCACACGCGACGTGTCCACGGGCGACGACCCAGCGGAGTTCACCAGCAGCGTTCCACACACGATACTCCTCCTCGTAGGAGCCACATTCGTCGAGCACCGCCTGTATCCGTCGTTCGATGCGGTCGCGGTCTTCCTCGTGGATCGATCGAAGGAAACGGTCGAGCGAGACACCGTCACGGGCTTCGTCGGGATCGACACCGAACTTCCTGGCGAATTCTGGACCGGCGACTAACTCGTTTTCTGGCACATGCCATTCCCATGTCGCGACCTCACCGGCTTCGACCGCGGCCTCCAACTGTGACTTCGCTCTGTCCAGTTCTTGCTCCCGCCGTTTCTGGTCGGTGATGTCCTGGATGTAGCCGCGCACCACTGACGAAGTGTCGCTATCTTCCATCGGCTTGCCGTGGATTCGAACCCACCGCTCGTTGTCCTGGGCGGTGAGCAGTCGCGCTTCGAGGTCGTAGCTCTCGCCGCGCTCGAGCGCGCTGGTGACGGCTCGCTCGACCGATTCACGGTCGTCCGGGTGGAAGAACGAGAGCCCCTTCTCGAGGGTAGGGTCGAACGAGTCATCCACCTCGTGGATCCGACGAGTGCCGTCTGTCCACACGACGTTGTCGTCGGCATCGAACTCCCACGCGCCGAGACTCCCGAGCCGTTCGGCCTCGGTGAAGAACTCCCAGATCCGTTCGAGGTCGCGTTCGCGCTCCTTGCGTTCGGTGACCTCCCGGTCGGAAACGATGAGTGAAACGACCTCGCCGACGTCGTTGAGGACTGGTCGAAAGACGCCCTCGACAGTGTACGGTTCACCATCCGGTCGCACGAGGTCGAGGTCGAACTCGACGTACTCACCGTTGGCTGCTCGATCGATCCACGTCCGGATGTCATCCTGCACCGCGTCCGAATGCTCGAACCACGGCGTCTCCCAGAACGGGATTCCGATCAGTTCCTCCGACGTCGCGTCGACGTACTCCATCGCCGTCCGGTTGATGTCACGGACGGTGCCGTCGGTATCGAGTAACCCGACCAGGATGTTCGGGTCGTTGAAAACCGCCTGATACCGCCGTTCCTTCAGCTGGAGTTCCTGTTCGCGCGTCTTACGCTCGGTGATGTCACGGTTGTTGACCACGACACCCTCGATTGCGGGATTGTCGAGCTGATTCGTCCCGCGAACCTCGAGCCAGCACCACTCGTCGGCAGCGGTGCGGAAGCGGAATTCGGCGGTAAGCGTCGCTCCGGGTTCGGTAACGAGCTCACGAAACGCCTCGAGAGCCCGATCGACGTCGTCGGGATGGACGTAGTCGAACGCGTGTTCGCCGATCAGTTCCCCCGGTTCGTAGCCGAGTATCCGCGTGATCGACGGACTCCCGTACTTGATCGTCCCGGAGTCGTCGAGGACGGTGACGATATCCGTCGAGTTCTGCAGGTAGGCCTCGTACTGCTCTAACTCGCGTTCCCGTTGCTTCCGCTCGGTGATGTCTCTGGCTAACCCGAGCACGCGGGTGCCGCTGTCATCCGAGGTGACGTACATATGGTCTTGCAACCAGCGCACGCTCCCGAGGTCCGGGTTCGTTCGATATTCGATGACGGCGTGGTCCTGGTCGCTCGTTCGGAGTCGCTCGTAAGACGCTCGAATCCGTGCACGGTCGTCCGGATGCACGAACCGTTCGAAGTACTCCCGCTTGGTCGAGATGCGCTCGGGATCCAGCTCGAAAAACGATTCGACCGCACCGTGTCGTGATACCGTACCCGTCTCGAAGTCCATCTCGAAGATCACCGACTCGGTCTCTTCGAGAGCGAGTTCCATCCGCTCGCGCATCCGCCTGCGCTCACGCTCCGCACGCGCTCCCTCCACGGCGTTCCGAATCCGGTTCGCCAGGATCGTGTACTGGTCGGTACCGTGTTCCTTCTGGAGGTAGTCGGTCACGCCGGCAGAGATCGCGCGACTCGCGATCTCCTCGCTCCCCTTGCCGGTGAAGAGGATGAACGGGAGGTCAGGATACGTAGCGCGGACGGCTTCGAGGAACTCGAGCCCGTTCGTTCCCGGCATGTCGTAATCGGAGACGACGCAGTCGAAGTGCCCGTCGGCAAGTCTTTCGAGCCCCGCTTCAGCACTTGTCGCGGACTCGACGGTGAACCGGTCGTCCTCTCGCTCGACGAAGGCTCCCGCCAACGCTGCGAAGTCCGGTTCGTCGTCGACGTGAAGAACGTGGATATCCCCACCGATAGATTGCATCCGTTTGGACTCCCCTGAAACGAATAAACACACCGGCGTAAAAACTCACGGGGAGGCGAGTATAGTTCAGGAGTGTCTGAGAGGGATGAAAGGACAGTTATATTGTGTGTTCAAAAATACCCGATACGATATTTTATTTGGCTATTTCATATCAACTCAGTCCATAACGGGAGCGATGACCGAAGCGAAGCGTCCGATCGGTCCCCCCGATCACTCGGCAACCTCTCTCAGCCCACCCCTTCAGGGATGAGAGGATGTCAATTCTCTCGGAGAGAGATCCGCGTCGGTCGTGGTCGTGTGCGCAGTTCAACACCCCTGCCCGGCGGGGTCCACCGGCAGTGAAATCGTCACCGGGTCGCGGCCCGTGTTCACGTACACGACCTGCCGACCCCCGAGCCACTCCTCGTATCGCTCCTCGGAGACGGTGTCGGGGCGAAGGGGAACAGGTGTGCGCCCGTGGTCGTCCACGACTCCTGCGACAAGACGGGACACGTCGGGCTCGCACCGCCGGAGACCCAACTCGCCGTCGCGGACACGCCCGTCTCGCTCCGGAAGTAGTGGATACCCGACCGAGAGAGGGAGTGGTCGGTGGTCCACGGCCCCTCCGTCCGCTCGGAGGCGAACGCGACGCCCCGGAACTCCGAGTCGAACGTCGTACTCGGGTACGACCCCGTGTCGAGATTGATGTACGCGAACGGGAGGCTGCCGACGGTGGCGACGAGGACGACGAGGACGACGAGCGTGCGGACGACAGAGCGGGAACCCGGGAGCGACACGCTACCCGTGTCGACGCCACGAGCCAGCAGACGGGCGACGACGAGGCCGACCAGGATGGCGAGCGGGAGGTGGCCGAACGTCTGACCGCGAATCGCCGTCCCGACGTACTCGGGCGTCAGCGCGGCGGTCAGCGAGAAGCCGAGGAGGGCGAGCGGTCCCGCGAGCAGGCCGACCACGAGTGCACCCGCAGGACGCTGCGGCGAGAGGAGCCCCATGCCGAGTGCCCCGACGAGCAACGGAAGCGCGAGCGACAGCACCGGAACCAGTACTAAAAGCGGCGTCTGCGGCGTCCCCGGGTAGACGGCGATGAAGACGTTCACGACGGTGACGGCGTAAAACACCAGAAGGGGAACGACCACGGCGAGAGCGCGCGCCCGCGACGAGGTGGTCCACGCCCACGCGACGCCGACGACGAGGATGATGACCCACGCGAGGAACAGCCCCGGGAACGCCGTGATGCGGTCGACGTACGCGAGTTGCATCACCGTGGCGGCGAGTTGGTAGTAGGTCCCGAAGTAGAGCCAGAACCCGGCGGCGACGAGGCCACCGCCGACGAGCGTCCGACGGCCCGGGTTGCGGACGGCGTGGGCCACGACGAGGCCGACCATCGAAAGGGCGGCGACGAGCGTCGAGAGGATGTGCAAGAGCGGCATCGTCACGAGGAGGAGGCCGAGCACCACCCCCAGCGTCTCGTCCTGCGCCCATCGGCGAGCCAGAGATGCAACGCGAGCAGCAAGAGCGGGATGAGGACGTACGCCATCACCTCCTCGTCGGCGACCATCGTTCGGCGGAGGTAGATGCCGTCGAGCGCGAGGAACGCCCCCGTCGCGACGACGGCGGCCGAGACGCGTCGGCGCGGCCAGTCGAACTCGCTCGCGACGCGGTGGGCGACCGCGATTCCCGTGAAGACACCCCCGACCCCGATGAGCGACGAGAGCGGCTGGGTGACGCGGAGCGGGTCCACACCGACGACGGCCGAGACGCTCGCGATGAGGCCGGTGTAGACGAAACTGTCGACTCGGAACTCGGGGATGGGATACGCGCCCGTCCGGAGCGCTTCGGTCGCGAACCACGCGTACTGGAAGCCGTCCGTCGTCGCCGGGTGCGGACTCCAGTACAGCGGGAGGAATCGCGCGACGGCAGCGACGGCCAGCAGGAACGCGATGGCGAGTCCGCGGCGACCGCGCGTGCCCAGGCCGTGCCCGTGGCCCAGCGCGGTCGTGGTTCGCGTTCTCGGCTCGGTCGACCCGCGCGTCGAGCCGTGGTGCTCGACGTCAGTCATCGCTCCCCACCTCCGACTGGGTCATCCCCGGACGATCTGGGCGCTTGGGTGCCTCCCGGGAGACCGGCGCGAGCAGCGTCGCCGGAGCGGCGGAGACGAGCGAGAACGCGGCGACGATGGCGCTGAGGAGTGCAAGGGCGAGCGCACAGCCGCCCGCGGCGAGCAGGAGCGTCGGCGAGAACGTCGGGCGGAGGACGATGCCGAAGAGGCGGAGTTCGCCGAGCGAGAGCAGGAGCCAGACGAGGGCGCTGGCGATACCGACGGCGAGGACGGCGCTCGCACCGCCCACGCGGAGCACGTCGCCGATGACGAGTCGGTAGATGCCTCCGGGCGAGGCACCGACGGCGCGGCGGACGCCCACCTCGTCGCGGGCAGCGTGGATACTCCGGGCGAACGAGGCCGTCGTCGCGCCGACGGTCATGAGGCCCACGAGCGCGACCATCGCCGCGACCAGCACCCGGATGTTTCCGAAGACGATGGTGATCGCCTGAGCGATTCCCCCACCGCTCGATTGCCGGCCGCTGCTGGCGAGCGCCGCGGCCAGCCGTTCGTCACCCTGGACCTCGAACGTCGTCGCGGAGGTGTTCCGCCCGCTCTGCAAGAGCATCACGGTGTAGCTGCCGGCCGCACGCGGGGGGAGCTGGAGGCGGTGCTCCGCGCTCGCGCCGGGCTGGAGGGTCAGGTCGCGTTCGGCGGCGTTCTCGCCCTGGACGAGCGTCACAGTCTGCGTGACTGGTTGCTCCCAGGGGTTCTTGAGCGTGGCGACGGCGGTGGGGCGCGTCGCGATGGAGGGCGTCGAGGGCTGGACGCGGATGCTCGCGGTGAACCGACGTTCGGCTCCCTCGACCACCCGGACATCTGCGCGTGCCCGTTCCTCGCCACGGGTCGCCACGACCGTGTAGCTCCCCCCCTCGGGGAACGGAACGCGGACGACGCCCTCGTCGTTCGTCGTCCACGTCCCCTCGCGCCCCTGAAGCTGCACCGTCGCGTTGGCGACCGGTTGGCTGCCGCGCACGACGGTCACCTGCGGCTCCGACCCCGGGGGGAGTTCGGCCGGGAGGTCGACGGTCAGCGCGTTGTTCCCGCCCGAACCGACCTGCACCGACTGACTGTAGCCGGCCACGCGGAGGTCGTACTCACCGGGCTCTCGCGGCGGGAAGGTGAGCGAAACCCCGCGTGTCTGTCCGGGCTGAAGGTCGAGGTCGAGGTCGCTAGTGTCGTCGCCGAACTGTACGGTGACTTGCTCGTCGATGGGCGCGAGGCCGTAGTTCTGGACGATGAGCCGGAGCGACGTCTCGTCGTCGTTCGAGTTCGCCGTCACACCGAGTATCGAAAGGGTCGGTCCGCCGCCCGCATCGGCCTCGATCGGCTCGGTTCGGATGAAGTTGACCTCGCCCTCTCGGGTGGCTGTGAGGCGCTCCCCGTTTCGAGCGAGACGAGGAGCTGGTCGTCCTCGACGCCCTCGCCGGTGAACACGCCGACGAGTTCGACGCGCGTGAACGCCGGTCTGGTGCTGCCCCCGAGCGTGAGCGTGTCGCCGACGCCGACGTTCAGCGTCCGGGCGAGGTCCGCACCGATGACGGCCTCGTCGGCGGTCTGTGGCGTGCGGCCCCGAACCAGTTGGGGGTTCGAGACGGACGCGTACGAGTCGTACTCGACGGCGCGAACGAGGAACGGCTCGCCACGGGAGACCTCGAAGAGCAGTATCTCGGGGCTCGCGGCGATGCCCTGCTGCTGGAGCGTTTCGGCGTACGAGACCGGGACCTTGCTCTCGATGGGGTGAGAGGCGTCCGCCTCGGTGATGGTCTGTTGGTCGTCGGGAGTGAGAGACGCGAGCGCGCCGCCCGACGCCGCGATGAGGAGGACGAACAGGACGAACACCGAGAGCGTCGCCGTCGAGGGGACGAGCGCGTCCCAACTCAAGAGCGTGGGCCGGAGCCGTCGGCGGACCTCGCTGAGGGAGCCACCTCTCGTCGGTAGCGTGGTCGAGGGGCGCGCGACAGTCGCTGGCGGCGGTCGGACGGCCGGGCGAGCGGCGACGACGCCCGCGAGTCCCCCGAGGAGAACCACGAACGCGCTCGTCGGGGCGAGCAGTCGAACCGCCTCCGCGGAGACCGAGACGGAGAGGGAGGTCGGTGCCCCGACGAAGACGGCGGCGTTGACCACGCTCCGGACGAGTACGAGGCCGAGCGCGTAGCCGAGCGCGACACCGATTCCGGTGAGCAAGAGGGCACGGACGCCGAAGATGGCGTAGACCGAGAGGGGCGACGCCCCGGTCGACCGCACGACGGAGATGGTCTCGCGGCGGTCCTCGACGACGACGCGGGTGACGCTGAACGTCGTCACCGCGACGAGGACGCCGCCCGCGAGGCTCGTCAGGAGGAGGAGGTCGACCAGTTGGCGCGTCCCGAGGACGAAAAAGGCGAGGACGGAGAGGAGCGGCACCGCCTCACCCGAGGGGACGAGCCCCGGACTGTCGGGTGAGAGGACGAACGCCCCCGTCGGGCCGAGCGATTCGACCGTCGCGGCAGTCGTCACGTACCACCCGTCCGGGACCACGTCCCCTGACGGCCGCGGCGCGAGCGTGATCTGCTGCGTGCCGGACGCCGTCTCGACCGACCCCTGTACCGTTTGCTGCTGTGTCGTCGCCGCGAGCACGCCGTCGCTCCCCGTCGGCAGGGCGACGGTCTGCTCGCGGATGCTCACCTCGGGCGGCGGCGCGGGAATCCCGATGACGGTCCGCCGTTCGCCGTCGAGCGAGACCGAAGTGACGGGGAGGACGTACTCGCCGCTCCCGGCCGCGGCCCGCGCGTCAGCGACCGAGTCGAACGACTCGACGGTCCCCGGGGAGTCGAAGTCGGCGGCGATGGCGGTCGTCTGCCCGGCCATCGCTAACCCGAGGAGCGTCACCCCCGTCAGGAACGCGATGGTGACGGCGATGACGAGGACGGCGAGACGGTCGCGGCGCGACCAGCGGAGGGCGAGTGCCTGGCGATACCCCATTCAGGTAGAGTCTGTCACCGCGACGAGAATAAAGTGTGCGCTCTGATCGTCTTAAATCGTTGAGGACGTTTCATCGGAACCGCGGTGTCTCTCGGATTCGTACTCGCACCGAAACCAGAGCCGTGTTGAAGACGGTGCGACAACTGTTATCTGCGTTCGGTCGGTGGACTCGACCACATGGAACTCACCGTCTACGGCCCGCTCCGCTCTGCGACCGGCGAGAAGACGGTACAGGTCGACTCCGAGGGCGAGACGGTCCGCGACGTGCTCGAGGCCTTCGTCGACGCGTACCCGCGCGCCGGAGCGCATCTCACCGACGACGAGGGAGCCCTGCGGCCGAGCGTCCGCGTACTGGTCGGCGAGCGGAAGGTCGACCTCGATGAGTCCGTCGCCGACGCGGACTCGATGCAACTGTTCCCGGCGATGCGTGGTGGCTGACCGACGACGAACAATACAGAAAAACGGCGTATCGGGAGTCGACGGCGCGGGGTTCCGTAAATCCTCAGAGGTCGTACTGTGCCTTCACCGTCTCGGCGAGTCCGGCCGCTTCGAGCAACTCCATCGGGGCGAGCATCGACAACTGGACGACGCCCGGGAGTCGAGCGATTTCGACACCACCGGTGAACGTACACCGCGAGCGGACCTCTCCTTCGGAGAGACCGAACAGTTCACAGGCGCGGTCGAAGGCGTTCTGCGTCGCGTCGTTGACCGTCGCGCCAGACCCGATGAACTGGATGGGCCCGGCGTCGTGGAGGTGGTCGACGCCGTAGGCGGCCGCGAGGTCCTCGCCGGCCGCCCGCTCCTCGTCGGTGTACGGCTTCGCGATGTGCGGGAGGTCCTCCTCGTTCGGGAGGAGCAACGGACCCGGCAGGTCGAGGCCCTTGATGACCTCGACTTCGAGTTCCGTCCGCCCGCTGACGTCGGTCGTGTGCAGCGAGAGTTCGCCGTCGCCCTGGTTCGCGTGGAGGTCGCCGACGTAGAGGCCGGCACCCTCGACGCGGACGGGACAGATGAGCGTCGCGCCGGGGCGGACGTCGTTCGAGTCCAGGTGGCCGTCCGTCCGCGCTTCCAGTGCCTCCTCGTCGGGGAGTCCCCAGTCGTGGCTCGCACCGATGAGGAACTGCCCGAAGTCGCCCGCGTTGTGCGAATCGGGGAGTTCGACAGTCGGCGTCGTCCCGATGTTGCCGATAAAGGGCTGGAGGCGGCCGAGCGTCCCGGGCATCTCGTCGGGTTCGTACAGGAGGATGGGGTGCTGTCGCGAGTTCTCCGGGAGCGCCATCGCCTCGTCTGCCCGTTCGGCCAGGTCGTGTGCGCCCTCGGAACCGACGGTGATACCGACGGTCCGGTCGTCGTCGAAAACCACGGTGTAGCCGTACTCGAAGCCGAACGAGGAGGCGTTCGCCCCACACTCCGCACAGCGGATCGACTCCTCGCCCGTCCCCTCGACGACCGTCTCGGGCCACGGCGTCCCACACTCCGGACACTTGTGGTCGACGAAGGGGTCGTCGCCGAAGGCTCCCTCGCGTTCGGCCATGCTCCCGGTACTGGTCGCGATGCTCGTCACCTCGACGTCCTTGATGCGGACGACGAGTGCGTCGCCGGGTTCGGCGTTCTCGACGTAGATGGGCCGGGTCACTTCGTGGCCGCCGCGGAACTCGGGGGTGATCATCGGCCCCCAACACCCCGCGGGCGTGTGCGTTTTGACCGTTCCGCCGTCGCGGACGGTCCCAGCCCACTCCTGGTCGGGACCGACGAGGCCCAGCGTGAACTCGTCTACGTCGAGGACGTCTGCTATCTGTTGAGACATACAGTGTTCGATTCGACTACAGTGTGTTAGCTATTGGTGCTGTCGGGTACCTGGACAAGCCCGCCGCTGCATCTGCCAACCGTCTCAGCGAACCACGTCGAACCGCGTGGTAGACCGCGAACACGACCGACAGAACCGTGGCTCCCGTTCGTCGAGCGCGTCGAGGTCGGTCGACTGAGCCAGGACGCAGGTGGCGTCGGTACAGCCGTCCAGTCCGATCATGTGTCCGACGTGCTTGACCGCCTGTACTCGCAACCGGTTCGTAACCAGTTCGTTCGAACCGCGCGAGAGGAGCGACCGAACCCCCTGTGGCTTCAACCGGTGAGTCGACATCACCGCCCCGTTACCCTCCAGAAACGAACAGCCGAAGACGAACGTCTTCTCCGAGATGTGTTCCGTTTCGGCGGCAAACAGGTCCGCCGACGTGACGACGAGGTTGAGCTCACCGTCGCCGTTGGCGCCTGCGAGTGCCGCGAGTTCGTTACCGTTGTACCGGTCACGGCTGGCGGAGTACGTCCCCTCCGGCAGATCAGCCAACGAGTAGGGTGCGTGGATGGAGACATCGACCCGGTAATGGTCACGAAGCGCGCTCGCAATCACATCCAGGTCGTTCGAGGAAACGTCTCCGATCGGGAGGATGTCGAGATTCACTAGTTCAACGGTGGACATATCCGCACATAAACATTACTTCGAGAGAGAAATATAGAGTGAGATCAAGCTGTTCGAACCCCTAGATTCACGGCTTTCCATAATACATCATACAGAGACATGTTTCCCTCGGACCCGATGGAGGTGGCGCTGTTCGGTGTTCCACTCGTCCTGTACTTCATCTCCTTTGCGTTCTCGATGAACATCTCTCAGCGAGAGAAAGCGACCAGGCCGGACTACGAGCTAGACGAAGTCGCCGATCAGGTCTCTGTGAACCCGTTCAAGAGTCGGACGGGGAGCAAATTTGTCGGAAGTACGTGGCAACTCGTGGGGCTGATCGCGTACCTCTACGTCTACACGACCGACGGGCCACGACGAATCCTCGCGTCTCTCGGCACTCCACTGAACGTCGACGTCGTCCGACTCGTCGCGTATCAATCGATGGCGGACACGCTGGGTGGGCTCGTCCACGTCGTCTACTTCCCCGGCCTGCTTTTCTGTTTCCTCGTCGGTGGAGTGGGCTTCTTCTTTCTCTCGTCGATTCCGTACGCCGTCGCCAACGGACTGCTCGTGGCCGTCGTTACGAAGTTCAAGGGAATCCCCTTCGTCGTCTCGGTCCCGCTGTTCGTGGTCGGCGCGTTCGTCTTCAAGATACACCGGCAGATACGGTATCTCCTCACTCCCGGAGTCGCGACCCACACCGAGGCACGCAGGCTGTTGAAACCGTTGTTCGGTGTGTTGGCGACGGTCCTCGGCGGGTCGAGTTGGCACTTCGACGACGACATCGACTGGGAACGGTTCTTCGCGGGCGTGAATCAGCGCCGGTACCAGGTGGTCACCTGGGGGTCACGGCTCGAATCGGTCCTCCTCGTCGGCGTCGTCGTGCTCTTCGCATCGAACGTCCTCTCTGGAGGGGACTCATCTTGGCTACGAGTCCAGTCTGAACTACTGTACGGGTTGGCCTCGGAACGGTTCTCTCCGGACCTCCTGTTCACTGTCGTCGGCGTGTTGTTGATACTGCACGGCCGGTCCGTTACCACCACTAGCTCAGTCGGGGAGTTCGTCGCTGAACGAGTGTTCGTCACGGTTCTCGGCCTCGTGGCCGTACTCGGAGCGCTCGTCCTCAATCCGACCGCGTACTTCGAGTTCCTGCCAACCGTTCGGACGATGTTCGACGTCATCATCCTGCTGTACGTCCCGATCACCGTCGCCCTGCTGACGGTGCATCTGCTAGAACTGCACCCGGAGGTGGCTGATTGATGGCCGTTCGCCTGGACTGGTTCGTCGACTTCGAGCCGCCGTGGCTGCCACCAGCACTCCTCGTACTCGGCAGTGTCGTCCTGGTGTACGGGCTGTTGTCGGTCGACGAGCGATATCGGGACGGGAGCGTCCTACGTCGCCTCATGATCGCTGTCGGAATCGGTCTCGTGTACCTCCCGTTCCACCTCCGGTTCCAACTCGCGTCCGTGGTGCTGCTCTCTCTTGCGGGGAAGTTCCTCGAAGGGGTCGCAGTGGTCAGGTCGTATCAGAAACTCCACTACATCGCGAAGAGGCGGTCGCTGCCGGGGCGAGTGAGTCTCCAAGCAAAGGCCTTCTTCATGCTGAGTGGCCTGTTCGTGTTGTTCGTTAGTGGCTGGCTCTTCGTCGGACTGATTCTCGCCGAGACACCCGGGAGCCTGAGCACGACCGTCATCATCACGTGGACTGTCGCGACGGCCGCGACCGCTGTAATCGGAATGAGCTCGAAGCTCTGGGCGGTCAAGGGGAGGACGTCGACGGCGATTATCGTCGGGTTCAGTGTGATGGTCGCGGGAGCGGAGATTCACAACCTCGCGATGCTCGCGCAGGAACTGACGTTGTACCTCGTGAACACCGCCTTCTTCGCCGTCGGCTTCGTCGTGGCGTCGTATCTGGTCCTCACCCGAGGGAGGGAGGTTGCTGCCCTGTCCCAACAACTCTCCGAACGGAGTGGAGACCGAGCATAACAGAGCCTTCCTACTGCGCCGTCACGTTCACCCACAGGTGGAGTTCTCGGTAGGCGTTCTCGGTCGTCGGCGTCGCGGGAGGACTCCCCTGGTACAGCATGTAGGTCAGGCGGAGTCGCTCGCCCGTCGTCTCCGGGGCCACGGAGTGGGGTTGCTGCCAGGTCTCGTTGTGTTCGATCTGGAGGTCGAACGTCCGCAGGCGTTCCCGGTCGAGGACGCGCGTGGAGTTGTTCTCCACCTCCACGTCGTGGAGTTCGACGACGACCGTGTACGCCTGCTGTCGGTGTTCTTGGTTGCCGACCCCGACGACGAGCGACTGTGACTGGCCGGCGACGAACTCGGTCGGGTAGCCGTCGGCGACGAGTTCGCCCTCGTCGTTCTCGGTGAGGAGGTAGAACTCGGTGAACGACTCGCCCTGCTTGGGGACGGCCACGGCGTAGCCGACGCTGCTGACGGCCAACACGAGCGAGACGACGAGCAGGACGTTGAGCGCGCCGTCCGTCCGCGTCTCGGGTTCGAGCAGTTCCGTCTTGCCGGCTCGAATCCACTCGCGCCACGGAACCGAAAATCGCTCGTCGGCCGAGAGCGCCAGTCGCCGACGGGTGGCGACGGCGGTGAGCGCCAGCACGAGCGCGGTGAGCGAGACCACGATGGGGACGAGGCGGATGCCGAACGGCGTGAAGTTGAGGACGAGACCGACGAGCGGTACGACCGCGATGGAGACGCCGAACGAGAGCGCGACGCGTTCGAGCCCCGTGATACCGGAGCTGTCGACTTCGTCGGTCTCGTCGTCCTCGATGGGTTCGGCGCCCCGCTCGGGGAACAGCGCCGCGACGAGCGCGTAGCCCGGGACGAACAGGACGAACGGCAACCCGAGGACGACGCGGAGCGGCGTCTCGCGGACGACGGGGAGGAACACCGCAGCGACCGTCAGGAGCGTGAGTACGACGACCGCTGCGAGGTCTGCGGGAACGCGGCGAAGCCACGGCGGCGCCAGGAGGCCCCACCGGACGTCGTCATCCATACACCGACCGAATCGGTCACGGGACAAAAGTCAGTCGGTCGTAACGCTCAGCGTCCAGCGTCTACGGACACCGAGCCGCCTCCCCCCGAGGCGACCCGCACGTCCCCGGTCAGGAGTCTGTCTGGGATGCGTGCTCGGAGTCGAGGAGGTCGGTGTCCCGAGCGACGACGTCCCGCGCGGTCGTCTCGTCCGTCGCTGGAGCGGCGCTAACGCGGACCGGGTCTCCCGTGGCGACACGGACGACGGAGTCCGAGTAGGCGAACGAAACCGTGCCGCCCACACCGTCGGTTCGGAGGGATTCGGTCTCACAGAACGACTGTAACGCGTCGGTGTCGATGGACTCGTTCAACGGGGGAAGGTCCAGAGACTCACACGACTCTACATCCGCGACCACCGTGGAGACCGCGGCGGCAAGCGACTCGACCGAGACACAATCGACCGTCGTCCTCATCTCACGTATCGTCGATATCCGACCCACAAATAATTATGGATATCAGATGACACTAGCTGACTCTTCGGCCCGTTTCGAGTACCAATAGTGCTGACAGTCGGCAACGACGAAGGGTCACGTCGGGCCACGGCCACGAGTCGGAAATATCAAACTTTTATTAATTCGTTCGAGAGTTGTTTTCGAGACTCCCGTCGGACCGAAGCCTGTTTGCGTTCCCGAGCAGTACGCTCCGCCGAATGCTCCCCTGGGCTCACGCGGCGTTCGGGTATCTCCTCTATCACGTCTACACCACGCGAGCGAACTCGCGGCCGGCCGGGTTCGCGGCGCTCGCACTCGTGTTCGGCACGCAGTTCCCGGACCTCGTCGACAAGCCGCTCGCGTGGACGTTCGGCGTCCTCCCCTCCGGGCGGAGTCTCGGTCACTCCGTGTTCGCGCTCCTCCTCGTCTGTGGCGTGTTGTACGTCCTCTTCGACGAGAGCCACCATCGAACACTGCTCGCGTTCGCGCTCGGGTTCGCTTCACACCTCGTCGCCGACGGAGTCTACCCCGCGTTCGAGGGAGAGTTCGCTCAGTTCGGCTACCTCTTCTGGCCGCTCACGTCCGCGCCGCTGAGCGACGAGGGCATGAGCTTCGTCGAGTTCTTCACCACGCTCGAACCGTCGGGCTGGGTGCTCTTCGGCCTCGGCCTCACCGCCGTCGGCCTCGTCGTCTGGGCCCGCGACGGCTACCCCGGTGTCCGCGACGTGCTCCTCCCCCTGGTGTTCGGGCGCGAGGACGAAGTGCGAGTCTAGCATCGAGCGGCCGACCCTCGACGCGCGAGGACGTCGCAGGCGCGCCTCCGCCGTCCACGGAGCGGAACCGTGGCGCTCCGACTCGCTCGACCATCAACGTGCCCCGTCAACGGTGGAGACGGCCGGCTGGCGGATATTAAAACAATATCGTTGACATTAAAACCAGGACGGTCGGGACGGCTGGGTGAGAAGCCGAACCGAGCCGAGGACAGGAGCGACGTTACCGACGGAGTCGCAGCGCGAGGCCGCTCACGAGGAGGAGGGCCAAGAGGAGCGGCACCGCGCCGAGCGGTGCGGACGTCTCCGTCGCCGGTTCGGTCGTCGACTCCGCAGTCGAGTCGCCGGAGGAGTCACCGGACGAGCCCGCGCTGTCGTCCTCGGTCATTTCGGTCGGCACCTCGGTGGGGGTCGACGTCATCTCGGTGGGCGTCTCGGTCGGCACCGGGGTCTCCGTCGGCGTCGCGGTCGGTGTCGGCGTCTCCGTCGGCGTCGCAGTCGGCGTCTCCGTCGAGTCGGAGTCGTCGCTACCGCCACTCCCGCTGCCACCGTTTCCACCGTCGTCGCTGGTGTCGTCCGTGCTGGCCGCCTCGACTTCGAGCGACGCGGGGTCCGAGAGGCCGAGGAACACCCGTTCGCCGTCGAGTTCGTCCTCGCCGCGGGGGAAGACGTAGACGTTGTACTCACCCTCGTCGGGGACCGAGATGGTCCCCGAGTACTGGTTCGACCCGTCCGAGGAGAGTTCCTCCTGAACCACGGCGTCCTCCGACTCGTCGGTGACAACGACTTCGACCGCGGCCAGCGGCGGCCCGCTCGTCTCTTGGGTCAGTTCCGCAGAGACGTCGAACGACGCCCCGGCTTCGGCGGTCGAGGGGACGCTCATCGAGGAAACCTCGTACTTCTTGACGACGATGGGGTAGAGCGTCTGGACGCTGCCGTTGGCGAAGACGACCGCGAAGTACGTCCCCGGCGCGAGCGACGCCGTCGAGAACGACACGCGGTCGTTCCCGGTCGCTTCGGCGTCGTTCCGGTAGGCCCGGTCGCTGTCGCGGAGTTCGACGGAGTACGTCGTGCCCGACGGCCCGACGGTATCCAGCCGGATGGGATCACCCTTCGAGACGCGTGCCGTCTCGCTCACCTCGAACTCGGTTCCGACGGCCGTCACGGTGCGGTCGGGCGTGTCGACTCCACTGGGTGACGAGAGTTCGTACGTCGCTGCGCCGACCGAGAGTGGAAACATCCCGACGGCGAGGACCGTGGCGATCACGAGACAGATGCCGATAGTCGAACGAGATACCATTTCGATTCTATTGCGCTGACAACTCGCAAGAAGCTTTCGAGAGACAAACGGGCAGTACTGCTGAACGTCTCGTTCGTCGGATCGGGTTCGTTCCGGCTGATTCTGGAATCGACTCGGCCGCTGACGGGGTTCGACGGTGTCGACAGTTGGACGACGTTCTCCCCTCAGATAATGTTCGGAAGAACACAACACATATGTGACGGGAGTAGAGAACGTTCCGTATGCAAGACGGATCATCGAGACGCCTTTTCGCAGCGGTCGTCGCCGTCCTGGTCGTGACCGGGACGGTGCCGGCCGTCACGGCCGGGGCGTTCACGCAGGAGCCGACCGAGCCGCGAGCGGCCATCTCGGGGTCGGAGTTCGTCGACGCCTCGGGTGACGTCGAGGTGTGGAACCGGGCGGCGCTCCCGCTCCGGACGGACCCGAACGACGGCGACACGGTCGTCAAGAACGTCGACCCCTTCGTCGAGGTCCCCGCAGTCGCGCCCGGGAAGGTCCGACTGAACAAGGACCGGGTCGCCGTCTACGACGACGAGGCCGAGATACAGTTGCAGTTCCGCGGCGGCACCGGCTACGGGACGAGCGCGTTCGCGGGAGCGGACGTCCAGCTCGTCGCCGCCCACGTCGAGGAGGACACCCAGACGGCACGGGAGCTCCTCTCGTCGAGTTCGGCGCTGACGACGACGCGCGCGCTCGACCTCCTCACGGGGAGCGACGTCAACGAGAACGTCCACTTCGACCTCGTCGAGGGGTACGGGACGCTCGACGGGAGCGGCGAGATCACCGGGACGTACGACCTCGGTGACGAGGACCGCGGGGCGGGCTTCTACGTCTTCTTCCTCGTCCAAGACCACCGCGGAGGGAACACCTGGGGCGTCACGGACCAGGGGTTCGAGGAGTCGAACGGTGAACTGGCCGTCGAAAACGAGAGTCGCGTCCTCGGCGTCGACGTCGCCACCGTCCACCAACAGCCCGCGGAGGCGAGCCTCGAACGGACCACCTACACCGCGGGTGACGACCTCACGTTCGACGTCGACGCCAAACAGGGCGACGGCGACGTGACCCACGCGGTCGTCGTCTACAACCGACGGCAGTTCGAGAACAAGGACGTCACCGTCACGGTCGACGGCGATCTGAACGGGCTCACGGCCGACGACGTCAGCGTCGAACGGGAGGTCGGGGACGTCAACGGCGTGGCGACGGTGTCTGGCTCGCCCGGCGTGTTCGGCCTCGGCAACCTCCAGGACGGGCAGGTCTCGGGCCTCATCTCGGGCGCGCGCCTCGTCGACTTCGTCGCCGAACAGGCCGAGGCGGACGCGCCGCTCGACCGGACGACGAACGACGCCGTGACGCTCGACGCGAGCGTCACCGTCGTCGACGGCGGCGACACCGAGGAAGTAACGGTCGAGACGTTCGAGAACTGGTCGACCGGCCAGTACGGCTACCTCTACGTGGCGACCGGCGAGAACTCCCGGGAGCTCACGACTACCCGGGGCGACCTGACGATCACGCCCGCACGGAGCAAGTCGGGCGGCGTCGAGAACGGCCGCGTCTCGATCGCACGGCTCTCCGACGACGTCCCGAGCCTCACCATCGACTTCGGCGAGGGGGCGAGCGGAAACGTCAAGATCGCCCAGCGCTCCTCGCCCGGAAACGGCATCCGGTCGGTGAAAGCACAGGAGGACAGGGAGGACCCCCTCTACCTCGACATCGAGGTGCCGGAGGAGCTTCGAGACCACCAGTCGACCATCGACGTGACGGTCAGGAAGTCGAGCCTCGCCGGTCTCGCGCCCGACGAGGTGTCGCTGTGGCACTACACCGAGGGCCGCTGGACCGAACTCGACACGCGCATCCGGTCGCAGAACGCGACCCACGTGACGTACGTCGCCACGACCGGGGGCTTCTCGCCGTTCGCCATCGCTCAGGGGTCGGGACCGACCGGGACGGTCACGCCGGAACCCGAGCCTGAAGAGCCGGACAGCGGCCCCAGCGTCAGTAGCGGGAGTGGGGGCGGCGGCGTCTCGACGGGGTCGCGCACCCTGTTCTCGGTGACGAAGCTCCTCTACGGCGGGACGTCCATCGACTTCGACGTCGGCCAGTCGAGCGAGGCGCTCCAGCGCGTCTCGCTGACGTTCTCCGAGGAGACCGCCGGCCAGACCGCGATCGGCGAGCGCGACCGCCCGCGAGCCGACACCGACTACCCGCGTAACTACGACACCGTCCTGACGGTGGTCGACACGACGCCGCCGAACCAGGTCGCAGACCGGCCCGGTACCGTCACGCTCGTGCTCAAGCGATCGGCGGTCGACGCGACCGGCGTCGCGGCGGACAGCCTCCGAATCCAGCAGTACGACGAGGGGAGCGGGACCTGGCAGACGTTCGCCACAGACGTCGTCGCGGCGGACGACGAGACGGTGACGCTCAGCGCCGACGTCTCGACCTTCGGGACGTTCCTCGTCTCGACGGCGGAGACGACCGCGAGCACGTCGGCGACGACCGACGAATCGACCGATGAACCGACGGCAACGCTGACGCCGACCGCGGAGCCGCTGCAGACGCAGACGGGGACGCCGACGCTCCAGCCCGACCGGACGGCGGAGCCGACGTCGACCGACACGCGGTTCCCCGGTCTCGGCGTCACCGCGACGCTCGTCGCAGGCGTCCTCGCCCTGCTGCTCGGTTGGCGGCGCCGACAGCGCTGACCGACGCGACAAACTCGTCTCTCTCTCTCTTTTCGCTTCGCGTCATCACGAGACGTCGAGCCACGCGAACGGCTCAGAACACTGGACGCCGAACGGGTCGTATCCGCCCCGAAACCCGGCCACTCAGGACCGACGTGTGAGCGGAACGACCGCCGCTCCGACGAGCATCCCGAACCCCGCGCCGGCCTGGTGGACGGGCATCGCGGGCGACGCGGCGAGGAGGTCGAGGACGACGACAGCCACGACGAGGACGAAGAAGCCGGCGACGACGAGCGGACTCACCGCGTGACCGCCGTCGAGACGGACCGGCCGACCCGCCCCGACACACTCGTCGAGCCGTCGGCGGAGGGCGCTCGCCAGCGCCAGAAAGCTCACGACGGCGACGACGCCGAGGAACGCGAAGCCGACGGTCGACGCGCCGTACCCGGTCGCCGTCGTCCCGAAGAGATCGAACGAGAACGAGCCGACGACGGGCGCGACCACGACGAGTTCCCAGTAGCAGAAGACGAACCACCGGCGCTGTCCAAGCGCGGTGAGCACGACGAGGAGCGCCCAGGCGGCGACCACGATGAGTGCGACGTTCCCGAAGACGTGCGTGTGGTACTCGCTGGGGGCGTGGATCAGCACGTGGGCAACTCGCGTGAACTCGTGCCAGGCCCACGCGTACGGGGCGAGCGGCTCCGGGGCGAGCCGGCGTGGCGACGCCGTCTGCGCCACGGTGTAGCGCATGTATCTGAGCCGAATCCACGCGGCGAACGCGGGCTGGATCAGAAAGTGAACGACCAGCAGTACGAGAGGAACGGACCAGATGGTCGCCAGTTCGCGCCGGGTCGGGCGGGGGAGGCCACCGGTCACGCGGGCGTCTCGGTGGTGCCGGGCGTCCGGAGAGCTCCCGTCGCCGGGGAGCCCCGTCGGTGCCGACTGCGGAGTACCGTTCCGACGGTCGTGTCCGTTGCTCATGGCCGCTCGCCTCGCGGACCGGAGATGGGTCTCACGAGGCGGGGGTGTGTCCATCCGCGTGACATCGATACTGACTCTGCGGCCGACTGGTACTTACAACAACCGGGCTGAGAATCAAAACAGATACTGAAGACGGGTCGAGTCACGTGTCGTTCAACAGGGCATCGATACGGACACAGGCCGGTTGTGGGAGTGCCCGACGATGACGTTCGAGTATCCGATTTGAGACTACTGAGCCAACCGGAGATCGGGTAAGAGTCGACCGAGCGTCGTCGATGTCTCGAACCGAGGTCGTGCGTGCGGTCGGTCACCGGGACGACCGCTTAAGCCGACGCGGTCACTGCACTCGACAATGACTGCTCCGCGTCGAGACCCGGTCCTGTATCCGAACGCCCAGGGAGGCCGCCGCCGTCTCGGCGTCTCCCGCCGACGGCTCCTCGCGGGGTCCGTCGCGGCAGGGATGACAGCCACCGCGGGCTGTTCGGGGAGCGGGGCCACCGGGGACGACGACGGCCGCACCCGGCCGACCGTCCTCGTGTTCAACACCGGCGACAGCACCGTCAGCGTCATCGACCCGACGACGGACGAGGTACTCACGACCCAGCACCTCGGCCTGACCTCGTCGTTCCCGTCGAACCAGTACACGCCGACGCTGACCGACAGCGCGGACGACACGCTCTGGCTCAACGTCGGCCGTGGCGTGCGCGGCCTCCGCGCCGGGTCCCTCGCCGAACGGGTCGCGTTCGAGACCGGCTCCGGCGCGAACTGGCTGGAGCAGACGCCGGACGGGAGACATCTCGTCGTCAGCGCGCGCGAACCCGCCCACAGGCAGTTCCGCCTCGACGCCGACCCCGCTTCGAGTACGTTCGGCGAGGTCACCGGCGAACTCGACCGCCGGAGCGAGGGCGGAACCGGAGACAACGCGGGGCCGGGACCGTGCGACGTGACGATCCACCCCGACGGCTCCCACGCGTACGTCCCGGACATCTTCGGCGACACCCTCACCGTCATCGACGTCGAGACGTTCGAAATCGTCACACAGGTCGACGTCGAACCGGTCGTTGGCGAACAGTCACGGCCCTGGATGGCGACGGTCGCCCCCGACGGCGAGACGCTCCTCGTCGAGCACAACGAGGGGAGCGGGACGGAGAGCGTCTGGGACGTCTCCGACCCCGCGGCACCCGAAGAGCGCGTTCGACTCACCGCCGACGACGGTCTCGGCGAGCGGCCGCTGACGAGCGAGATCGGGCCCGACTCGGAGACGGGGTACGTGTTCACGCCGGGGTCGAACGACGTCACCGTCGTCGACCTCGTCGCCGACGAGGTGAGCGGGCGGATCGACCTCGGCGGGTCGGCGTTCGTCGGCACGTGGGAGCCGACCCACGAGAAACTGTACGTCCCGATCCAGACGAACGACGAGGTGGCGGTCGTCGACCACGCGTCGGGGGAGGTCACGGCGACGATTCCGGTCGGCGCACGGCCCTACGGCGCGACGGCCGCGAACGTCCGCCCGCGATTCGAGACGGCGAACGACATCGTCACCGCGCTGGCGACGATGGGCGTCTCGTTTCACGAGAGCGAAACGACCTACTGCATCGGCAACTGCGCGTGCGGACACGAACTGTGACGGGCGCTCGGCGCGCGGAAAACGTTCTCTCGAACCGACCGCCTGCGACCGATCGAGGCGGAGATTAAGTCGCTCCTACCCGGCGGCGTACCGACCACATCGGCTTCCTAACCGTCCGGTCGAAGACCGCCCGTCCGGGCGTGAACGGCGCGGACGCGACGGCCGGACGGACGGTACGCCGCACTGGCCGGTTACGCCCGTCCGAACCGCCGTTACGCGGAGAATAGCTTTGCCCGCGGTTGACAACCCTGCTACGTATGAATCGAAGAGGGTTCGTCGGACTTCTCGCCCTGTTCACGGGCTGTTCTGCCCGTCTGCCCCTCCAGGACGGGCCGGACGAGCCGACAGGGTCAGTCCGGACGCCGGGACCGGTCTCGAACGTGAACGTCGCCAACACGACGACACCGATACCGGCTGCGACGCCGGCCCCGGAACCCGAGCCTGAACCGGAACCGGAGCCCGAACCCGAGCCGGAGGTCCCGAACCCGGTCGAAGAGGAGGTCGTCGACGAGAACGAACCGGTCGCCGAGCGCGAACTCACCGACAGCGAGATCCGCGGGCTCGAGACGCTGCAGAACGCCGACCGGAAGATCACGGCCGTCGTCGAGGCGTTCACCGACGGGTACGGAACGGAACTCACCGACGTCACGGCGGCGAGCGTCGGCTTCCTCACCTCCGAGTACGACGTCGGACTCGCGCTGGCGGCGGCACAGAAGGACTACGTCAAGGCCTCGAAGCGCGCCGCCAACGCCGAACAGGAGCTGCGAGCCGAGCAACTGATCGCGTGCTGGCAGTTCCTCCGACACGCGACGAAGGCACAGGTCGCCGTCATCGAGGCCCACGAGCAGCTCGTGAGTGCCCTCACCGACTTCGAGCGCGACTACTACGAGGGCGGACTCACCGCCGCGGACGAGATACAGACGATACTCACGGCGGCCGACCGCGGTCTGTCCAACGCCCTCGCGGTCTCGTCGGTCGACGACACCGTCGCCGTCAGTTCCATCTCCACGGAGGAGTACGAGGGGAAGGTCGTGCAGTTCGAGGCGGACATCGGCACCTACCACGCTCTCGACGCCGTCGTCCGCGAGTTCGCCGACGGGGTGAAGTGGCTCCGGCGGGCCAAAGCGCACATCAACGGCGACGACAGGAACGTCCAGAAGGCCCACGAGGCCGCGAAGGAGGCGCGGAACACGCTCCGCAGCGCGCGGAAAGCGGCCGACTCGGTCCGAGGGAACGCCGACGGCACCTCGCTCACCCCGGTGTTGCTCGCCTTCCGGGAGCTCGGGTTCGCGAAGATCGACGAGGCCGAAGAGATCCTGGAGTAAGTACTCGACGACCGACCCCAGCTCTCGAAGCACACCAACGACTGCGACAGACCCACGCGGGTCGGCGACTGTCTTTTCCGTCTCAACCCCTTGCTACTGGTGATGACCGCATCGGAGCGCCGAGGGGTGCGAAACGGCGAGTGGAGCGACCCGTCCGAGACGCGCGCCGTCGACCCCGAGTCGGCCGTCGTCGTCGACGGGGTCCGAAAGCGGTTCGGGAGCGGTCCCGAGGCGGTGACGGCCGTCGACGACGTCTCGTTCGCCATCGAGCGCGGGTCGGTCGTCGGGCTACTCGGACCGAACGGGGCCGGCAAGACCACGCTCATCAAGTGTATCCTCGGGATGGTGCTGCCCGACGAGGGGGCGGTCTCGATTCACGGCCACGACGTGTCCGCCGAGCCCCGGAGGGCGTACGCCCACGTCGACGCGATGCTCGAAGGCGCCCGCAACGACTACTGGCGGCTGACCGTCCGGGAGAACCTCCGGTACTTCGCGACCATCAGCGGCGTCGACCCCGACTCCGTGACCGCGCGACACGACCGCCTCCTCGACCAACTCGACCTCGCCGACAAGGCCGATGAACCGGTGCGAAAGCTCTCCCGCGGGATGAAGCAGAAGGTGTCGCTCGCGAGCGTCCTCGCCACCGAGTCCGACGTCGTCTTCCTCGACGAGCCGACGCTCGGACTCGACGTCGAGAGTTCGCTCACCCTCCGCCGGGAACTCCGGCGCATCGTCGAGGCGCGCGACCTCACGGTCGTCCTCTCGAGCCACGACATGGACGTCATCGAGGACGTCTGCGACCGGGTGATCATCATGAGCGAGGGGCGGGTCGTCGCCGACGACACCGTGTCGAACCTCCTGCATCGGTCGGGAACGGGAACGTACCGCGTCACCAGTCCCGACCTCGACAGGGAAGTGATCGACGCGCTCGAAGCGCGGTTCGACGTGACCGACGTGGAGCGCCGCGACGGTCGAACCCACGTCGAGGTCCGGGTCGACAGCGACGGCTTCTACCGTCTCGTCGACACCCTCCGCGAGAACAGGGTGACCATCGACGGCGTGACGAGCGTCGCGCGCGATCTCGAATCGGTGTTCGTCGAACTCACCGACCGAACGAACGGGACGGAGAGGGGAGGGAGTCGGTGACCCGAAGGCTGACCGCCGTCGACGGTGAGGTCGAAAGCGGGACGGGGCGTGAACGCGACGACACGGAGACGCCGCGTCCGGCGGGCTACCGTCACCTCGCGCGGGCCGTGTTCACCCGCGAGTATCTCATCTTCGTCCGCTACCCCGCGAACGCCGTCGGCGGCATCGTCATCTCGCTGTTCTTCTTCGGCCTCCTCTTCTACGGGGGGCAGATGGTCGCCGGACAGGCGCTCACCGACTCCCTCGAAGGCATCATCGTCGGCTACTTCCTGTGGACGCTCTCGGTGGGCGCGTACAGCGCCATCTCGAACGACATCGCGAGCGAGGTGCAGTGGGGCACCCTCGAACGGCACCTCATGACCCCGTTCGGCTTCGCCCCCGTCGTCCTCTTCAAGGGCGTCGCGAAGGTCGTCCGCACGTTCGTCACCTCCTCGATCATCCTCGCGGTCATGCTTCTCGTGAGCGGGACCGGCCTCCAGTTGAACCTCGTGACCGTGGTTCCCGTGGCGACGCTCGCCGTCGTCTCCGTTCTGGGTCTGGGCCTCGCCGCCGGTGGGGTCGCCATCCTCTACAAACGCATCGGCAACTGGCTCAACCTCCTGCAGTTCGGGTTCATCGTGCTCATCTCGCTGCCGGCGTTCGACCTCGGCTGGGCCCGGTTCCTCCCGCTCGCGCAGGGGAGCGCGCTGCTCCAGCGGGCGATGGTCGACGGCACCCGGCTGTGGGAGTTCTCGGTCGGCGACCTCGCCGTCCTCTGCGTCGTGGCGCTCGGCTACCTGCTCCTCGGCTACGTCGTATTTCAGGCCGCGACGCGTCGCGCGCGACGGCTCGGCGTGCTGGGCGACTACTGATTTCGGGGTAGTCCACGGGTAATCGGTCGCCGTCGGCGAGTCGTACCCAGAAAATGTTGTTAAGGGTACATACACACCCACCACACGAAAGGTAACGTTAATCAGTAGCTCCCTCGTGAATGGAGACAACAGACGCGAACGGCCCTCCACTAATCGGATGTTTCGCATGCTTCATCTATCAAGACAATGACAGGCCTCTGTGGAGTTCTCGGTGACCCGAACCACCGAATCGACTCGATGGCGGAAGACCTCCGGTGGACCGGTCACGAGGAGACGACGACGTACGCCGACGCCGAGGTGGCGCTTCACAGTGCCGTCCATCCGGGCCGCGACCGGACACAGCCGGCGCGGACGCCGGACGGGACGCTCGTGTGGGTCTCGGGGCAGGTGTGGGGCTGTGAACGGGCAGACGGCTACCGACCACGGTGTCAGTCGTCCGAGACGGCTGCCGAGTTCTGCGCACGCGAGTACGCGGAGCGCGGAATCGAGTTCGTCGCGGGACTGAACGGGACCTTCGCCGGAGTCGTTTACGACCGGAACCGACGAGAGGTCCACCTCATCACCGACCGACTCGGAACGCACCCGGTCTACTACGCGCGTCCGACGCCGGAGACGGTCGTGTTCTCGACGCTGATCCAGTCGCTCCCGGCACATCCAGCCGTCGACACCGAGTTCGACGTGGAGTACCTCTCCGAGTACTTCGCCACTGGCTCCGTCGGTGGCGTGAAGACACCGTTGACCGGTATCGAGGAACTACCCCCGTCGTCGGTGACGACAGTCCGTCTCGAGCGCGGTGAGATCGAGACGGACCGCTACTGGCGACCGCGGTTCGACCCGCTCGACAGACCGTTCTCGTACTTCGTCGACGAGTTCGTCGACCGGTTCGAGCGCATCCTCGACGAGCGGTTCGACCCCGAGACGCGGTACGGTCTGCTCCTGAGCGGTGGGAGCGACTCACGAGCCATCCTGGCGGGAGCGGACCCCGACGTCGACATCCGCACGTACCACGCGAAGAGTTGGCGGAGCCGCGAAACGCAGATCACAGAGCGGGTGGCCGACGTCGCGGACCGGGAGCTACACACACTCCACCGTGACCGGGACACGCACCGACGGCTGTTGGACGCGGTCCCTCGGATGATGAACTTCACCGGCCGGTTCTGTGAGGCACACGTGCACGAGTTCGGTGACCAACTCCGCGAGGAGGTCGACGTGCTCGTCTCGGGGCTGGCTGCTGACACGCTGTTTCGAGACCACGCCTTCCCGGTCCCGTCGCTCCGGATCGGTCCCCTCGGGAGCGTGGACCTCCCGATGGCACAGCGAACGGAGAGTCTCGAGGAGTTTCTCAAACGACGCGACGCACCCCTCCCGGCGTACCTGGACACGAACCAGCGGCTGTCGGACATCCTGCGGCGAAACGTCACGACGGAAGGGGGACTCTCTCACCACGGGGTCGAGTGTCGCTCCGTCGACGAACTCGTCTTCTTCGACGACTTCTATCCGTTCTCCAACAAGTCCGACTTCTTCTTCCACGCGCTGAACGGCATGATGCCGCACTGGAGTCCGTTCTTCGACAACCGCCTCGTCGACCTCGCCCTTCGCATCCCCCTGAAACACCGGTCGCGACGGAACCTGATCGACGCGACGACGACCGAACTCGACGAGCGCCTCGGCGCGATTCCACACGGAAACACCGGCGTCCCGGTCGAGCAGTCGTTCCCGGTCGAATACGTCTGGCGGTACGCCAACCAGTTCCGGTGGAAGTTCCTGACCGGCGACGACACGCCGGCGGAACACCTCTCACACGGGCCGTGGATCAGCACGGAGGGACTCACCCGCTCACACGAGTTCGTCCCGGAGCGACTCCGGGAACGAGCGGACCGCATCGACAGCCTCCCGTTTCTCGACCGCGACGGAGCGTGGCGAAGCTATCAGGCCCATCTCGAGGGGGCGGACAACAGTTTCGAGCTGTACACACTGCTGTCGTTCCTCGAGATGCCCGTCGTCGAACGGGTGGCGGGCGAGACGCGGGAGTCGGCGCGGCCGGTCGAAGGCCGATAACGAGACGGACGAGCCACGTGCGACGGCGGGGGCACACGGATTCGAAGCGGACGCCACGTGTTCGACTCCGGGGAGTGGCGGCACGAGAGGCGTTCGTTCGGAGCCTCGGCCGCTCAGTCGCTTTCGGTCGTTACGCGAAATGATAATTTATGAAGTGATAATTTGGATTGTTGTGAAATTCAATATCGCTGTACGGATAGAACTTCAGGTCGTCCAGTTTCACTATTGGTATTGATATCCGGTGCAACAAAGATATATTCGGAGTGGAGAAGCGGGATAGTATGGTTTCAGTCACAGACTACGGCGCGACGCCGAATGACGGTTCGGACTGCACGCAGGCGTTCCGCGATGCCTTCGATGCGGCCGGTGATAACGGAACGGTGACGGTACCCGAGGGGACGTTCACCGTGAGTGCGACGTCGGGCGAATCGTACTCGGTCCTCCAGATCACGCCGGGACGTCTCGGTATCTCGTTGATCGGCGCGGGTCCCGACAAGACGCGTATCCGGCTGACGGGCGGTCACACCCACAACCAGGTGTTCTGCAAGCACGAGGAGGACTACAACCACGACGGAGCGGTGTACCGCGACCTCACGCTGGACGGAAACGGCGCGAACCAGAACGACGACCCCGGGTTCGGCGTGCTCTTGCAGTCGCAGGGGGACAACGACATGCTGTTCGAGAACGTCCGCTTCGAGGACTGGACGACCAACGGACTCACCATGCTCGGCGGCGGCTGGACCGCGCGCGACTGCAGCTTCGTCGACAACGGCGTCGGTGCCGACAAGGTCGCAAAACGCGACGGCCACGGAATCGCCGTCAACGAGGGGGCAGGCTCGAACGTGCTCATCGAACGGTGTTACTTCACGGGCATGACCGGCACGTCGGTCGACGTGCAGGACACCCACGCCGGGCTCGTCACCATGCGCAAATGTGTCGTCGATGGAACCGAGTACGGGGCGAAGCTCAACCCCGGCTCGGGCGAGTTCCACATCGACAACTGCCTGTTCAAGAACATCCCGAACCAGGGGATCTACTACATCCCGTCCGGGGACTACGTGGGGACGCTTCGGATCACCCAGAGCCGATTCGAGAACATCGGCTGGCCCGCCATCGACATGCCCTCGCCGTGTACGTACAAAGGGGGCGACATCGTGATCGAGAACTGTAATTCGGGCGACTACCGCAACGGCGCGTGGTACGACCGGAACAGCGCCTCCGTCGACCTCACTCGGATCGCCGTCCACGACACCAAGTACGGTGGCGCGGTGCAGTTCGAGAGCGGGGCGAGCGGTTCGATCGACGAACTCATACACAGCAACAACAGCGGTGGGATCGGGGACCTGAGCGGCGTCTCCGTCTCGACGACCACGAAGTCCGGGTCGATCAGCGTCAGCACCCCGACGGCCAGCGACGTCGGTGTCTACGCCGTCGACAGCTCAGACGGGAGCTCCGGGGACGGGTCCGGGTCCTCCTACAAGAGCGCCGACCAGTACGGGGCGTACCAGACTCCCAAGGCGGGGCAACTCGACTGGCACATCCCGCTCAACGAGAACTTCGATTCGATCGGCACCGAAGTGCGCGAACTCGCAAAGCGCATCGAAGAACTCGAATAACGGTCCACTCATCTCTCCCCCTCGCCCGGCGGCGGCGCTCGTGGGGAGACGTTTCTGGGTGCGGAGCCACGCTGCGGAGCCACGGGCGTTCGCTGTGAGCGCCCTCACCGCAG
This sequence comes from Salinigranum rubrum, assembly GCF_002906575.1. NCBI lineage: Archaea > Methanobacteriati > Methanobacteriota > Halobacteria > Halobacteriales > Haloferacaceae > Salinigranum > Salinigranum rubrum. The sequence goes on from NZ_CP026309.1 coordinate 2,801,925, forward strand.
GCGCTCGCGCGCCGTCAGTTCACGCGAACGCGCCGACGACCCACGCGAACGCGCCGACGACCCGTGACCTACCGGTTTGCGTCTACGGACACCGTGAACGTGTTCTCCCCGCGACTGTAGGTCATCTCTAACGCATCGCGTTCGTGCACGACGCCGAACCTCGGGAAGTACGGTGTCCGCCGGAGCTCCGTGGGAACGTCGTCGTCGACCCGCACGGTTCCGAGTGTGTCGCCCGACTGCCGCGAGATTCGGAACGCGCCACTGCCGTCGGGGTCGACGCGCGTGTCGGGATGGAAGTGGAGACGGGAACTGATCCGTTGGTCCACGTCACCGGTGATGGTGTCCGAGACGGTCCACAGCCCCGGTTCCGCGGAGATTGCTCGTGTATGTCGGATCGACCGCGAAGACCAGCCGGGACACCGGTACTGGCCGACGAACCGGCCCTCCTCGGGGTCGTACGAGACGACCTCGGGTTCGACACGCGCACCCATGAGGTACTGGCCGCCGACCTCGATCGGTCCGGAGGCGCCGACCTGGACCGTGTTGTGTGCGCGCGCGCTTCGCGCGTAGATGCGTCGGTCGTCCGCGGTGTACTGGTAGACGCCCGTGTCGGTGAGCACCCGCTGTCCGTCGAGCCACAGCATGATACTCAGAAGGTCCACGTGCGAGTGCCCCGGGAGGTGCGGCGGGCCGACCGCACCCCCGTCGACGAGCATCCGGTCGTCACCGGTGCCGAGCCAGTAGTAGCCCGTCGCCGCCAGTTCACGGTGACCCGAGGGTGAGATGGACTGGGCGTCGGCGTACCGCAACACCTCCGTGAGCGCGAGCATCTCGTCGAAGACGGCGTCGTTCAGGAGGGGTATCCGTTCGTCGGGCGGCGAGAGCGTTCGGAGGAACGCGGTCGCATCCCGGGCCGTCCGCCGAACGGCCGGGGGAACCGGCCGCCCGTAGCGGTCGAGGAGGTCGACGGCGGTGAGGTATCGTGTGAGAACCATGACGTGATACATCGGGCTCCGCTCGAAGTGCCCGCCGTCCGAGAGGAACTGCGTCTCCGCGGTCTCACAGAGCACCGTCAGACCGGTCTGAAGCCAGTCGCGGTTGTCGTCGAACACCAAGCCGGCCATGAGGAGCGCGACGGCGTTCTCGACGAGGTGGTTCCCGCCGACGCCGTGTTCGACGTGGTTCCGGAGGAAGAGCGCGTTCTTGTAGAGGAACGTCAGGAGATACCCACGCGAGGCCAACATGTCGTGGGCTGCGAGCCACGCACAGTACCGACACAGATGCATGATCCGGAGCGAGACCGCGTGTGGGATCCAGTCGCGCCGGAGGTAGTCGGGCGAGCCGATCTCTGTGGTGGAGATGAACGCCCGGAGCCACGGATCGAGGGTGTTCGAGACGACCGCCGGGTCCCGAGCCGGTTCCTCGTCGCCGAAGACGAACCAGGAGAGCACTTCGAGCGACTGATACTTCAGCCACCAGAGGAGCGGGACGTCGGTGAGCTGGTCGTCGTCCCAATCGATCGTCAGGTCCGACGCGAGCCGGACCTCCTCGCCCAGGAACGCCAGCCGGCCCTCGGAGAACTCCGCGAGGCGCGACCGGGACGACACCCTGGTCCGCGGTTCGAGACAGTCGCGGAGGAGGTCACTGTTGTCTGCCACCCCGGCGAACGAGACGCGAAGCGTCCCCGGCACCCGGCGCTCGTACCGGTCGTCGAAGTCGACAGGGAGCCGCGGCAGGACCGCGTGTCTGGCCTTCCGTTCGAGGACACCGGCGAGTTGGCGAGGCTGTAACCGTGAGACCGTCTGGAGGCCCAGTCTGGCGGTCGTGAGCGGGCCGTGTCGGGCGACGTCCGGATTCGTGTCGGTCATGCTGGGTTGTGAAACGGCAAGGGGCTGTCGTCACCGGGTCGGCCGGTCACGCGGTCGGTGTCGTCCGCGCCCGTCGGGGTCGGTTCGGCAATGCTCACGGCGCGTCCGCACACCCGTTCGAGAAGGGGCCGTCGGTCACGCGGACGCCTCATTCGAGAGCCGCCTCGTGCAGTCGGCGGACGCGTCGCGCGTGTCCGTCCCACGTCCACTCGTTCTCTCGAAGTCGGTCGTGTCCGCGTCGCCCCATCTCGCCCAGCCGTTCCCGGTCTTCGGTCAGTCGCGTGAGTTCAGCTTCGAGCGCGTCGACGTCCCCCGGCGGAATCAGGACGCCGGTCTCGCCGTCGACCACCTGCTCGGAGACGCCTCCGACGGGCGTGGCGAGCACCGCGGTTTCGCTCGCCATCGCCTCGTAGATGACGGTCGGGCGTCCCTCCGCGTGGCTCGGGAGGACCAACAGATCGGCGACAGCGTACCACTGTCGGAGCTTCGCCGTGGATATCCCGGTACGCACGGCCCCCGCGGGGCTCCGACTCTCCGACACGGCGGCTCGGAGGTCGGACTCCATCTCGCCGCCGGAGCCCACGAAGACGAATTCGGTGTTCGTCAGGTCGAGCGTCGGGAGCACCTCGACGAGTTCGCCCACGCCCTTCCGCTCGATGAACTGGCCGACGAACAGGACGACGGTCGTCTCCGGATCGATCCCGAGTTCCCGCCGCAGTGTGGCCTCCTCTTCTGTCGGGAAGTTCTCCGGGTCAGCACCGATCGGGACCGTCGATACCTTGGCGGCGTCGGTGTGCTGTCGGGCTTTCTCCGCGAGCGCGTCGCTGACACACAGGACGCCCGTCGCCTCGTCCAGCGTCTCTCGGACCTGCTTGCGGACGTCGGACGCGAGGTCGTCGAAGTCGTTGAGGATCGCGCCGTGTCCGACCACGAACAGCGGCAGGTCGTGCTCCCGGCAGTAGGGGAGCATCCCGTAGCCGTCGAGGTAGATGTGACACGCGTGGACGACGTCGGGAACGTCGAACGTGCGCTCCACGTACGGCGGCACGCGCTTGGCGAACGACCGCCCCGCGTGCCCGTAAAAGAGGCGCTTGGGGAGGAGGTACCAAAAGCGCGGCAGATGCGTCTCGTACGACCCCCACTCTTCGACTCGTGGCAACTCGCTGTACTCGGAGTACGGCCCCACCGGCGGGGCGAACGGGCGGGGGGAGACGGCGTCGAGCGAGACGTCGGTCTCGGCGAGAGACGACAGGATCCGCTGGTTGAACAGCCCCTGGTAGGGGTTCACCGAATCCGGGTGGTTCACTGCACTCGCGACTATCGAGTACATTCGTTCTCCGTTGTCGGGTGACGTGTGGGAGGGCATAAACGGTTCGTGCTTCGGATCGGAGCCTGTCTCCTCGGCGGGCGTCGAAGCCGTCGACGGGTGGCGTCCGTCGCCCGGGCGCGCGGATCACACGACACGGGAGACGTGCTCCGTACGCTGGGTGTTCAGCGCCTCGTCCGCGGCGTCGGTGTGGCGTCTCTGCTGCGGTGCGTTCGGGGGAACCGGGGTCATCTGTTGACGTCGACCCAGATGTGGACCGTTCGGTACGCGTTCTCCGTGGTCGGGGTGGCCGGTGGCTGACCCTTGTAGAGGAGGTACGTGAGACGGAGGTCCTCCCCGTAAAAGGCCGGTGTCACGACGTGTTCCTGCCGCCAGGACTCGTTGTGTTCGAGGGTCGTGCTGAACCGGTCGACCTCCTCGCGCAGGAGCAACGTCCGCGAACCGTCCCGGTCTTCGATGCGCTGAAGCTGTACGACGACCGTGTACGAGACGGTGCGGTGCTCCTGATTCGTCAGCCCCACGTAGAGCGTCGCCTCGTCGTCCGGCCCGAGTTCGGAGGGGTAGTCGTCGGCGACGAACTCCCCCGTTTCGGGGTCGCGCGTCTGGAGATAGAGCGCGGTGAACCGCTCTCCGGGTTGGGGAGCCACGACCGCGTACGCCACACCGGTCGCGGCCAGCACCAGCCCCACGACGAGCACGACGTTGACGATCCGATCCGTCGACGAGTCCGGCCGCGCGATCCACGCGGTCGCGTCCGTCACGGAGGCGAGGGTGACACCGAATCGGTCGTCGCGAGGGAGGCGGAGGCGGCGAACCAGACCGATCCCGGCGAGTAGCAGCGACAGACCGGCGATGGTCGGAATCACCGTCCCCAGCTGTACCCCTTGGGGCATGAAGTTCAGCAACAGCCCGATCAACGGGACGACCGCAACACTCAGGCCGAGCGACAACACGACGCGTTCCGCCGTCGTGATCCGACTCCGTGAGACCAGCTGACGGGTGGCGTCGAGGCCGAAGCCCTGGTGCGTGGTCTCTCGGCTCGTCTTCGGGAACAGCGCCGCGGTGAGAGCCGCGCCGGGCACGACGAAGATAAACAAAATACCGAGAAAGACGTGCAGCGGTGACCCGACGAGACCCGTGTCGGGCGCGAGCGACACGGCGGCTCCCGCGGCGGCGACGACGGCGACCCCGAGAATATCGAGGGGCCAGCCGCCGCCGTTCGAACTCGCGTTCATACTCCGACAAGGACGTCTCGGCTGTATTAATCAACCGATTGCTCCTGTGCTGTGAGTCGATGCGACCCGTCGCCAGCGTCGGACCGCGGCCCGCACCGGTCCGCACGGGCGCCGGGCGACGCGCGGTGTCACGCCGGCCGCCGTCGTCACGTCTTCTCGTCGACAGCGGCGTTCAGTTCGTCGCTCAGCCGCTCGGCGATCCTGTCGCGCGTGTACCGGTCGAGGACGTACTCGTGGCCCCGCTCGGCCAGTTCGGTTCGGTACGCGTCGTCGGCCAGCAGCGCGTCGATGGCCTCGGCGATCCGATCGGGGTCGTTCTCGACGTGGACGCCGCCGCCGGAGTCCTCGACGAACTGCCGGAGGTGACTCCCCCCGGTCGCGAGCACCGGGAGGCCGCACGCCAGGTACTCGTACACCTTCGTGGGCATCGCGTACTCCAGCGCCTCGGTGTCTTTCAGCGGGGCGACGCCGACCGTCGCCTCGTTGAGAATCTCCGGGACCTGCTGGCGGGGGACGAGTCCGGTGAACTCGATGCGGCCGTTCAGCGAGAGCTCATCGGCGAGGGTCTTCAGCTCCGGCTCGACGTCCCCGCTCCCGACGAGTCGCAGGACGGCCTCGTCGCTCGATATCCGCGCCATCGCTCGGACGCACGCGTGGAGGTCCTGCGCGGTGCCGATGTTCCCCGTGTAGACGATCACCGGACGCTCGTCCGTGCCGGTCGGGTAGAAGTCGTCGATGTCGACACCGTTCGGTATCAACACGGTCTTGTGCTCGAGCCCGGGGCCGTAGGTCTCTTCGAGCACCTCGGTCGTCGCATCGGTCGTGACGCTGATCCTGTCGGCCGTCCGCAACGCGAACCGTTGGAACCGCCGGGCCGCTCGCTCGGGCACACTCCCCTCGGCGATGTGTCCCAGCGCGACCGCGGCGTCGATCCAGAGGTCCCTGACGTCGGCTATCCACGGCGTCCCCAGCATCGACAGGACGATGCCCGGGAGTTCGGTCGTGATCGGCGGACTCGACGTGACGACGATGTCGTACCGCCCCCGGTTGCGGAGGAGCCACCACAGCGCGTGCAGGGTGAAGACGAGGAAGTACGCGAGCCGATTGACGATGCTCGGGTCGTTCGTCCGTGGCTGCCACGTCCAGAACCGGTGGACGGTGATCCCCTCGTCGGACTCGGTCGTGTGCCACGACCGCGACCGTTCGAACTCGCCGAACGGGTAGGACTTCACCGGTGACAGCACGGTGACGTCCCAGCCGTGTTCTCGGAGGTTCGTCGCTGTGTCGCGGATGCGGGAGGCGTTCCCCCCCTGCTCGGGCGGGTAGCGCTGCGAGACGAAGACGACGTGGCGCGTGTCGCCGGACATGTCAGGTCCGGGTGCGGCGGAAGCCCACACTCTCGAATCGGTCGACGGTCCAGGCGGTACCGACGCACGGGAGGCCGGATTCGTCCGGACAGTCGCTCCCGCGTTCGAGCCGTTCGATGACCGCCTCTGAGGAACCGTTCCCAATGACACCGCGGCCGTGGTTCGCCGAAATCGCGGCCGTCGGAGGGCTGGCGCAGCCGGGACCGTGAACGTAGACTGTACTCATTCGTCTCCCGCTAGGTGTGACCCCAACTTAATCCGTCCGAGATAGCTTCGCGTACACCGACGGACTGTGACAATCTCAATGACGAGTGCGCGCACGCGCGCATCCGCGCGACCGTTCGTCGACGGACGCGCCCGAAACGGTCCGCAGGAGTCGACCCGACCGGGAGAGCTGCCCGCTCAGCTCTTGACGTTCGTGATGAGCGTATTGAGGTTCTGTCGGATCCCCCAGTCGAACTGTACCTCCAGCACGAGGACGCTCGCGACGTACAGCACGATGCCGGTGACCGTGAGGATGGCGAACTTGAGGATGGGATTGATGGCGAGGTTGAGGTGCACCAGCCAGACGCCAGCGAACATGACGACGCTCGCGGTGAAGGGGTAGACGAACTCGTAGAAGATCTCCCGGTAGGTGGCGTCGATAGTGCCTCTGATGATGTAGATGTCGATCGGCATCATCGGGAAGACGTAGATGAGCGTGACGGTGAGTGCGGTGCCCGCGATGCCGTAGCGGGCGGTCAGCGGATAGATCAGGAGTGCGATGAGGACGAGTCGGAACGCGCTGAGTTTCGTGATGATGTCCGGCCGTCCCGTCGCTTTCCACACGGGGCCGAACGTCTTCCCGACCGACCGCAAGAGACCGTAGACGGCGAGGATCTGCATGGCGACGATCATCCCCGTCCAGTCGGGGCCGAGGAACGCACGGACGAACGTCGGGGTGACCGCCGCGATGCCGAACGCCGCGGGGAAGCTCACGAACGAGGTCATGCGGAGCATCTTCAGGTACACCTCACGCAACCGCTCCGTGTCGTCTTGCAGTTTCGAAAACGCCGGAAACATCACCCGCGCGATGATCTGCGTGATCTCGGTCGCGGGGGCGTTCGAGAGCCGGTAGCCGTACTGGTAGAAGCCGAGCGCGGCCGGGGTGAGGAACCAGCCGACGAACGCGTCGTCGCCCTCGGTGTTGAGGAAGAACAGGATCGACGACCCCGTCATCCACTTGCCGTAGTCGATGAGCTCCTTGGCGGCGTCCATATCGAACCGGAACCACGGCCGGTAGCTGTCGATGGCGTAGGAGAGCCCGAACCGGGTGACGTTGCCCGCGATGAACCCGACGACGAACGCCCACGCGGTCGGTTCGACGAGGGCGTACGCGACCGAGACGACGAACCGGACGATCTCCGCGCCGATCTGGTAGGCGAACTCCTTGTGGAAGTCGAGGTTCTTGTCGAAGTAGACGATCCCGGGGTTCTTCAGCCCGGTGAGCACCGGTACGATCGCAGTGGCCTGCAGCAGTCCGACGGCTCGTGGTTCGCCGAAGAACGAAGCGATGAGCGGTGCGGCGAGGAACATGATTCCGCCGACGAGGACTCCCCTCCCGATCTCCAGCAGCCAGACGGTGTCGAGGTAGCTGTCGACGTTGTCCTCTTTCTGGTGGATGAGCGCCGCGTTCAGTCCGATCTCGGTGAATTTCCGGAGCGCGCTCAGCGCGAGGAGTGCGATCCCGACGAGCCCGAGCTCCGTCGGACCCACGAGCCTCGCGAGGATGACCAGCATCGAGAGCTGGATGACGCGCCCGAGGGCGTTCTGGCTCCCCACCCACACGAGGCTCTTGGCGATCTGTGACCCCGCGTTTCCCGTCGGTGTGAGCCGTCTGATCAGCTCGAAGAGTCGCTTCATGGTTGAGGGCTCGATCCATCGAGACAGCACGCCCGTCGACAGTGCATCTCCCGTGAAGTCAGGCCGGTACTCTGAATAAATCCACCGACTCGATATCGCCCCGGTACGGTGTCTCACGCACCACGCCTGCCGGGTCCAGCCCCGAATCGTCGCTGTGCGTAGCCCGAGTTCCGAAGCCGGCCGTTCACGAGACCGGGTCGAAGCGGGCTGATCGAGTGCGCCTCCCCGGGACGCGCCGAGAACCGTCGGCCCGTCCCCGGTCTGCGACACCGACCGAGACGGAAGACTGGTTCGATTCGGTGACTGTATTCCGAGAATATAATTGTGTGGAGCACGTCCGTCGAAACAGCTGCCCGCAGCCGAGTCTCGGCTGCGACGTCGCACGACGTGCTGTGAGAGCGGATAACCGAACGCTCAAGAGGGCCGTAACACGAAAGGACGGTCACGAACACTATGAGCCAGATGGACCTGTCGACCCGACAGCTCACACCGAGGGCCGTCGGATGATTCTCTCCTCTACGGCAAACACCCGGCGGGCGCTGGCGTTGCTCGGGGTGACACTCCTTCTCGGTGTCGTCGCGATCACGATCTCGATCCCGCCCGCGGAGCAGTACGAGATTTCGATCTACACTAGCTTCCCGTGGTACTACTGGGTGCTGGTGGTCGGGAGTCTCCTCGTCGGGAGCCTCACGATACTCACGAGCGCGCTCTCCGAGCGCGAGGGCGACCGGTTCTGGCTGTTCGGCGCAGCGACGGTCCTCCTGACGAACGCGGTGTTGGTGCTCATGCCGTACATTCGGGGGTACCCGATGTACGGACGCGCGGACCCGATGAGCCACCTCGGGTACATCCGGATCATCACCGAGACCGGCGTCGCGGGCGGCGGGAACATCTATCCGAACACGCATCTGCTGATCCGGATCTTCGCCTACGCGACCGGACTGGAGCCGATGGCGGTCCTCAACGCGGTCGCGCCCGCGGTTACGCTCGTCTACTTCGGGTCGATGTTCCTCCTCCTGGGACACGTGTTCGAGTCCCGGACCCGGGCGCTCGTCGGCCTCCCGCTGATTCTGCTCCCGGCGTACGACATCGCACACCTCGGGACGACCCCGTTCCGACTCAGCATCCTGTTCGTCCCCTTCGTGCTGTACCTGTTCGTGAAGGACCAGCAGAGTGGGGCCGTCTCGGTCCGTGCGGCACTCGCGGTCGCGCTCGTCTCGCTCGTCATCTACCACCCGCTGACCGCCGTCTTCTTGTTGATGGTGTTCCTGACCTGGGTGGTCGCCAAGTGGACGCAGTGGTTCAGAGCCGACGAGACGAAGCGGACGAACATCGTCACCCTCCTCTCGGTCGTCTTCGCCGCGTGGTATCTCAACTTCACGGGGATGATCATCCGCTTCGAGGGCATCGTCGAGGTGTTCCTCGAAGACAGCGGGGACGCACCGATCAACGAGTACAGTTCCACCATCTCGTCCACCAGCCCGGAGCTGTCTGATCTGGCACGGATCGCGACGTACAAGTACGGGGTCGCGATGGTCCTCGTCGGGCTGGGAACCGCAGCCCTCGCGCTCTCGGTGTACATGTGGTGGCGCGACGAACACGAGATGGACCTCTTCACGACCGTCTTCGGCATCTCCATGTTCGCGTTCGCTGCCGGGGCAGCCGCGTTCTTGCTGTTCGACCTGATCGTCGGGACGCGGCGCCCGCTCCAGTTCGCGAAGATGTTCGGCGTCATCCTCGGCGGCGGATTCGTCTACCTGCTCTGGCGCTTCAGCCGACAGTTCACCGTCGGGCGCAAGTTCGACGTCGGGGCGACCGCCTCGGTCGTCTTCGTCCTCCTGCTCCTCGTTTACCTCGCGACGTTCACCCTCTACTGGTCGCCGCTGTCGTCGCGGGTGAACCAGCAGGTGACGGAGATGGAACTCGACGGCTCGGAGTGGCTCTTCGAGAACCGCGACGAAGGCCGAGAGATCGAGGAGTTCGGCATCCGCCAGTACCGGTTCTACCACGCGATGTACGGTATCTCGCTCGGAGACCAGGTACGGATCGAAGACACCTATCCGCCACCCCACTTCAACTATACCGTCCACTCGCAGTACGGGATGGACTACGAGGAGGACAACTACCTCATCCTCGCTCGGCTCGGGCGAATCACCTACCCGACCAAGTTCCCGAACTACCAGCGGTTCTGGCGGTACACCCCCGAGGAGTTCGACCGCCTCGAGCGGGACCAAAGCGTCAACCGCCTCTACGACAACGGCGACTTCACCGCCTACGGCGTCGAGGGACTGGCGAACAGCACGACCCAGCAGAACGCCACGGCCTCGTCGGTGGTCACGCCGCTCCCGACGCGTTCTCACGGGCGAGCCGTCTGACCTGAGCGGTCGAGACGAGCCGTCGACACGACAGTCTTTTCACCGCACCTGTGCGAACCGGGAGGTAAGTCCCCATGTCCACGTCGCTTCACGTCTCCTTCTTTATGGCGGCCCCCACCTACGGCGGTGCACAAAAGGTCACGATCACGATCGCGAACGGACTCGCCGAGCGGGGCCACGACGTCGACCTCGTCGTCGCGCGCCTCGAAGGCGAGTTCGTCTCCGACATCAGCGAGGAGGTCACCGTCGTCGATCTGGACGCGCCGTCCGTCCCGGGGATCGGGCTGTTCGCCGTAATCCCCCGTCTCCGGTCGTACCTCGCCGCCGAGAACCCCGCCGTGATGTTCGCCTGTCTCACGCACGCGAACGACGTCGCCGTCCTCGCCTCGCTCGGTTCGAACTCGTCGACGCACGTCGCCGTCACGGAACACCTCGCGTTCGGTGCCGACACCGAACTCAAAAAGCGGATCACGAGCGCGATGGCGAAGTATCTCTACCGGTACGCGGACGACGTCGTCACCGTCTCCGCCGGCGTCGCCGAAAGCGTCGCCGCGAACACGCACATCGACATCGCGGACACGACCGTTCTCCACAACCCGATCCACGTCGAAGAGGTCAAGCGGGAGGCGGCGGCGTCGGTGGATCACGACTGGTTCGGCTCCGACGACGTCAGTCCGATCGTGAGCGTCGGACGCCTCGAACCACAGAAGAGCCTGACGACGCTCCTCTCGGCGTTCGACCGGGTCCACGATGCGCGTCCCGACACTCGACTCGTCGTGGTCGGGAAGGGCTCCGAGCGCGACCGACTCGTCGACCGGACCGAACGCCTCGGCCTCTCCGATGTCGTCGACTTCCCCGGTTTCGTCGACAACCCGTACGCGTACATGAACGGTGCCTCCGTCTTCGCCCTCTCCTCGGAGTTCGAGGGCCTCCCGACCGTGTTGATCGAAGCGCTCGCGTGCGGGTGTACGATCGTCTCGACGGACTGTCCCCACGGGCCACGGGAGATCCTGGACGACGGGACGTACGGCCGTCTCACACCCGTCGGCGACCCCGACGCGCTGGCCGACGGCATCCTCCAGGCCCTCGACGACCCGACCCCGGTCGAGCGGTGTCTCGAGCGCGCGGACCACTTCTCGATGGCCAACTCGCTCGACCGCTACGAGACGTACATCAGGGACGTAAGCGACGCTCGGTGAGGCGAGTCTGGCTCGCCGATAACTCTCGCTCCGACGCTCGCGCACGCTCACACTCACGCGCGGGAAAGACGGTCGCCCTATCTCGCGCCGACGTCCTCGGCGACCGGGGGGTCGAGAGAGATCGGATCGCCTCGCGTGACCGTCCCGATTTCGACACCCTCGGTGACACCGACACCACCGGGGTTCCCGCTGTGGACGAGTTCCTCGATCCGCCCGGAGCAGTCGAGCAACTCGAGTGCAGCGCCGTGTGCGCTGTCGTGAATCGAGAGCCGACCCAGGTCGAAGTTGCCTCCCGCGCGGGCGTAGAACGACCCGTCCCGCTCGTTGTTCTGGTTCGCCCCGATGATGAGGATGTTGTCACCCCGGAAGTCGGCGGGGGAGGGGAAGTCGAACGCCGGCCACCCGGCGTTCTCGAACACCGTGTCGATACACCGAACCGTCCCGAGCCGCTGCCGACCCGGAATCATGTACCACGGCCGGCTCGAAATATTTCTGAACCGACAATTCTCGACGGTCAGGTGGGTGTCCTTGTGGTGTTTGAAGCCGAAGCCGCTCTCCTCCACGACGGTGTTTCGGAACGTGATCTCGCCCTGCTGGCTGTCGATCGCGGCGCCGGTGTTGTTGCGGAACAGGCAGTTCTCGACGAGGAGCGTCTCGTCGTTCGACGCGTCGAGCGTGACGTTGAGCCCGTGTCCGAGTCGGTCGTACCGTGCCGCGCCGTGTCCGTTTCCGATGAAGTCACAGGAGCGAATGACGGCGTTCGTGTTGAGGTTGCCCCCGTTGGTTCCCCAGTTGGAGATTCGACAGCCCTCGAACGTGATCGGGTCGATCCCCGTTCCACGAATCTCGACGCCGAAGCCGTTCGGTGCGGACTGGTTCCGCCAGTTCCCGTCGATTTGGAGGTTCCGGAACGTCAGCCCCCCATGTCGACCGAGTCCATGGCCCGGAAACCGATGTAGTTGTTCTCGTGCCCGGACGCCATGTTGATCCGCGTGCGCAACGGGCCAGCCCCCTCGATTGTCAGGTTGGGGATGGACTCGGTGAACAGAATCGCGGCCTGCTCCTCGAACTGCTGCGAGGAGATCATGATATCGCCCGGCGGGAGGCGGAGTGTCCCCCGGGCTCGACCGCATCGAGCGCCTCCTCGAACGCCGGCGTGTCGTCGGTTTCTCCGTCTACTGCCGCTCCGAAGTCCGTGAGGTCGAGCGCGTCGGGGTCCGCCGTCGTGACGCCGGACCCGGACCCCGAGCCCGAGCCCGAGTCGGTCTCGGAGTTCGACCCAGACGGAGGATTCTGGGGTCCCGACCGCGTGGACGTGATCTCGTTGATACCGTATCCTACGGCGAGCGCGCTGGCGGCCGTTGCACTGATCGCAGCCAACGCCTTCCGACGAGGGATATCAGAGTCAGAGTCTAGCATCGTGTATGGGTGGTGCGTGGCCGAGGCTCATCGGTCGAAGAAAGCGTTCACCAGCGAAGGGCGTCTCACGCTGGAAACTGCGGGTGTCGATCATATACATCTGCGACGGTCGCTCGTGTTGCAACTGGTCTGGAGGGACCCTCGGGGACCCTGCACTGTTATCAAATATATCTAATCGAACCTACTTATGCACTACGTTTAGTCGCTGTCCGGTCAGTGCCTGCCGCGTCGACACGGTGGCGGAATCGGGTCCTCCCGCGCCGAACGGGGCGCTACGACGACGCGACCGTCTGTTTGAGGCGTCGTGCGATCCGGTGTGTGTGTCTCCCACCGAGGGAAGCGAACAGGTAGAGGTACGACTCCGTCGACAGCGGGTAGAGACGGATGGCCCGGAGGAGACATCGACGTGCATCGGCGTAGTAGCCGTTTCGGATCGCCGACGAGGCGAGGATCCGCGAGTGTTCGGCGACGAATCGCCGCTCGCAGACGGCTCCGTACTCGGCGGCGAGCGAGCGGTGCTTCTCGACGAGGAGCGGGTACGAGAGGTCCCGCTTCGTCTCGAAGTCGTCCGATATCTGGTCGCCGTGTTCCATGAAACGGGTAGTCAACAGCTCCGGGACGGGCTGGAACTCGCAGTGGCGCGAGAGTCGGATGAGCCACTCCCGGTCCTGCCAACTCTCGAAGCGCTCGTCGAGGAGCCCGGCGGGTTCGACGACGCTCGCTCGGACCATGAGCGCGGAGAACTCCGCGACCCGCTTGCCGGTGAGGAGCGCGTACGTCACGTCACCGCGGGTGTCGGGGGTTTTGGTGTTGAGTGGGTTCCCGTCCGCGTCGCAGTACTGGAGCCACGTGTAGACGACGCCCGTCTCCGGTCCGGCGGTCCGGAACGTCTCGACCTGCCGTTCGATCTTGTGGGGGTCCCACTGATCGTCGTCGTCGAGGAAGGCGACGAACTCGCCCTCGGCCGTCCGTATCCCGTTGTTTCGGGCCGCGTTCGCGCCCTTGTTCGTCTCGTGACGGACGTGCGTGAGGCGCTCTAGCGAGTCGAGGGGGACGTCCTCGAGAACGTCCGCGGCGGGTACCGACGAGTGGTCGTCCACCACCACCAGTTCGATCCGGTCGTACGTCTGTTCGTTCACCGCCCGCGCGGCGGCGGTGAGATAGTCGGGGCGGTTGTACGTGGGCAGGACGACGCTGACCAGCGGCCCGGAGTCACTCATTCTCGTCTCCCCGCAGCCGTGGACGGAGCTCCGACCGAACTGTCGGTCGGGCCTGTTTCGGCCCCGCCGACGCGCCAACAGTTGGGATGTCCCGCCGTCCGGCGTGCGTCGCCGTCGTCCGCGCTGCCGTGTGCTCTGAGGCCGGTCGCTGTCGTTTGTGCTTGGCGAATCATGGACGAACTGACGGTCCGCGTCACCGGACGGTAGACGACGGGGATATTAAAAAGGTCTGTCCGAGACGCGAGGACACGTCGGACGGAAGCCAAGCGACTCCGCCGCAGGGCGGTCACGACGGAGGGGAGGCGCTGAGACGACGCGTGCCGTCTCGAAACGAGCCGGCGTGGTCGGTTCGGCTGTTGTCGGAGCCGTCCCGAGACCGACCCCGGTGGGGTGTCTCGCGACCCGGTATAACCGTGGTAAACACTAACTACCCGTGTCAGAATACACAAGTATGTCATCTGGGAGTGAGCAGGACTCCAGATATCCGGGGGAGAACGCACGTCGGTCGAACTTCCGAACACGCTGGTCTCCGACATCGACGGTCGTATCCGAGGTACGGCCTTCGAGTCGGCCGGCGAGTACATCACGTTCGTCCTCGAAGAGGTGCTACTCGAACTCGACGAGGCGTCGGAACCGAACGGGGAGACCCTCGACGAGGACGAGGTCGAAGAACGACTCCAGGCGCTCGGCTATCTGGACAAGTGAGGAACGATGGCCCGAAACATCGTCCTGATCACGGCAGACAGCATTCGTGCCGACCACTGCGGGTTTATGGGGTACGATGCGGAGACGACTCCGACGCTCGATCGGCTTGCGGACGACGGTCTCGTGTTCGAGTCGGCGATCGCTCCCGGACCGTCGACGACGCAGTCGATGCCTGCGATCTTCACGGGCGACTACCCAGTCAAACGGGAGACGGACACGTCGTCGGAACTGAAGGCCAGACGCGAGTTCTTCCAGCCGCACATGCGAGCCCGCCAGACCATCCCCGACCAACTCGCGCGTGACGGGTACGAAACGGGCGGGTTCACGCCGAACCCGTACACGTCGCGGTTCACCGGCTTCGACGAGGGGTTCGATCACTTCGAGGACTTCATCTCCGACTCGCGTTCGTCGTTCTACGAGTTCCTCTTCGAGAAGATCGACACGCTCGGCCCGGTCGTCTCGCTGGCTCGGATGGGGCTCAACGCGGTGAAACAAGAGGAGGTGTTCAAGCCGTGGGAGAACTACTACGGCGAGATCGAGGCGTGGCTCTCGGACGCCGAGGAGCCGTACTTCCTCTGGGTCCACCTGATGGATCCGCACTTCCCGTTCCTCGTCCCGTCGGAGTACCGGTCGCAGTCGTGGGTGCGGATGCACGAGGCGAACTGGAAGTTCTGGCAGGCGCTCCGTAACGGCACGTCGCTCGACGAGCGGACGACGGAGCGGCTGCTCACGGCGTACGACGACACGCTCCGGTACACGGACGCGTTCGTCGAACGGCTGTACGAGGACGTCGCCGACACCGACCCGATCGTCGTCTTTCACGGCGACCACGGCGAGGGGTTCGGAGAACACGGCTCGTACAGCCACGGTTACGACCTCTACCAGGAGAACATCCACGTCCCGTTCCTCGTGTCCGGCGCCGAACGCGGGACGGTCGAGGCGCCCGTGACGCTCGAAGAGCTCCCGGGGATGATTCACGCCCTCCGTCAGGGTGATTCCCTCGACGCGTTCGGGAGACCGTACGTCGTCTCGCAGACGCTCGACGCCTCGAACGTCGCGGTCGTCGGGTCGTCGTGGAAATACATCGGCGATGCCGACTCGTCGGCGCTTTACTCGCTCGCGGCGAACGAGCACGAGACGATCGACAACGAGGACCTGCTCGACCTGTGCGAGGCTATCGTCCGGCAGCGGACGTCCCAGCAGGACACCCAGGGCGCGACCATCTCCGCGGTCGGGCGCGCCTCGATTCAGCCGTCCTGATGCACAGAGCGACTCAATCCGGCGACTAATCGCCCATGCCGCCGTAGCCGAACTCGCCGTATCCCTGTGAACCTAAGGTGGCCTCAGGTGTGGGTGTCGGCGTCACGGTCGGCGTGGGGGTCGGCGTGACGACCGCCTGCGTGAACTCGATCCAGCCGAAGGTGAAGTCGCCGTCGAGCGACTCGATACGGAGGATCTGCAGCCCCTCGGCGCTGATATCGACGCCGCTGAGAGTGACGGACGTCCAGTTCTTCCATCCGTTCGTGTTCGGCACCTCGATGACGCCGAGCGCCTCACCGCCGAGCGTGACCCGAATCCGCTTTCCGCTCCGGGCCGACGAGACCCGCAGGGAGACGTCGTACGTCCCCGCGGTGACGTCGACGGTGTACTCGAGCCACTCGTCGCTCGCCGTCCATCCGATGCTGTAGTCGCCGGACGCCTCGCCGGACAGTTCGATGTCCGGACCGGCAGCGCGGTACTCCCCGAGTCGGTTCACGTCGTCGGTGTCGCTGAACGCGACGTCCTGTCCGCCCTCGTCGAAGTCTTCGGCCTGGATGCGTCCCGGAATCGCCCGTGCGGCCCCACCGTACGGCGTCTGTCCGGGTTCGACCTCGGGGACACGCGTGACGAACCGAACCCAGTTGAGGTTGAAGCCACTGCCGACAGCCTCCACGCGGAGGACGTGTTCCCCGTCCGTGCTGACCTCGAGATTCGGGAGCGTCACGGTTTGCCAGTTCTGTGACCCGCCCGTTTCGGGAACGTCGACGACGCCGAGTTCACTGCCGTCGAGGAGGACGCGCAGTTTGCGGTCGGTTCCCCACGAGGCGACGCGAGCCTCGAAGTCGTACGACCCCGCCGGAAGTGTGATCGTGTATTCGAGCCACTCCCCGTCTTTGATCCAGCCGACGTTGTAGCCGTTGTCGTCGGCCGTCCGCTCGATGTCGACCCCACCGTCCCTGTACGCGCCGCCCTGGTTCGAGTCAGTGGTGTCGTGATACGCGACGCCTTCGCCTCCCTCGTCGTACTGCTCTGCCTCGATGCGGTCCGTTCCGTCCCGCACCGTCCCGTAGTAGGGGGATTGCTCGGGTACCGGCGTGGGTGTCGGCGTCGCCGTCGGTTCGGGCGTCGGCGTCGCCGTCGGTTCGGGCGTCGGCGTCGCCGTCGGCTCAGGAGTGATGTTCTGTGCGTCCTGCACGGTGAGCGTGTACGGGCCGCTCCCGGACTGAACGTCGACGACCTGCACGAAATACGTCCCGGCTTTCGGCGCCGAATCGAGGTCGATCCGCTCTGGCTGACCCGTTCCGACGTATTTGAGGTTGAGGTAGTCGCCGTCGGAGTCGTACAGGATAAGCGCCGTGATGCCGTCGTCCTCGTCCCGGTCCAACTCGATAACGACCGTCTGGCCGGCGGCCGCCTCGAACGCGTACCAGTCGACCTCTGCCGGCGTCAGCGCCGCCGACACGGTCGACCCGAGACTGACCTTGTCCGCCGTCGCCTGTCGGTCGTTCGACTCGGACTCGCTCGTGGGGTGAGGTCCTGAACCGTGCCGGAGAACCCGCTCACGGTGAGCGACCCCTGCTGTTCGAAGACCTGATTGCCGCCGTAGCCGTAGATTCCCATCCGCGTCGCGTCCGGTACCGTGGCCCCGTTCGACTGGTTGGTTATCGCCGCTGCCGCCGCGACCGAGAGCCCGGCCATCTTCAGATACGACCGGCGACTCAACCGAACGGTATCGTCTTGGCTAGCTTGGTCTGGTTCTTCGGATTGTTCCCTTCTCATGAGGGTCACGAGACGGAGATTAAAGTTAAGCGTTCAGTTTAAAATATCAAATCAGATATCTACCTAGCTAGCATCGATAATTGAGGCATTCACGCCCTTTTGAGACAATCAAAACAGATTTTAACGACGTTGTAACGAGTCGCTTCGACGACATCGAGTCGCGTTCTCCCGGTCCCGACTCCGCCCGTCGTTTATCCGTGCCGACGACCGTTCGGCGTCGGTTCCCGCGTCGCGCGACGCCGGGAAACGAGCGCGGGAGTTCACTCACCGCGGCCGTGGCCGGTTCACCGGGAAGGACGGTCCATCATCCGGCGAAATTTGCGTGAACGCGCGTGTCACCGGAGCGGACGGGGCAGTTAACTAGTCGTTAGACTGGGGTAACTGGACTATACCGATATAGCGCGCACCCAATCGTTCAAGCACATCAAACGTTCACGATGGCAGGATACCAGATCTTGTCCAATAGACTTGCCAACGGTTAAGAGAGCAGGATTCATCCCGCCAAATGCCCCCAATACATGCACATACATGGTTCCCTACCCGAAACCGAACGTCTCGGCCGACTCGTATCGACGGCCGTGCGGACTCACCAGCTAATATGACACGGGAGATCGTCTCTCCGGCGCCCACGGCCGAAACCACCTGTTCGGTCGTCGTCGGCATCCCCGCGTACAACGAGGAAGCGACCATCGAGGACATCGTCACCGAGGCGCACGCGTACGTCGATGACGTGATCGTCGTCGACGACGGAAGCAGCGACCGAACGGCGGCGCTCGCGCGTACCGCCGGAGCGACGGTCGTCGAACACGGGCAGAACCGGGGCTACGGCTCCGCCCTCCAGACGATATTCACGGAGGCTGACGAGCGCGACGTCGACCACCTCGCGATCCTCGATGCCGACGGGCAACACGACCCGAGCGACCTCGCCAGAATCGTCGAAGCCCAGCACTCGACCGGTGCATCGGTCGTCATCGGGAGTCGGTTCGCACCGGGGTCCGAGAGCGACGCCCCCCTGTACCGTCGCTTCGGCCTGAGCGTGATCAACACGCTCACCAACTTCGGGCTGCAGTTGGCGTACGCGACCCCGCGCATCAGTGACACACAGAGCGGCTTCCGGATCTACGACGCCGACGCGATCGCGACGATGAGCCAGTCGGAGACGCTCGGTGAGGGGATGGACGCCAGTATCGACATCCTCTTCGAGGCCGCCGAGGCCGGCCACGAAATCGTCGAAGCCCCGATCAACATCACGTACGACGTCCAGGACGCGAACACGCACAATCCAGTGGTTCAGGGCCTCGTGCTGCTCGTGAACATTTTCTCGCGGGTGTACAACGAGCGTCGGCTGGGTTGATCGCCCCAGTTCGTCGAGCGAGGTGAGTCCGACGGGAGGGCGACCGACGTGAACAGCCGTCGAACGGTCTCAGAGACGTGTGACGTTCGTTCGGAGTGGAGACTGCGTGCGACGAACGCTCGGCCGACACGAGAACGACCGGACTGTGACCCTAACCCTGGACGACGGCCATGATGCGCTGAAAGACGATGTACCCGAACACGAGGAGGGCGGGGACCGTGACCAACCGGAACAGCGACCACCACCGTCGGCTCGTCTGCGGGGGCGCAAACAGGAACCCGATGACGAGAAAGCCGATAAACGAGACGGTGAAGTAGAGTTCGACGGTGTAGGCGCCGATGAACACGAGCAGTCCGTACGCGATTCCCAGCCACACCGCTACGACGACAGGAACCAACTGCCCTCGGGTGAGACTCATTCCGTCGGATTCGGCTGTGTCCCAATCGACCATCGTATCAGTTCCACGTGTTAGCACCGGTACGTTCCGGGTGCGTATTTATCCTGTGTATTCGTCCCGCGGAGCGGACGACGGTTCCGAGCAGCGACTCCCCCGTCTGACGAGACGCCACCCGTCGCGCCAGCGATCGATAGTCACACGGGGCAAGCGGGTCGCACACGCTATCGAGGCGGGCGATTTATTATCCGGTAGGCGGACGGAAGGGACAGAATGCGCTTTCGGCACGAGCGAATCGACTCACATCCGCCCTGTGATCACCTCGGGTTCTGTCTGACGACAGACCTCACCGGAAGCGGTCGTCCGGACGTCATCGTCGGCGGGCACGGCCCGTTCGGACGAGAGCCCATCACCTCCGACGACCCGCCGCTTCGACGGCTCCGTTCGCTGATCGAACGGCGCTTCCGTGCGGTCCACGAGACACAGACCAAGCTCTTCTGGTACGAGAATCCCGGGTGGGAACGGCACGTAATCTCACCCGACCCGACGCTCAAACTCGACGTCGCCGGGACCCTCCACGACGTCTCCGGCAACGGCCGCCTCGACATCGTCGCCGGGGAGGGACTCAACGACCACGACATCTACTGGTTCGAACAGCCCACGGACCCCAGAGCGGAGTGGTCGAAACACCACGTCACGAGCCGGTTCGAGAAGTATCACGACGTCGCGTTCGGCGACGTCGACGGCGACGGGGACGCCGAGTTGGTCGGGTTGTCACAGGAGAGCGAGACGGTGTTTTACTACGACGTCCCCGACGACCCGTTCCAGGAACCGTGGCCCGATTCGCATCTCACCGTCGTCGACGACGACATCCGCGTCGAGGGGCTGGCGATCGTCGACGTCGACGACGACGGGCGAAACGAGATCCTCGCCGGGACGCAGATCTATCACCAGCCCTCGTCGGCCGGTCAGGAGTGGACGCGCGAGGCGGTTGCGACGGGCTGGGACGACAACCGGGTCGCGGTCGCCGACCTCGACGGCGACGGAGAGCTCGAACTCGTCTACTCCGAGGGGGACTCGCCGGCGCTCGGCTCCCGCCTGGGACGCGTCGCCTGGTTCGACCGAGACGGCGACGACTGGACCGGGACGTTCCTCCACGAGGAGCTCGTCAACCCACACTCGCTTCAGGTCGGCGACTTCACCGGCTCCGGTTCCGTCGACATCTACGTGGCCGAGATGGGTATCAGCGACAACGAGAACCCGACACACTACCTCTTCGTGAACGACGGAGAGTGTCAGTTCGAAGAGCGGGTCGTCGCCGACGGCGTCGCCACCCACGAGGCCAAGGCCGTCGATATGAACGACGACGGTCGGTTGGACGTCGCCGGGAAGTCGTACGGTCCGACCCTCCAGACCGCCCACGTGGACGTCTGGTACAACGAACCCTAACCGGGAGCGGACGCGGGGACGGTTGACCCCGGTCGGACTCGAACTCGGAGGCGGGGTGGTAGCCGCGCTGGACGGAGAAACGAGGGACATCGTCGAGTACCCCATCCCGTCTCCACCGCCAGGGTCGATTCCAGACGTGTTCCGAAGGGTCGACGACCCGCTGTTCTCCGTCTCGGTCGACGAACTCTACGACGCTCCGTCAGTACGGGAGTGGCTTCGGACACAGCCACAACGACACGATATCTGGGGCGGACATCCCGATGGCGACAGCCCCGTACACTATCGCTCCTCCGACCTCAGCGGGTTCGACTGGGTCGTCTTCGTCGACGAGACGTCGCCGCTATCGCTCGGAGAAAGCGCTCGAACGGAGCCGTCTCCGCGGAGAACGCGTCTGAGAATACGCGTCTTCGGTGAGCCCGTCCGTCTCTCAGGGGTACCGCTGTCGGAGTGACGACTCGACTCGTTCACCCGTTCTCCTCCCGAGATAATAAATATCTAATTCATAATCATAGCCTTTATTATTTTGTTGTATAGAATTAATAATCAGATGACGCCCCTCACTCGACGGAAGGCGCTCCACAGTGCCGGCGCGAGCATGGTCGCGGTTGCAGGTATCGCCGGTTGTCTCGGTCGGAGCGAGGGTGGAACGCTCGACGCCCTCTCTGTCGCGTACGTGCCGATCTATCCGAACATGCAACACTACGTAATGGCCGAGGAGGGCTACTACGACGAGGTCCCGGCCGACGTCACGTTCGAACGCTTCAGTTCCGGCCCGAGTGTCGTGAAGGCGTTTGCCAGCGGCGACGTGGACGTCGCCCTGTTCGGCATCACCCCGGCGATGGTGCTCGTCGACAAGGGAACCCGGGCCGGAATCCTCGCAGCGAACTCCCGGAACGGCTTCAAAATCATGGCGACGGCCGAAATCGCCGACCTGTTCGAAGAAGAAGGCCCGGCCACCTTCGCGCGGTTCGAACACGCCGAGGGGCGCAAGATCCGATTCGGGGCCCCACCGGACGGAAGCGTCCCTGACATCGTCCTCCGGTACTGGGTCCAGGAGGCCCTCGGCGTCGGCGAGATGGAGTCCGTCATCGCCAAGTCGACGGTCCCGCCAGCGAAGGCAGTCCAGACCATTCAGTCCGGGGACATCGACGCGACGGTCGTGCAAGAGCCCTTCGCGACGATCATCGGCCAGGACGACGCGTTCGATGAACTCGCGTGGTCCGGCAGCGTCCTCGAAGATCATCCCGTCACGGTGCTGTTCGCGAACCAGCGGGTGATCGACGCCAGCGAGGTCGCCCAATCGCTGGTCGAACAGCACGTCGCGGCGACCGAGTTCACGACCGAATCGCCGGACATCGCTGCCAGCCACGCCGCGTCCGTGATCGGTGCCGGGGTGAACGAGGACCTCGCTGCGGCGGCGATGCAGTCCCGCGCCGCCGATTTCCTCTCCAATCCGCACACCGTCACCGACCAGGCAGCGACGATGGGCGAGTTCGTCGCGAGCGTCGGCAACATCGACGAGCCAGTCCCGACGGAGGACCTGTTCGCCGTCGAGGCCTACGACGCGCTCCAGTCATGAGTCTCAGGACGGGTGTCAGCACCGAGACGACCGAGCCCACCCGGTTCGAGAGCGAACTCCGTCGACATCTCCGGGGGCTCGGCGGCCTCGGCATCTTTCTCGCCGTCTGGTGGGTCGGCGCGGCGACGACCCAGCCGTCGTACCTCGTGCCGGGGCCGCTCGACTCGACCCGGGCGTTCCTCGAACTGTTCGCGACCTCGACCTCCGTCGTCGTGCCCGTCGTGCGTGCCGAGGTCGTCCTCCCGACTGGGCTCGCACACCTCGCACAGACGCTGTTTCACTACGTTCCCGGGTTGCTCCTCGGGGCGACTGCCGGGATCGGTCTCGGACTGGCGACGGGTTGGAACGAGACCCTCGACGACTGGATACAGCCGCTCGTTCGGGTGCTTCGCCCGATTCCCCCGCTGGCGTGGATCGTCTTCGCCATCGTGTGGTTCGGGATTCACCACACCGGCGCGGCGTTCATCGTCTTCGTCGGGGCGTTCTGGATCAACTTCTACGGCGCCTACGGAGGGGTGGAAGGCGTCTCGGGCGAGTTGACGGACGCCGCCTCGACGCTCGGCGTCGAGCGTGACCTCTCGATGCTACGACTCGTCGCGCTGCCGAGCGCCGCGCCTCAGGTGTTGACCGGGTTCCGGACGAGCATCGGTCGCTGCTGGATGATCGTCGTCGGGGCCGAACTGTTCGGCGCGCCCGGCGTCGGCTACGAAATCGTCAACGCCTCGAACAACCTCGCGATGGCGACCAGCGTCGCCTACATGTTTCTCATCAGCCTCGCCTTCCTGTGTATGGACGTCGGCTTTCGACTCGTCGAGCGGAGGGTTCTCGCGTGGCGCTGAGTCGCGCCTCCGCGTCCGAACGGGAGGCCGGCGGGGAGATCACCGTCCGGAACGTCAGTAAAACGTACGACTCGACGCAGGCGCTCGCAGACGTCTCGTTTTCCGTGGCGAAAGGCGAGTTCTGCTGCGTCGTCGGCCCGTCTGGCTGTGGAAAGACCACGCTGCTGCGGACGATTGCTGGGCTCGAAACGCCCGATAGCGGGTCAGTGCTCGTCGGCGAGGACCCGGTCACCGGTCCCGGTCTCGACCGGGGGATGGTGTTTCAGGAGTACGCGCTGTTCCCGTGGCGGACCGTGCGCGGCAACGTCCGGTTCGGCCTTGATCGGCCCGCGTGTGACTGTCCGGACTGCGAGGCGCGAGTCCGAGAACTGATCGACCTCGTCGGGCTCGACGGGTTCGAGCGCGCGTACCCGAAGGAACTGTCGGGGGGATGAAACAGCGCGTCGGGATCGCCCGCGCGCTCGCCGTCGATCCGGCGATCCTGCTGATGGACGAACCGTTCGGGAGTGTCGACGCCCGTACTCGGGACCGGCTACACGGCGAACTGCTCGACATCTGGTCACAGACGGCTCAAACCGTCCTGTTCGTCACCCACGACATCGACGAGGCGGTAACGCTGGCTGATCGGGTCATCGTCATGGACGCCGACCCCGGCACCGTCCACTCGACCGTCTCCATCGACCTAGCGCGCCCGCGCGAACGGACGGCTCACGACTTCGTCGACTACGTCGCACGGATCAGGGACCACCTCGGAGGTCCACGTAGCACAGGCTGCTGATGTTGCCAGCTCTACGTAACGAATAGCTGCGGAAGCGTTGGAGGTACGGCCGACTCGTTATCAACTGTATTCGTTCTCACCCCGAATAATTATTATCTGTATCCATCTAACAATGGCAAATTTATTATATTCGACGGATGAATTAGTAACATAGATATGGCACACATCCATCTCGGTGAAGGCTCGTTCCCGCTGTGGGCGCTCGTGCTGTGGACGACCCTCGGTGTCGCACTCGTTAGCGCGGTCGTCTACCGGGTCCGAAAGGGCGGAGTTGAGACCCACCAGATCGCCCTCGCCGGAATCGGCGCGGCGGCGAGTTTCGCGATCTTCCAGCTGAACATCCCCGTGTGGGGCGGCATTCACATGAATCTCACCGGCCTCGTGGGCATTCTCGCTGGGCCGTTGCTCGGTGCGCTTATCGCGCTGGTGGTCAACATCTTCTCGGCCGCGCTTGGCCACGGCGCTGTCGGCCTGCTCGGGGCTAACACGCTGGTGAACGCCTCCGAAGCGATCGTCGCCTACTACGCGTTCAAAGCCCTGCTGCGGATGGACTGGGACGTCTTCCCCGCCGGTGCGAGCGCTGCGACGCTTGGCCTCTCGGCTGGAGCCGTCCTGATGGGCGCTATCATCGTCATCAGTGGCGTGAACGGCAGCGCGCTGCCCCGCGGAGACCTGACCATTGCCGTCGCCGGCTTAGTCGGGCTCAACCTCGGCGTCGCCGTCATCGAGGGGGTCCTGACCGGCTTCGTCGTCCAGTTCCTCGCCTCGGTTCGGCCCGACCTCGTCGGCCTCGCAGACCGCACCGCCGGTGAGGAGTCCACCGGGGTGACCGCCTGATGGACCGCTGGAAGCAGTACGGCGGGCTCGCCGGGTTGTTCGCAGTCTGCCTCGCTGCCGGTCTCTGGGGGTTCACCTCGACCGGCGGCGCACTCCCCTGGGCCAATCGCTCCGCACAGGCGCTCCAACGTGGGGTCCAGCAGAGCGGCGGTGCACTCGTCGACACCGGTCGCGGCATCGTCGTCGCCGGTCCGATCCGCAACGGCGGAATGATGCTCGAGTTCGTCGGCGTCGTCGTCTTGCTCGCGGTCATCGGGATTGGCCTGTACGTGTACGCCGACCGCTACCGTGAGCACGATGAGTCGGACCGTGCGACCCGGTGACCGTGACGACTCTCTCGAACCACGTCCCGGACCCGCGGCTCATCACGGCCTACGCCGAGCACCGTGAGGGGCCGCTCCACCGGGTCAACCCGTGGACGAAGGTCGGGGTCGTCGGCGCGCTCGTCCTCGCAGTGACCGTCGTCGACAGCCTCGCGGTACTCGCGGGCCTCTACGCAGCGACGCTCGCGGTCTACGGGATTTCCGGGCTCCCGTACGGACGGCTCGTCTACTGGTACACGCTGCCGTTGCTGTTCGTCGTCTCGGTGGCGGGACCGCTCGCGTTCCTCGAACCAGGGGTACCGATCGGCGGGGCGCTCGCCACCCCGGTCGGAGAGCTGTCGGTCACGTGGGCAGGCGCTTCGCTGTTCGGGGAGCTGACCTGCCGGTCGCTCACCGTCGCCACGTTCGCGCTGACCACGACGATGACCACCCGGTACGCCGACATCGCCTATCTGCTCGGTCGCCTCCTCCCCCGACCGGTCGACCAGGTCGCCCTCCTCACCTACCGGTTCACGTTCGTCATGATCGAGACGCTCGAGGACCTGGTGAAGGGCGTGCTCGCCCGCGGCGCATCCCTCTCGGAGTTCTGGGCGAACCGCAGGACCTACGCTCGGATCCTCGGGATGACGCTGCTGACGGCGATCGAGCGCTCAGAACGGCTCGTCAAGTCGATGGAGGCCCGCGGCTACGATGGCGACATCACGCTGTACGGCGACGTCCCGCGTCCGCCGCCTCGTGAACTCTTCGTCGTGGTCGCCTGCTACGCCGGCGTCGTGCTCTACGGACTCGTCGCGGTCTATGGGGTGGTCCAGCTATGAGCGCCGACCACGCGGGGGAACGGACGCCGCTGGTCGACCTCCAGTGCGAAGCCCACACGTACCCAGACGGGACGGTCGGGATGCACGACGTCGACTTCTCCGTACACCACGACGAGGTGGTCGCGCTCGTCGGGGGCAACGGGGCGGGCAAGTCGACGCTCCTCGAACATCTGAACGCGACGCTGGTGCCCGACGAGGGCGAACTCGTCGTCGGCGGCACGGCGATCACCGAGGATAACAAGGCATACGCCCGGAGGGAGGTCGGGTTCGTCTTTCAGGATGCCGACACCCAACTGGTCGCTCCCACGGTGCTGGACGACGTGATGTTCGGTCTCCAGAACTACGGCGTGTCGGGAGAGGAGGCCAAACGACGAGCACGTGAAGCACTGGCGACTGTCGACGCCGCACACCTCGAAGAGCGAATCCCGCACTATCTCAGCGGTGGTGAAAAACGCCTCGTTGGCCTCGCCGGCGTGCTCGTGTTGGAACCGAGCGTGGTCGTCCTCGACGAGCCGCTGGCGGGCCTCGACCCGGAACGCTCGCTGTTGGTCGCCGACCGGATCCGTCAGATCCACCGGGAGGGTATCAGCGTGGTGGTGTCGACCCACGATCTCGAGTTCGCCGCCGAAATCGCCGACCGGGTCTGCGTGATGGCAGCGGGCAACGTCGTCGGAAGCGGGACGCCCCGAGAGGTGTTCTACGACGACGCGCTGCTGGAGCGGGCGAACCTCCACCCGCCAGCGGCGGTCCGCATCGCCCGGAACGCGGGGCTCGATACCAGCACTCAGCCAGTCACAGAAGCCGACCTCGTGACGCTCCTCGCCGACCGCGCTGCTGCGTCCGGGACAGTTCGAGCGGGGTCGCTCGATTGCAGCGGCGGAGACTGAGCGCCTCCTCTGGCGGCTCACACGACTACGTCTCGGGTGACGGGTACCGAGCCGTTCACTCGGTGGATTCCGCGGACGTGGGTGAAGTTCGTGGTCGTGGATGTGGTCGCCCAGCGCATCGGTATCCTCGGACCCCGGTCTGCGCGCGGTCGATACCTGCCGACGACGCCCCGTCACCGCCGAGAGGAGCGTTCCGCTGCGTGTGAAGCGTGGACACGGTGATCCGGTAGCGTCGCAGTTGTGACGGTGAGAACGGCTCGACCGATACGCCCTCCCTGGTCAGCAGGCAGTGCCGCTCAGAATCGGGACGGTCCCGAGTCTCGACAAGGCTATTTTTAAATATGTGGTTTCCACAGGTCCTACCAGTGACATACGACGTGGCACTCGTCGGTACCGGTGCGGACCCCGACGACCCCAGCACGGACGGGTTCGCGATGGCGTACCGTCACGCACGGGCGTACAGTCGGTTGGAGTCGTGTCGTGTCGCCGCCTGTGCGGACATCGTCATCGAGAACGCACGACGGTTCGCGGCGGAGTATGACATCGACGAGGACGGGGTGTTCAGAGAGTACGAGACGATGCTCGAGGAGGCCGAACCCGACATCGTCAGCGTCTGTGTCCCGCCGGCGATTCACGCGGACATCGTCATCGGCTGTGCGGAGAGTGACGTCCCGCAAGCGATTCACTGCGAGAAGCCGATGGCCGGCACGTGGGGCGAGTGCCGCGAGATGGCCCGCGTCTGCGACGAACACGACATCCAACTCACGTTCAACCACCAGCGACGGTTCGGTCACCCGTTTCGGAAGGCGAAGGTCCTGGTCGACGACGGCTCGATCGGACGGCTCGAACGCATCGAGGTCGGCGGGAAAAACCTGTACGACTACGGGTCGCACCTGTTCGATCTCTGTGGGTACTTCACGGAACAGGAGCCGGTCGAGTACGTGCTCGGTCAGATCGACTACTCCGAAGAGAACGTCCAGTTCGGGATGCACAACGAGAACCAGTCCATCGTCCAGTGGCGGTACGAAAACGGCGTGGGAGGGATGGCGTCGACCGGAGCCGAGAGTCTCCTCCGGAGCCAGATGCGACTCGTCGGTGACGACGGCGTCATCGAAATCGGGCACGAGGACGGACCACCGCTTCGGTTCCGGTCGAGTTCGACCACGGGATGGATGGCCGTCGATACCGAGGGCGATACGGTTCACGGCCCGACGAGCAGTCGGGCCTCCGCCGCCGTCCGGTTCGTCGCCGACAGGCTTCCGCTCGTCCCCGCCGACCGCCTCGTTCCGGAGCCGTCCACGTTCGTGGACCGAGCCATCGCGGACGTCGTCGCATCGCTGGCCGAGTCGCGCGAGTCGGAACTCTCGGCGAGTAACGCGCTGCAGGCGACGGAACTTATCTTCGCGGCGTGGGAGTCCGCCCGTCGACGCGGACGGGTGGACCTCCCGCTCGACGTCGAAACGAACCCGCTCGAAGAGATGGTTACCGACGGTCACCTCCCGGTTCAGCCGTCGTCGAGTGCCTCGTCTTCGTGAGCGAACCGCTCGTTCAATCCCCAGTGGCGGTTACCGACTCGCCGCGCGGGACTGCCGCCCTGTGGGACGATACCCTCAACCGGGAAAGCAGCGTGAGACAGAAAGTACCGAATATTTAAACGACTGGACACAAACAACCAGATGAGTGGAAAGGGAAGGATGGACATCAGCGTTGTAATACCAACGTTAAAACCACGGGGAGAGGTAGAGGCGATAGAACACCTCGAGCAGGGGGATTTCGACGACTACGAAGTCCTCATACAGGACGAGTATCCCGTCACGAAGGCCCGCAACGAGGGAGCGAGGGCGGCCCAAGCGGAAAAAATCGTCTTCATAGACGATGACTCCCGACCGCGGGAGGGTTATCTGCGCCGTGTCTCGGAGGCGCTCGAGACGGAGGACGCGCTCTCGGGGCGCACGGTTCACCCGCATAACGACATCTTCGAGAGTGAACTGACGAGTCACTACGACTTCGGCGACGAACCGCGGTACATCAACCGGTTCTGGGGGTGCAACATGGCGATCCGAAAGGAGGTACTCGCGGACGTCGGCTGGTGGGACGAGGAGATGGGCTGGGGACACGAGGAGAAGGAACTCGCCGACAGGGTCATCGAGCGGTATCGGATCTACTACGAACCCGAGGCGGTGGTCGACCACCCGTACGCCAACTCGATCTCGGACTACTGGCTGAAGCAGTACAAACTCGAAAAACAGACCCCGTACTACTGGGATCGACGGGGAATGCCGGTGCAGCAACAGTGGCTCGCCGTCATCAAATCGATACTCAACCCGCTTCACTACGTTCGTCGAACCCCGAAGCTCACGCTGGTGAAAGCCGGTGGGACGCTCGCGCGTGGGGCCGGGCGCATCATGGGGCTCGCCTCGAAACGACGGTCCCAGCGATAATCTGATCGTTCGGTATCTCTTTGACACACATATTACGTGGGAAGCTGGAGATTCGTGCGCTCAAGACGGAGTGGGATCGGATCGGGCCAGAAGGCTTTTACTGACGTACGGCCTCGGAAAAAGTAGAACAAGTGACAGGAAAACCGAACGATAGCGAAGATTACGAAACGAATTCAGACCAACGCGCCCTCCCCGCCCACAGATAACCGATGCACATCCAGCATAGCGGCAGCCACGCACGGGCTAGCCCTCTCTCCCCTCGCCCCTCCAACACATGAATCGCTTCCGTCAAGCCCTCCCGTTAGACCTGCTACGCAGTCGAGGAAGTTCGTCCAACCAGCGGT
This sequence comes from Salinigranum rubrum, assembly GCF_002906575.1. NCBI lineage: Archaea > Methanobacteriati > Methanobacteriota > Halobacteria > Halobacteriales > Haloferacaceae > Salinigranum > Salinigranum rubrum. The sequence continues at coordinate 2,831,624 of NZ_CP026309.1, forward strand.
GGTGGGTGACGACACTGGTCGTCATAACGGCGCTCGTCGAGTTCGTCGAGGTATGGCGACTGACTTCGGCGTACGAACGACCGCCGATGACTCCAGATGCGGGTGTCTTTCAGCACATCGGATGGCACCTGGCGAACGGGGGACGACTCTACGTCGACGTGTGGGAGCCCAAACTACCGTTGCCGTTCGAGACCACGGCGATTCTCTCGCTGATCGCTGGCGACGACATGTACCTCTACCAGTATCTCAACGTCGGGTTGATGGTGCTCGCGGTCATCGGAATCGTCCTCCTCGTCGGTGCACTCACTCACCAGTTGACGGGCAACGCGTTCGCGAGCACTGTCGCCGGGTTCTCCATGCTGCTCCTCCCGGGCTTCGCGATTCGCCCGGCGTACGGGTTCAAAGCCAAGTATCTGCTTCTCCTCACTGGTCTACTCGCGATCTATCTGATTCTCAACGACCATCCCTTCGCGAGCGGGGCCCTGGCCGCCGCGAGCGTCGGCTACTGGCAACTCGGTGCCATCTTTCCGCTGCTCGTGGTCGGACTCGCGTTCCACCGGTCGGACGTGCGGACGGCCGGTGCCGTCGTACTCGGGGGGTCGTCTTCACCGTCGTCATGCTCGCCCCGACCGTCGTGTTGTGGCACTCGACCTCGGAGATGGTCGCACAGGTGGTGCTGATTCCGATGCTGGCCGACGACAGCGCGAGGCTCTTCGAGCGTCTCGTCGCCGGCGTCGTTCACTTCAAGTGGGCGTCCCCGTTCGTCCTCCTCGGAGTGTACGGGCTCTGGCGCGGGGCACGCGATCAACTAGAACGTGAAGACTGGTGGCTTCTCGTCGGTGCGGGCTGGTTCGGATTCGTCATCCTGTTCGTCGACTTCGACGTCGGGGGATACACCGATCTGATTCCGGGGCTCGCGTTCGTCGCAATCGGCGTCGGCCTCCTGTCGGCGAAACTGACGACGGAGCGACTGCGGTACGCGCTGACGGCCGCGCTCGTGAGCGTCGTCGTGGTGAACCTCGTCGCGTTCGGCTCCGTCGGACTGGTGTTCCCCGCCACGGATACGCCTGCGCCCGTCCCGATGGACGACCTCCGCACGAACGAGCGTGCGCTCGAACTCTCGGCCGTCTCGGACGACACCCACGACGTCAGGTACTACTACTGGAACCGAGAGGTGCCCGAGACGTGCCACTACCGGCTCTCGCTGATGGAGGTCAACTGGCTGCAGTCAGTCGGAGGCGGCGACCTATCGGGCTGTAGTGACCTCCAGGAGGTCCGGGCGGTTCAACGCGACCGCGGGAGCGGGGGGCTGCTCCACCTCCTGTGACGGCGACGCCGTCCGGTCGGGGCTCGAATCGGAGTCGATGCGGCCGCGGGGGAAACAGTGCGGGGCCCTCGGAATCGTCCGAGAGCCGGAGCCGCTTGTGACGGCGCGAGCGCTTCGTTCTCTCGAACCGCTCGTCCCCGAGACGGTGTACCCGGCAGGGAGCGGTGCCGTGCCGCTCGGGTGACGCCTGCTGGCCGAATCGTTCGAGGGGCCGACGTACTTCGGGGAACGTTCATCGCCGAACGGGTCGTCTCCGGTGACGGTAGCGCCCGTTCGCCCACGAGGCACAGTCGGAGTCCGAGACGCTCACCGTCCGACCGGAACCGCGGCGCTCTCGTGTGGCACTGAGGCAGGCGGCCCTACCTGTGCCGAGTGACGCTATCGACGCCGTCGGGCCGCTCAGTGTTCGAGTTCGACCTCTGGGTTGACCTCTATCTGATCGACGGTGAACGTCTCCTCGCCGATCCAGTCACCGCGGCGCTGTGTGAGGTGGTTCAGGTGGACGACGTCCTTCGTCTGCTCTAAGTGATACTGCCCGCCCCGCTCGCCGAGGAGCGGAACGGCGCCGTCGCGGTCGGGGGACCGGTCGTCGACGATGAGGAGTCGTTTGTGCGTCTGGTTCTCTACGGGGACCTTGACCAGGTCACCGGGGACCAAGGTGGTGATGTCTTCGATCATACGTGGTGACGTGAAGCGCACCTGCACGTCCGTGCTCGCGCCCGACGCTCGCCGAACAGCACCCGAGGGACGGGCGCTGTCGCTGACGGAGGGGCCGGACGACTGTGGAATGGAGGGGAGCACGTTGTCAGGGGCCGACCCACGTTTCGGGGCGTGAATTTATAAAATTGACACATTCTGGCCGAGGCGCACGTCAACACAGTCTCTCCTGAAGCAGTGGCGATGCGACTGCGTCGGTGCTGCTGAACCGCGAACGACGGTCGGCGGGCCGGAGCCACGACCACGACCGGCAGGTGAGAGCGAGTCGGTGAGCGTCCCCTATAGACGTGTCTCCCGCTCACCACGTGGGCCACGTGTCAGAGGCAGGCACCACCCTTTTGACCGGGAGCGGTGACACGGTGACGTATGGAACGCGAGACGTTTCCGGTGCGCGTAACTCCCGAACCGTGGGCCGAATGCCCGTACTGTGGGTCGGAAGAGGTCGTCGTCGACGTTCGCTTGGAGGACGGTCACGTCCAACGAATGGACTTCTTCTGCCGTGACTGCGAGGGAGCGGACGAGATCGAGGGAGTCAGCGAGCAGGCCGAGAGCGACTAGGAGTCCGACGGAGCGGGTCACCACCACCGAGCGCTCCACAGCCTACTCGGGAGTTCGACAAGTCCGTACTTGAAGAGCCTACTTGTGTAGGTGAAACCGCAATAAAGGAGTGGGTTGGGGCAGATTTGAACTGCCGGCCTCCTCCATGTCAAGGAGGTGTCATAACCAGACTAGACCACCAACCCATCCGGTTGCGTGCGGCGTTCGTCTCGAACGCATTACTCCGTATCCCGGGGACCTAATTAAGGGTTGCGAAGTCAGGAGTCGGCAAGCGATTCCGCGGCGCGCGTCGGGCGGTCGTCCGACGCGACCCCAGAGGGTCAGGCGCTCTCGGACCCCGTCTCGCTTGCGGTGTTCCCGTTCGCGTCCGTGGCCGTGAGTGTCACCTCGTACTCGCCGCCGGGCGTACACTGGGACGGACCCGTGTGGCTCCCGAAAGTGATCGTCTCCACGCCCGTGGCGGCGCTACCGGTCGCGCCGGGTGTGAGCGTCTGTACCCCACAGGTCCCGTTGACGTCCTCGACGATGATCTCCACACCGGCGAGGTCGCCGTCCCCGTCCGAGACGCCCCAGTCGACCGTCACGTCGTCTTTGTACTTCGTGTTCGGACCCGGCTGGGTGTCGTAGCGAGCGACGTCGACGGCGTCGATGTCGACCTCGGGTGACTCGTCACCGGGGACTGGTGTCGGCGTCGCCGTCGGCGCCGGTGTGGCGGTCGGTCCGGGTGTCGCGGTCGGGGCTGGTGTCGAGGTGGCGGTCGGAACAACCGTCGGCGTCGCACCCGCGGTGCCGCCGCCCTCGATGGCGATTTCGTTGACCGAGAGGTGCAGGTGCGTCAGGTCGGGTGCGAGCACCTCGTCGGCGGTGACGGTGATGGTCAGGTCGGCGAGGTCGGCGTCGTAGTTCACCGTCGTCGACTGCCGCACCGCGGCCGGCCCGCCGACGATGGCGCCGTCGACGACGAAGTTACCCGTGCCGAGACAGGTGTCGGCGTAACTCCCATCGTCGAGTTGACACTGCGTCTGGGCGGTGGGCATCGCGTCGTTGACGCCGGGAGCGTCCGCGGCGCGCGGCGCGTAAATGACGCCCTCGAAGTACGACCCGCCGTTGACCATCGCCACCTGCATGTCCGACTCGCCGTAGACGATCAGTCGGTCGGCGTCGATGTCGTCGGGGTCGCCGGGGTCTCGCGGCGCGACGTAGACGTTCCCGCCCCGGACGGTGAGGTCGCCCGTCGTGAAGACCCGCAGGCGGCGGTTCGCGCCGGCGTTCACGACGCGCAGTTCGCCGCCGTCGACGTCCACGTCGCCGTCGACGAGGAAGGTGACGTTCCCCCCGGAGAGGTCGACCGTCGTCGGCCCGCTCAACGAGAAGCCGTCGCTGTCGTAGTAGCGCCCGCTCGTGAGCGTCTGCCCCGCGGAGATGTCCTGTGCCGTCACGTCGGGGTCGCCGGGGGCGTCAGTGACCCGCTGCTGGATTGCCTCGTCGATGGCCGGCGTCGACAGCGACTGGTGGGCGGCCGTCTCGCCGGTGATGCTCCCCGCCTGCGCCACCGAGATCGACCCCTCCGCCGTGACGGGGCCGTTGATCTCGGCGTTCCCGGTGGACACCTCGACGGCCCCGCCGTGCGCCTGAATCGCGTCCGGGAACGTCGTGTCGAACTCGAGGCGACCGAGTTCGACGGTGACCGTCTCCGTCCCGTGGTCGACCGAGACGTGGGCGTCGTCGACGCGGGTCTCGAAGTACTGCGCCCAGCCCACGTAGTACTCGCTCGTGATGGAGAGGACGATTACGTCGTTCCGGACGGTTCCGGGGCCGAGGTTCGGCTGCTGGGAGAGCCGCCGGACGACGAGTTCGTTTCCGGCATCGGTCCCGTCGGGCCTGACGACGACCAGCGGCATGGTCAACGTCCCGTCGCGGTAGTGTATCTCCGGCGGCGAGACCATCCGGCTCTCGCTCTCTGTGCCGCGCCAGACGCCACCCCCCTGGTAGGCGACGACGGTGTCGCCGTGGCGGTAGACGACCGCACCGAGTGTCTGCGTGTGGATGGTCGGGCCGTCCTCGTAGGCGAGTCGCAACTCCCCGGTCGGCACCGTGCGGACAGCGCCGTCACGGACGCCGAGCCGAACCGTGCGTGCGTCCGACCGGCCGAGAGCCACCTCCGCGCCGACCGAGTCCAGCTGGGTGAACGCGTGCTGGACCTGCTTCCCGGACGCCTCGTCCTGGAGCGCGCCGAGCCCCTGCGCCCCCATCACGACGACGCCCGTCACGCTCACCACGACGAGTCCGACGAGGAGGACGAACCCCAGGACGTCCGCCTGGGCCCGGTCGGCCGGCCGCGCTACGGACACGCGTTACACCCCCCACCGGAGAGCGGGTACGGAAACGTTCGTGAGAGCGACGGTGACCTCCGACACATGCGTGGCGGTCACGGAGCGTCGTCATCAACGCTCTGCCCCCGCTATCAGAACTGATTCCATTTTCACTACGTGGCTGGAGTGACGTTGGCCGGGTGCACCGGCCGAACCGCGTGGGACGCCGGCGAGCGGTAACGACGGTCGCCGGTCGTGGATCGCTCTGGAAGGCCGGGACACGAGGACCGAATCCGCCCTGTCCGGGCCAACCGGTGTGTTCTCCCCCCTCCCCCCTTTGGTCCCTCGAGACGGTGAGACCCGGGTCGAATCGCCGTCGACAGTCACCTTCCGGAGGGCCATCCGAAGAGACGCTACTGAGCCGAATAACTCTAATGCCGATACTCTTCGGTATCGAGCGGCGGGTGGTCGTCCATCCGCGAGCGGCCGGCGACCCGACAGTCTTAAGCAGATGTACTGATTTGTCCATCATAACCCGAATACATACATCGGTGACTACCAATGCAGGAGTACATCAGACGCGTGACGGACGGAGAGGACCTCGGGGTCGAGGAGGCACGGGAGGCCGCGCGCCTCGTCTTCGAGGAGGCGACGGAGGCACAGATCGGCGCGCTGCTGGCGGCGCTCCGAGCGAAGGGCGAGACCGAAACCGAGATCGCCGGGTTCGCACAGGGGATGCGCGACGCCGCGCGCACTATCGACCCCGACCGGCGTCCCCTCGTCGACACCTGCGGGACGGGCGGTGACGACTACAGCACCATCAACGTCTCGACGACGAGCGCCATCGTCGCCGCGGGCGCGGGCGTGGCCGTCGCCAAGCACGGCAACTACTCGGTCTCCTCGTCGTCGGGGAGCGCCGACGTCTTGGAGGTCGCCGGCGTCGACGTCGACGCCGAACCGCCGCTGGTGGAGGAGGCCATCGAACGCGACGGCATCGGCTTCATGCTCGCGCCGGTGTTCCACCCCGCGATGAAGGCCGTCATCGGCCCGCGGAAGGAACTGGGCATGCGGACGCTGTTCAACGTCCTCGGCCCGCTCACGAACCCCGCGGGCGCGGAGGCGCAGGTGCTCGGCGTCTACGACGAGGCGTTAGTGCCCGTCATCGCCCGCGCGCTCGCGCACATGCCGGTCGAGCGGGCGCTCGTCGTCCACGGCGCGGGCATGGACGAGATCGGTCTCCACGGCGAGACATGCGTCGCCGAGGTGAGTGGCTCGGAGATCGAGGAGTACACCCTGGTCCCCGAGGACATCGGGCTGGAGTCGGCGCCCGTCGACGCCGTGTCGGGAGGAAGCCCAGAAGCAAACGCCGCGGACCTCCGCGGCATCGTCGCCGGCAAGGTCGACGGGGCCAAGCGCGATATCATCCTCGCGAACGCGGGCGCGGCGGTGTACGTCGCCGGCCTCGCAGAATCCATCGAGGAGGGTGTCGAGGAGGCCCGCGCGTCCATCGAGGACGGCCACGCGGCGGCGAAACTCGACGACCTCTGTGTGCGGACCGACGAGGCCGAACCGGCCTCGGAGGCGTAGCGCCCGATGACGCGCGTGAAAGTCTGCGGGGTGACCTCCGAAGACGACCTCGAAACGGTGGTCGGCGCCGGCGCGGACGCGGTCGGATTCATCGCCGACGTGCCGGTGGAGACGCCGCGGGAGGTCGACTCCGGGACGGCCGCCGACCTCGTCGCCGCGGCCCCTCCGTTCGTGACGACGACACTGGTCCTCATGCCCGAGTCGCCGAGCCACGCGGTCACGCTCGCGCGGACCATCCAGCCGGACGTCCTCCAGTTACACTGTGATTTCGACCGCGAGGAACTGCAGTTCGTCCGTGCGGAGTCGTCGACGAAGGTCGTCGTCACCGTCGACGCGAGCGAGGGCGACAGAGCGCGCGGCCTCGACGACGTCGTCGACGCGCTGCTCGTCGACTCCACGACCGACGAGGGCGCGGGCGGGACGGGCGAGACCCACGACTGGGAGGCCACCCGCGCCCTCGCCGCCGACCTCGACTCGCCGGTCGTCCTCGCCGGCGGACTCACCCCGGAGAACGTCACCGAGGCCGTCCGAACGGCAGCGCCGTACGGCGTCGACGTCGCCAGCGGTGTCGAGTCCGAGGGCGGGACGAAGGACCCGGCCGCGGTCCGCCGGTTCGTCCGCGCGGTGCGGCGCGTCGACGCCGAGGACGAGAGCGAGGTGACCGCATGAGCGGCGTCTCGTTCGACCGCTCGGCCGACGAGTTCGCGGCGCTCCTCGACGGCCACGACGAGTCCGGTGAGGGACCGGTCGTCGCCCGTCTGGAGGCGACGCTCGACGTCAGCGTCGAGCCCCTCGCCGCGTACACGGCGCTCTCGGGGGAGAGCGACTACGGCTTCCTCCTCGAATCCGCCGAGAAGACGCCGTCGTCGGACCCCGACGGCGCGTTCGAACCCGACGGCGCGGGCGACCGCCACGCCCGCTACTCGTTCGTGGGCTACGACCCCGACGCGGTCGTCTCCGTCTGGCCCGACGGAACAGAAGTCGAAGACCTCGGCGGGGCCGCCGCGAGGTACGTGACGCCGAACGGCGGCGACACGCTCGACTCCCTCCGGGAGGCACTCCCGGACCTCCCCCGCGTCGGCTTCCCCCCGCGCGAGCGCCAGCAACTCGACGGCGGTCTCGTGGGTTTTCTCGCCTACGACGCCGTCTACGACCTCTGGCTCGACGAGGTGGGAATCGAGCGACCCGACCCCATCGTCCCGGACGCGCAGTTCGTCCTGACGACGCGGACGCTCGTCTTCGACCACGCCGCCGACACCGTCTCGCTCGTGTTCACGCCCGTCGTGAGCGCCGAAGAGAGTGAGAGCGTCTACGCTGACCTCGTCGCCGAGGCCGAGTCGGTCGCCGAGGCGCTCGCCTCGGGCCGAGTGTCGGAACCGGGCGGGTTCGTCCGTCACTCCGAGCGCACCGGCCCGCGCGAGGCGTACGAGGACGCCGTGCGCCGCGCGAAGGAGCACGTCCTCGACGGCGACATCTACCAGGGTGTCATCTCCCGCAAGCGCGAACTCCACGGCGAGGTCGACCCGCGCGGCTTCTACCGGGCGCTCCGCGAGGTGAACCCCTCGCCGTACATGTACCTGCTCCGACACGGGGACCGCTCCATCGTCGGCGCCTCGCCCGAGACGCTCGTCTCCGTGCAGGGGCAGAAAATCGTCTCGAACCCCATCGCGGGCACCTGTTCACGGGGCAGTTCGCCCGTCGAGGACCGCCGTCTGGCGGGCGAGATGCTCGCCGACGGCAAGGAGCGCGCCGAGCACACGATGCTGGTCGACCTCGCGCGCAACGACGTCCGCAGGGTGTCCGAGCCGGGGTCGGTGAGAGTCGAGGAGTTCATGAGCGTCCTCAAGTACTCGCACGTCCAGCACATCGAGTCGACCGTGACCGGGACGCTCGCGAGCGAGAGAGACGCGTTCGACGCCACCCGGGCGGCGTTCCCCGCGGGGACGCTCACGGGCGCGCCGAAGGTCCGCGCGATGGAGATCATCGACGCCCTCGAACGCGAACCGCGCGGGGTGTACGGCGGCGGCGTCGGCTACTACTCGTGGGCCGGCGACGCCGACTTCGCCATCGTCATCCGAACGGCGACCATCGAACACGGCGTCCCGGTCGACGGGACCGACGGGACCGACGGGACGGAGGACGTCGTCACCGTGCAGGCCGGCGCCGGCATCGTCGCCGATTCGGTCCCCGAGAGCGAGTACGAGGAGACCGAACAGAAGATGGGTGGCGTGCTCGCGGCGCTCGAAGCCATCGAAGTCGACCCCGGCTCTGATTCCAACGGCGACGCCGGGGTCGACACCGACGAGTCGTCCACGGAGCACGAGCACGGGCAGGAACAGGAGGTGTCGCGATGAGTTCCGCCCACCCGGCCGAGACGCGCCTCGACCGCCTGCGCGAGGCGGGCGCACACGTCGAACCCGGCGCAGGGGGGGAGACGCTCGTCGTCGTCGACAACTTCGACTCGTTCACGTACAACCTCGTGGAGTACTTCTCCGAGCAGGAGCCGAGACCCGAACTCGTCGTCTTCAAGAACACGGCGTCGCTTTCCGACATCGAACTGGCCGACCCCGACGCGCTCGTCATCAGCCCCGGTCCGGGCCACCCGAAGAACGACCGCGACGTCGGCGTGACGAACGAGGTCCTCCGCGAACTCTCGCCGACGGTGCCGACCCTGGGCGTCTGTCTCGGTCTCGAAGCCGCCGTTCACGCCTACGGAGGGACCGTCGGACACGCCCCCGAACCCATCCACGGCAAGGCGTTCCCCGTCGACCACGACGGGGAAGGGGTGTTCGCGGGGCTGGAGCAGGGCTTCCGCGCCGGTCGCTACCACTCGCTCATCGCGAGCGAGGTTCCCGACTGCTTCGTCGTGTCGGCGACGACCGACCACGACGGGGAAGAACTCGTCATGGGTATCAGACACCGCGAGTACCCCATCGAATGCGTGCAGTTCCACCCCGAGTCCGTCCTCACAGCAGTCGGACACGACGTCGTCCGGAACTTCCTCGCCAGCGTCGGCGTCGAGAAGTGACTGCGAAGGGGTCGCTGCGGCCGCGACGGGACGTTCTCAGGGCTCAGAGCAGGCCGGGGAGGAACATCGACACCAAGATGACGAGACCGATGATGACGGCGGCGATGGTGACCAGTCGCCACGCGACTTTGAGGACGATACGACCGACGAGGACGACGAGGCCGATGGCGACGACCAACACCAGGAGTTGGACGAGCGGATTGCCGGACGCGAGGCCGAACTGGAGCACGGTCGAAGCGAGGTCCATACGCACCTCTCACCCATCGGCGGCATAAGCTTGGGGAGCTTTCGACAGTCGATATCGAGCGCACGGAGTCCACCCGCTCGTGCTCCGGTGTACCACGTAAGAGAGACGCAGATACCGGGCGCGGGAGATCGGTTCGTTGTCACCTTCGATGACGACCGCCAGCTGACGATCATCATCCGCAACGAGGGGGAGCGACAGGTGAGATGGCGGTCGGAGGCCGATGCGAACAGCGAGTTGCTCTTCGAACTGAGTGAGCGGGAAGCCAGGCGGTTGGCGGAGATATTCGACGGCAGTTATTTCGAGTCCGTCGACACCGACCTCGAGAACGCACTTGAGGACGCGGATATCGAGTGGGTCGAAGTCGACGACGAGGCGCCGGTGGTCGGCCAGACACTCCGTGAGAGCGGGATCCGGACCCGGACGGGCGTGTCGGTGATCGCGGTTCAACGGAGTGACCGCACGCACTCCAACCCCGATTCCTCGTTCAGGATCGAGGCCGGGGACGTCCTCGTCGTCGTCGGCTCGAAGGCCGAACACGAGGCGTTCGAAGCGTTCCTGAGCTAATTGAGGAGGCACCGAAACTAACGCTCCACGATCACTCGCCGAATGTGTTGTTCGACACTGTGACGGTCGCTTCACTCGCAGGGTGCAGCGCCACCCAACGGTTGACTCGACGAATGTTTCCGAGCCTCCGGTCCTTCCGTTTCACAGCAGTTCCCAGCACACTTTGATTCGCTGGCGTTGACGTCAGTTGCCAATGCAGGTTTAGTGCGTGTATAGCGGGGTCGTTACAGATTAATAGGGTACCAACCAGCGAGGGAGGTGCCTTAGGAGTAATCGGCGCTATTGGAGAGCCGATTGTGATTCTCGTATTAGGCTGGCAGCTTCATCAGTCATCTGACTGATGTACTCGCAACCCCACCGGTCAGTTGTTTCATAACCAAAAACATGAAACGAACAGCGTTCGCGTGGTGTACTTACTCTCTGTATCGGTCACAGCACTCCTGACAGAGGGCGAGTATTTTGGTGAGGACGTTGCTGCATACACGGCGCGAATGCAGCACGAGAGGTCGTTATTCCAGGACGTGTTCGGAGCGGTCGGGAAAAGCGAAGGCATTACCGAAGACGTGATTCCATCTCCAATCCTCTGTGAATGCCCACGCGCCCACATTCGGAATATGGTTATCGACACGCGATGTCTTTCTTGAATCATGAACCCGATATTCTTCGAATCTCGCAACGAGTTCCGCACCTGGTTGGAAGAGCACCACGACACGGCCGAGGAGCTATGGGTCGGTTACTACAAAGTCGACGCCGAGCGATCCGGTATCGGCTACGGCGAGTCGGTCGAGGAAGCGCTCTGCTTCGGGTGGGTCGACGGCCTGATCAAGGGCATCGACGACGAGACGTACACGCGTCGCTTCACGCCCAGGAGACCCGACAGCAAGTGGTCCAAGGCGAACAAGGAGCGGGTCGAAGCGATGATCGAGGTGGGGAAGATGACCCGGGCCGGGATGGAACTCGTCGAAGCGGCGAAGGAGTCGGGAGAGTGGGCGGATGCCTATCGACTCGCCGACGACCACGAGATCCCGGCCGAACTCGAGGCGGCGCTACGTGAGAACGAGACTGCCTGGGAGAACTTCCAGAACTTCTCGAACACTGACCAGCACGCGTTCATCGCGGCCGTCGAGGAGGCAAAGACGGACGAGACAAAGCAAAAGCGCATCGAACGAACGGTTGGCCTTGCGGCGCAAGACCTTCGAGCATACGACGAGAACAACAAGCGGCGGCTGTAATGTGGCCTCGGTAGAGGCAACCAGCCCCGAAGAAATCTCCGTTTCTCGTAAGACAGTGGAGACCCGGCACACGTCACCTGCTGATTAAGAATCAGCAACCTTTGCGAATCGGTGCAGAATCGCGTGACTGCGAGGAGGTGACCTACTTGAGAATGAGTGGAAAAATTATGGGTTGGGGCGGATTCGAACCGCCGGCCTGCTCCGTGTGAAGGAGCCGTCATAACCGGGCTAGACCACCAACCCGCGCACCCATCGGTATCCGGGCGCGAGACTTAAGGGTTACTTACTCCGCCGGGGGCCGGCCGCGGTACTGGTCGATGCGCTCGCGGGCCTTCCGCACCGGTTCGGTATCGACCCTCTCGAACTCGGTCTTCACGCGGTCCAGTCGCGTCCGAGGTTCGTCCTCGTCTTCTTCCCACCCGAACCGCTCCCGTGCGGCCGCTTCGAGCGGTGCCAGTTCCTCTTCCAGCCCGATGCGGAGGTGGTCGACGGCTCGACCCAGGTAGTACCACGCGTCCTCGAAGTGCTTGTTCATATCTGCCCTTACGTAGGCAACAGATATGAGTATTGTGGGGCGTTCACGGAGTGTGACTACATCCCGGAGCAATCCGCTGATATCACGCCTCACGGCCGATTTATCCCCAGAGAGAGCCTCCTCTCACCCGTGGCACTGACGAAGGTGCTCGTCGCCGGTGCGACGGGCCAGCAGGGTGGTGCAGTCGTCGAGGCGCTCCGTTCGGGCGCGTACGGCGAGTACGAGGTGTACGGGATGACCCGCGACGCGGGGAGCGACGCCGCCGCGGCGCTCACAGAGCGGGGGGTACACGTCGTCGAGGCCGATCTGAACGACCGCGCCTCGCTCGACGCGGCCGTCGAGGGGATGGACGCCGTCTTCCTCGTCACGACGTTCTTCGAGGAGGGTCCGGCGGTCGAAACCGAACACGGAACGCGGATGGTCGACGCCTGTGTCGACGCCGGCGTCGACTACGTCGTGTACTCGTCGGTCGCCGGGGCGGACCGCGCGCCGCTCGAACACTTCGAGTCCAAGCACCGGGTCGAGGAGTACATCGTCGACTCGGGGCTCGAATGGACGTTCGTCCGCCCCGTGTACTTCATGCAGAACTTCGCGTGGCAAGAGGGGGACATCAGAGACGGGACGCTCGCCATGCCGCTCGCGGAGGGCGTCGCCCTCGCCGTCGTCGACGTCGCGGACATCGGCCGAATGGCGGCGACAGCCTTCGCCGACCCCGACACCTGGACCGGCGAGCGGGTCGAACTCGCGGGCGACGAACTGACGCTCGAAGCGTTCGCCGCCGTCTTCGCCGACGCGCTCGGTCGTGCGGTCGAGGCCGTACACGTCGACGTCGACACCTACCGCGCGGAGGCCGGCGACGAGATGGCCGACATGTACCAGTGGTTCAACGAGCAGGGGTACGACGTCGACGTCGCGGCCCTCTCGGAGTGGACCGAAATCGACTACGCGACGTTCGCCGAGTACGTCGACGCCCACTGGGCGTCGCGCCCGGCGCCCGCCTCCGCCTGAGCGGGAGGGAGGATCAGGCGAGCGTCCGTTCGACGTACTGGAGGATGTTCTCGCTCTCGCTCATCGTGACGCCGTGGTCGTCGTCGACGAGGACGGGAACCCCGCGCTGTCCGCTCACGCGCTTTACCTCGTCGCGGTCGGAGTGCATCGCTTCGACCCACACGGTCTCGTAGTCGACGTCGGCTTCGGTGAGCGCGTCGTGGACTTTCTCGCAGTACGGGCAGCCGTCGAGCGCATACAGGGTGAGAGCCATGGATGGGTGTATCGCCGCGGTGGGCAAGTAAGTTGGCCTCCTCGCGGAGCGGGTGGTTCGTGCGGTGTGAACGTCTCAGTGAACCGCCTCGGGGTCGAGCCCCGAGGCACTCGCCTTGCTTATCTGTAGAAGGGTGCGGAGACGTACAGCCCCACACCGACGACGACTCGCTGCTCTCACGACCGGTAATCGGAACCAACATCTTAAACTGCGGGCACCGATATCTCGACGTATGAGCCTGGAGATGGAACACCACTGTCCGGCCTGCGGCGAGGAGCGCACGTTCTGGCGGTCGGCCAGCACGCTGGTACACCTCGGCGAGAAGGTCAAGTGGCGCTGTGCGGAGTGTAACTACAGCTTCGTCCGCATCGGCGACATCGACACGTCGGTCGAAGCCTGAGCCTCTTCCTCTGGAAACCTCGTTCTCGGCAGAACACCAGCGACCGCGGTACCGGGCCGAACTGAACGAATAGCCGCGCGGACGGCGTCAGTCCCCGCCGTCGTCTTCGAGCGCGTGCCACGACAGCCGCGGGTTCCGCGCGGCGCTCACCTGGTCGATGCGCCGGGCGGTGGTCCGCGACGGCGCGTTCGCGAGCGTCTCGTCGTCGTCCGCGAGCGCGCGGTTGAACGCCGCGGCGAGGTCGTCCAACGACGAGCGGTTCTCCACCTCGGTCGGTTCGGTGAGCATCGCCTCCGAAACGAGTTCGGGCCACTTCGTCGTCGGCGGATGGACCCCGTAGTCGAGCATCCGTTTCGCCACGTCCGCGGCGTCTCTGTCCCCCGCCGTCGCCGCGAACTCGTGGTGGAACGGGTCGTACGGGATGTCGTACTCCAACTGGGAGGCGAGGTAGTTGGCGTTCAGCACCGCCTTCGCCGAGGCGTCTCTGAGGCCCGCGTCGCCCAGCCGCGAGATGTACGCGTACGCCTTCACGAGGACGAGCCAGTTGCCCATCGTGCCGTGGACCTTGCCGATGGAGCGCTCGGGGTCGAACAGTTCGTAGCCGCCGTCCGACTTCCGGACCTGCGGCTTCGGGAGGAACTCCGCGAGGTCCGAAGCCACACCCACCGGCCCGGCACCGGGGCCACCCCCGCCGTGGGGCGTGGCGAACGTCTTGTGGACGTTGTAGTGCATGATGTCGAAGCCCATGTCGCCGGGGCGGGCCCGACCGAGCAGCGCGTTGAGGTTGGCGCCGTCGTAGTAGAGCAGACCGCCGGCGTCGTGGACCGTCTCCGCGATGTCGCGTATCTCGCGCTCGAACAGCCCCAGGGTGTTCGGATTGGTCAGCATGAGCGCCGCCGTCTCCTCCGACACCGCCGCCTCCAGCGCGTCGAGGTCGACGCGGCCGTCCGCCCCCGAGGGGAGTTCGACCACCTCGTACCCGGCCATCGCGGCCGACGCGAAGTTCGTGCCGTGCGCCGAGGCGGGGATGATCACTTCGGAGCGGTCGTCGTCGTTCGCCTCGTGGTACGCCTGCGCGACGAGGATGCCGGTGAACTCGCCCGCGGCGCCCGCGGGTGGCTGGAGCGTCACGGCGTCCATCCCGCCGATGTCGGCCAGGTACTCCTGCAACCCGTGGAGAACGGCGAGCGTCCCCTGAACGGTTTCTCCCGAGCGGTCGGGGTGGACCGCTCCCGACGGAAGCGCCGCGACGTCCTCGATGAACGAGGGGTTGTACTTCATGGTGCACGACCCCAGCGGGTAGGGACCGGTCTCGACGCTGTAGTTCATCTGCGACAGCCGGGTGTAGTGGCGGGCCAACTCGGGTTCCGAGAGGGAGGGAAGCGACACCGAGTCGCGGGTGAGGTCGTCCGGCAGCGACGAGTCGACGTCGACCTCGCGTCCGTCCTTCTCGGAGAGCAGCGGTTCGTACACGTCGTCTCGGCTGAATCGCGCTTGATCGTAGTTCACGCGAATCCCCCCGGGATGAGCGTGAACGAGGCCGGAGGTGTGCTGACGTGGTCCATCACGCTGCCTCCTCGAACGCCGTGACCAGGGCCTCGGCGTGTCCCGCGTTCGTCTCCGTGATACACACCTGAATCCGGTGTTCGCCGACGACGTGGACGGCGAATCCCTCTGATTCGAGTTCCGAAGCCACGGCCTCCGCGGGCTGATCGGTGTGAGCGACGAACTCGCGGAAGTGGTGACGGTCGTAGACGGGCGCCCGAACGCCGACGACTTCGTCGAGTTTCGCGGCGAGGTCCCGGGCGTTCGTCACGCACTGTTCGGCGAGGTCGACCATCCCGTCCGCACCCAGCGAGGCGACGTGCATCGCGGTCCGGAGGGCGACCCACGCCTGGTTCGTGCAGATGTTCGACGTGGCGCGCTCCTTGCGGATGTGCTGCTCGCGCGTCTGGAGCGTGAGGGTGAACGCTCTCTTCCCGGCGGCGTCCTCACTGGCCCCGACCAGCCTCCCCGGGACCTGCCGGAGGAACTCCTCGCGGGTGGCGAAGAGGCCGAGTCCCATGCCGTAGCTCGTCGAGAGTCCGAGAACGTCGGCCGCGCCGACGACGACGTCGGCTCCCACGCTCGCAGGCTCTTCGAGGAGTGCCAGCGCGAGCAGGTCGGAGCCGAGACAGAACAGCGCGTCGTTGTCGGCGGCGAGGCTCCCAATCGAACCGAGCGAGGGCTCGACGACCCCGTGGACCGTCGGCGACTCCGCGTACACCATGACGGTGTCGTCGTCGACGAGTTCGGAGAGTGCGTCGACGTCGACAGCACCGTCGTCCATCGGGTACGTCTCGACCGAGAGGCCGGCCCCCTCGACGTAGTTGTCGAGGACGCCCGCCTTCCCCTCGTGGAGGTGGTCGGGGACGATGACGGTCGACCCGCTCGCTTGCCGGACGCGACCGGCGAGGCGCGCGGCCTCTGCCAGGGCAGTCGCGGCGTCGTACATCGAACAGTTCGCGACCGGCAGTCCGGTCAACTCGACGACGAACGACTGGTACTCGAACAGGACCTGCAGGAAGCCCTGGGTGATCTCGGGCTGGTACTGCGTGTAGGAGGTGAGAAACTCCGACCGGCGAGAGAGGTCCGAAACCAGGGACGGGACGTAGTGGTCGTAGTGACCCCGACCCAGAAACTCGACGAGGTCGTGGTTGCGCGAGAGCGTCGCCTCGACCTCGGTTCGCACCTGAGCTTCGGATTTCGAACTGATTCCGAACTCGCCGTCGAACGCGACGTCGTCGGGGATGTCGAACAGTTCGTCCTCCGCGTCGACACCGACCGCATCGAGCATCGACTCGGTCTCTTCGGGCGCGTGCGGTGCGTACGGACTCCCGCTCATTCGATCTGCTCGCGGTACTCCTCGGGGAGAGGAGGTCGTCGAACGCTTCGTCGCCCTCGACGCTCAGTTCGAGCATCCAGCCCTCGTCGTACGGACTCTCGTTGACGAGTTCGGGGCGGTCGAACAGTTCCTCGTTCACGGCCGTGACCTCGCCCGAGACGGGGGCGTAGAGGTCGGAGACGGCCTTGATCGACTCGACGACGCCGAACGAGTCGTCGGCGGTCACCGTGTCACCCGTCTCGGGGAGTTCGACGAACACCACGTCGCCGAGTTCGTCCTGTGCGAACTCCGTGATGCCGACTCTGATCGGGTCGGCGGTCGTGATCCACTCGTGCGATTCCAGATACCGTCTGTCGTCGGGAACTTCGAACATAGTTGTGTTAGCGGTCGATGAAGGGCAGCGAGACGACCTTCGCCCGCTTTCGGTCCCCGCGGACGACGACGTCGACCCGCGTGCCGGGGGCGGCGTGGTCGGCGGGGAGGTAGCCGAGGGCGATGGCCTTCGAGAGCGTCGGGCTCATGGTGCCGCTGGTGACGTGGCCGAGCGACTCGCCGGCTTCGTCGGTGAGTTCGTACCCGTGGCGGGCGATGCCGCGGTCGACGAGTTCGATGCCGACGAACTTCTCGTCGACACCCTCGGCGTGGACGCGTTCGAGCGCGTCGCGGCCGACGAACTCGGTGTCGAGTTTGACCGTGAAGCCGATGCCGGCCTCGTAGGGGTTGTGTGGCTCTTCTTCGGGGTGGAAGTCCTGCCCCGAGAGCAGAAAGCCCATCTCGATGCGGAGCGTGTCGCGCGCGCCGAGTCCGCACGGCGGACAGGCGTCGTCGTCGACGAACGCGTCCCACACCGTCTCGGCCTCCGCCCACGGACAGAGCACCTCGAATCCGGCCTCGCCGGTGTAGCCCGTCCGCGCGAGCAGACACGACGCCCCGGCGAGGTCGGCTTCCCGGGCCTCGAACGGGGCCAGTCCGGGTGTCGAGCCGAGCACCTCGGTGACGAGGGCGGGCGAATCGGGGCCCTGAACGGCGAACATCGCCCACTCCTCGGTGACGTTCGTCACGTCGGCGTCGAGTCCCCACTCGTCGCGGTGGTCGGTCCAGCGGTCGTACATCTGCTGGTCGTGGCCCGCGTTCGGGACGAAGAGGTAGGCGGCGTCACCGCCCTCGTCCGACGGGAGTCGGTAGACGACGGTGTCGTCGATGATGGTCCCTTCGGCGGTCGTGATCGTCGAGTACTGGGAGTCGCCCTCGTCGAGGACGGTCACGTCGTTCGACGTGAGCCGCTGCATCAACGCGGTCGCGTCCGGTCCGGTGACCTCGATCTCGCTCATGTGCGAGACGTCGAAGATGCCGGCCCGTTCGCGAACGGCGGTGTGCTCCGCTCGAATGGAGTCGAACTCCACGGGCATGTCCCACCCGCCGAACTCGGTGAACTTCGCGTCCCGCCCGGCGTGAACGTCCCGCAGTGGCGGCTTCCGAAGGGCCATAGTCGCGCATTGGCGGGAGTCAAGTAATGCTTTGGTATCGCGGCCGAGGGTGGTGAGTCGGCGACTCGTAACGACACTGACGTTACGGTGTCGTAGGCAAACGAGCGAGTCCGCGAATTGTCACGAACCGCCAGTGGAGTGACTGTATCGCGGACGAACGACGGTGGCTCCGCGAGTCGGGACGGAACCCGTGGCGTTGACGGCCGCGAAACGTCGGAGCGGGACGGACGGTCGTGACCGAACCCTTCCGGAGAGGTAGATTTATCACACCCCGTGGAGTAAAACATTACTATGAAGATAGTAACTATTTCTGAGGGCGCGTCGAGGGGAGAGCTGTGGGCGGAGAGCCGGCGAACCGCGACGTTCGCCGAGATGGCGAGCGCCATGCGCCGCGTCTGAGACGACTGTCTTCTCGGGTTCCGGATCGGACTGGCGTGGGCTGTCGCTGTCCCGACGATCAGCGTCGACGCGGCGCGACGGCGCAACTGCGAAGGAAGAGAACGAACGGAAGGCAGAGGAGGCGAGGGAGAGGCGGTCGTGAGGTGCTCGTGAGGTGGAAACTCGGCCCGCTCAGGCGCGGGCGGTCGTCGGCTCCGCGGAACCGGTGACGACTTTCTTCGCCGTCCAGACGTTCGCTCTGACGCCGGCCCGCGAGACGGACATCCGGACCTGTGCGCCTTCGGTGAGCGAGGCGAGCCGTTCACGGGCTTCGGTGTCGGCGTAGTCGACGACGTGGTACGTCGCACGAGTGTCGGCCGATTGAACGGTGAGCGCACCGTGGCTGTTCATCGAATCTATCACAATAAACGATTGGGGACTTTCTTCCCCACCTGCTCTGTTCATATCAACCAAATGAGCGTCCGAACACATAAATCTAAACATATACGACTCGGAACCTGTTCTAAGTGTATTAGGAATTCTAGTGTCGATTCCCCACACACCACGGAGAGGGGCGACGGTCGGTTCGTCGCGGCGGACGCGACGCTCACGAATCAGCACGCCTTTGTTCGCCTCCGGGGTATCGACCGCATGGACCTCCTCCAGCGGCTGTTCGCCGCCGAGCACACCGCGGAGCCGCGGGTCGCGCTGTTCGTCGACGGTCCGAACGTCCTCCGCGACGAGTTCGACGTCGACCTCGACGACGTTCGCGCGGCCGCCCGCGCGTACGGACGTCTCGCGACGACGCGGCTCTACGTGGACGAACACGCGACCCCGGGACTCATCCAGGCGGCCGAGGCACGGGGGTTCAACGTCGTCGTCACCAGTGGGGACGTCGACGTCAAACTCGCCGTCGACCTCACGCGACAGGTCGTCGAGTCGCGGGCGGACGTCGTCGCCATCGTCTCCCGCGACACGGACTTCAAGCCGGCGCTCGAAGTGGCGAACGAGTACGGCCTCCGGACGGTCGCCATCGCGCCGGGAACCCACGGACGCTCCGACGCGCTCCCCAACGCCGCGACGGAGAGCGTCACCCTCGGCGAGTGACCCGACGAGCGGGTCACCCCCTGCGAAAGCGCAACTGTTCTCCCGACGGGCGTCGATACGTCGCGCATGGGAATCGTCGATTCGGTCGTCGGGTTCGTCGTGAGCCTTCTCGTCGGTGGGTTCGGCATCTACGTCGGCGCGCGGTTCGTCGTCGACGAGCGCGACTACAGCCATGCCGTCGTCACCGCACTCATCGGCGCGGTCGTCTGGGCGGTCGTCGGGCTGTTCCTCGGGTGGATTCCGCTCCTGGGCGTGCTCCTCACGCTCCTGGCGTACATCGCCGTGGTGAACTGGCGCTACCCGGGCGGGTGGGTCGAGGCCGCGGGCATCGCCTTGGTCGCGTGGGTCGCGTCGCTCGTCACGCTCGCCGTCCTCTCACTGCTCGGCGTCGGGTCGCTGTCGGCGTTCGGCGTCCCGGGCGTCTGAGGTGAGAACGCGAGTGACGCATCCGGTCGGCTTTTGTTCCGGCCGTCGAACACCTCGACATGGACCTCGGGACGCCGGTGCTGGACAACCACCTCCATCTCGACCCGGAGCACGGACGGGGAATCGATGCCGTCGAGGACTTCGCTCGCCTCGGCGGGACGCACTTACTCGTCGTCAACAAGCCCTCGTGGCATCTCGGATGCGAGGCGGAGACCGGCGAGGACTTCCGGACCGTGTTCGAGACGACTCTCGGCGTCGTAGCGCAAGCGAGCGAGGTGCTCGACGGGCGGGCCTGGCCCGTCCTCGGCGTCCACCCGGGCCTCGTCTCGCGGCTGGTCGACGAGCGGGGGTTCGAACCGGCCGAAGCCCGTGACCTCATGTGCGACGGCCTCGACGTCGCCGTCGAGTACGTTCGGGAGGACCGGGCGCTCGCGCTGAAGTCCGGCCGTCCCCACTACGACGTCTCCGACGCGGTGTGGGAGGCCTCGAACGACGTGCTCCGGCACGCGCTCTCGCTCGGCGCCGACGCCGACTGTGCGGTCCAGCTCCACACCGAGTCGACCGAGGACCTGACCGACGTGGCCGGGTGGGCCGACGAGCGCGGGCTCCCTCCAAAGAAGGTAGTCAAACACTACGCCGGGCCGCGACTCGACGGCGTCACGCCGAGCGTGATGAGCGAACCCGACTGGCTGCGGGAGGCCGCAGAGGAGGGGAAGCCGTTCCTCATGGAGACGGACTTCGTCGACGACCCCGACCGGCCGGGCGCGGTCCTGGGACCGAAGACCGTCCCGCGGCGGGTTCGGACGCTCCTCGACGAGGGCTACGACGAGGCGGTCCGCCGCGCGCACGTGGAGACGCCGCGCTCGGTGTACGGAATCGACACCCGCGCGACGCTCTCGAAGTGAGTCATGTGAACGCACGACGGGTGGGAGCGTCCCGCACCCAACCGGGGAGAGGAAAGGCCTTTGACGACAGGAAGAGACTGTTTGGTATGACCGAGGTTGAGGAGACCTACTACACCGACGAACGGTGGCAGAACTGGCTATCGCGGGTCGACGAGGAGGATCTGGACCCCGAGAGCGAGGAGTCCGCGCGACTCCTGTTCAACATGCAGGACGACGCGGCAATCGCCGTCGCGAAGGTCCTCTCCGCGTACAAGGACGGGACCCTCGACCAGGAGACGGCGCTCGAAGAGCTCCGCGAGATCGGCGAGATCGTTCTCTCGGAGGTTCAGTTCGAGAGCGAGGAGAAGCTCATGCTCGTCGACGGCGTCCAGATGAGCCTCCGCTGCGTCTTCGCCGCGGGCGAGGAGTACGTCGCCGGCGGTCCCGCCCCCGAGGGCACCATCCCCGAACACGTCGAGGCGGCCGTCGCCGCCGAAGACGAAGAGGACCTCGACACCGCCTTCGCGCACGTCGTTCAGGCGGGCACGCTCGTCATCGAGGACAACGGCGAACTCGACGTGACCGTGCTGGAGGACATCGAGTACGGACTCGTGTCGGACTGGGTCTCCGGACTGGATTCGCTGCAGTCGGCGCTCGCCGACCCGGAAGTCATCGAAGAGGACGGCGAGGAGTAGTCTCTCTCTACCGCGGGGCGATGAAGTACGTCGCCGACGTGTCGCCCACTCCGTCCCCGTCGACGTCGATGAAGACGTTGAGAACGTAGAAGTCACCTCGCTGTGGCTCGAACGTCGAGCCGCCACCGTTCTGGTTCTCGTAGAACCGCATGACCACATCCCGGGTCTGTCCCGGGGAAAAGACCAGACTGGAACTCTCGAAGTCACCGCCGGTGTCGAGCGTCAGCGTGGGGCCCGACCCGACCGGGTCGAACGTCGCGCTGTTCGGGCTCGGGTCTCGGCTCCCGCTCTGTGCGTCGACGCTGTAGAAGCTGAGTTTGACCTTGGTGATGTTCTTCGGGTTGCTCGTATCGAAGTTCTCGAACGCGACCCGGACGGATTCGACCTCGCTCTGTTTGTCCGTCGGGCTGCCGCCCGCATCAGCCAGGTCTGCCGACCGCAGCGCGAGGTCGTTCCCGCCCGCCGGGTTGATACTGCCGCCCTCGCCGCCGGTGCCCTGACGGACGACTTCGATCGTCGTCGAGTTGTACGGGGAGACGCCCCGGCCGTCGATGGCGGCGGTTACCTCGGCGGTGTTGGCCGTGTCGTCGATGTCGAACGCGACGCTCGCGTGGCCGGCGGAGTCGGTCGTCACGGTGGACCCGCTCGTGACGGTGCCGCTGGAGGCGCTGAACGCGACGTCGACCCCCTCGACGGGGTTGTTGTAGCGGTCGCGGACCTCGACCGAGAGCCGCTTCGAGCCGGTGGTCGGCACCTCGGTCCCGTTGGCGTCCAGCGGAACGAGGTACTGCGGTTCGGTGTCGGCGTCGACGCCGGAGTCGCCGCGGTCGTGGACGATCACGCGTGCAAGTCGAAGTTCGTACGTCCGAGAGCCGTCGAACGTGACGTCGACGCGCGAGCCGTTGACCTCGGTCCCGAGGACGTTCGGGTTGTCCCGAAGCGACTGCGCGGCGGTCGAGTCGTTCCACATCTCCGCGGCCTCGGTCGTCCCGTTCCCGGGGACCGGAACGGTGACGCTGAACTCGCTCCCCGTGCCGGTGAGCGTCACCGAGCGCGTCGCCACGCTCGCGGGCGTCGCCGCCACCGACGTCGTCAGCGCCGAACTCCGAAAGTCCCCCTCGACGGTCACGAGGGTGATTCGGTTGCCGGTGACGAACGTCCGGCTGGTGAGAGAGAGCGGGCCGTTGTCGGTGAGTCGGTACGCCCCCTCGGCCGACAGTTCGACGGGAGGGACGTCGATGTTGTTGTACGCGGGCGTGAACCGCACCGACCGCGTGCTGAAGTTCTGCGGGCCGCGGGCGGACGGGGAGGTGTCCCAGACCCCACGGACGTTCGCCGGTTCGCCGGAGACGGCCTCGACGCCCGAGACGGTGACGTTCTCGGGCGACGTCGTCCGCAGGGAGCCGACCGACGGACCGGGGTTGATCAGTACCGCCCGTGAGGGGTACCGGACCCCGGTCTGAACGGACTGCGCCCGCGGACCGCCCTGGACGCCGGCCGCGAGCACGTCGTTCCGAAGGGTGACGAGGTCCTCCGTGGTCTCGACGTAGCCGTTGAACTCCACGCCCTCGTTCTCGGCGGGGACGACGACCGTCTGGGCGAACGCGAGGCCGATGATGAGAATTCCGAACAGTAGAACTGCACCGACCTGTATCGACTGGCCGCGGTCGTCGCCGATCATCGGTCGAACAAGACCGAGATGCCATATATGTGTGACGCCGCCGGTATCAATCACGAGAGACGAAAGGCGAAATCTGCAGATGTCGGCAGAGGTAGTGATTCGAACTGCATCGGTTCGTTCGAGAGCCGACTGCTCGTGGCGAGCGAACGCTCCATACCAGTCGTGATAGCAGGAGGCCGAAAGATAAGTACGACCGCCGGATACGGAGGGTAATGAACGACGCGCGAGGGAACCGAGGCCAGGCCGAAGAGGTCGGCGTGGTGCTCCTGACCGCCATCGTCGTCCTCGGCGTCGGCATGTTCGGCGCGTTCTACCTCGGCACCCTCGACCCGGGTGACGGAGCGAACGCGGACATCCACGTGGTGGCGGTCAACGACACCACCGACGCGGCCGCCGAGACGACGCTGACGGTGACACACGCCGGCGGCGAACCGATCGACGACGGCAAGGTCTTCCTCCAGAGACGTGACGCGTCGTACGCCTTGCCCGACCCCTTCGAGGAAGGGGTGGCGTGGAGCACGTCGTTCGCGGGCGCGCCCGTCGGGAGTCGACTGCACGTCCTCGTCGTCGAGAACGACACCAACTCCGTGGTGTTCGACAGTCGCGTGACCGTCCGAGACGCGACGACGGCCACGGCGGCGCCGGACTACGTTCCGCCGACAGGCGATGGCGGAGACGGTGGTGACGGCGGAGACGGTGGCGACGGCGGAGACGGCGGAGACGGAGGCGACGGCGGAGACGGAGGCGACGGCGGAGATGGTGGAGGTGGTGGGGTCCGCGACCCCGGCTTCGCCTACCTCGACTACAACGACAACCGCCTCTACGACAGCGGGACGCTGGACACGAGAGTCGACCTCGCCGACAACGACAACGGCGACGTCACCTACACCGCGCCGGCGGACCCGCTGAAGCCCACGCTCGTCGTTCCCGACAGCGTCAGCGGGGGTGAACTCCGAGCCCGAAACGGGAAGGTACGGGTGGAGGCCGACAGCGTCGACCTCGACGTGAGCCTGACGTCGACGACGGGCACGGTCGAGGTCGTCTCCCGGGAGCGAGCGATCTACGTCGGCTCGGACGACACGCTCTACGGGAGGAACGGCCGGGTGTCGGTCGACTCCGCCGACGACGTCCTCGCGGACGGCGCGACGTTCCGGTCGGACACGAGCGACATTTCGCTCGCGGGCGACGCCGTGTCGCTCGACGCCGCGACGTTCGACGCGCCGAACGGTCCCGTCACTATCGACGCGGAGGGGGACGTCGACGCGAGCGACGCGGAGGTCTTCTCCGGCACCGGGACCGTCACCATCACCGGCGGCACCGTCGACCTCTCGGCCGCGACCGTGACGGCGAACAACAACGCGATAACGGTCGATGCGAGCGGGGACCTGAACGCCGACGGCGCGACCATCGAGTCGGGGACCAGCGCGGTGTACGTCGCCGGGGAGGCCGTGAGGTTAGCCGGGGCGACGGTGACCTCGGGCAACAGGGACGTGACGGTCGAGGCGAACGGTGCCGTCGAAGCCGCCGGGAGCACGGTGTTTCGGTCGTCGACCGCGCTCTCGGTGACCGGGGCGTCCGTCGACCTGAGCGGGGCGACGCTCGAGAGCACGAACCGGGGACTCACGCTCACGGCGACCGGCGGCGACATCGACATCCGGGACGCCGAACTCGTCACGGCCTCTCGGTGGCAGGACGCGGTCGCCGACGTCACCGGCGGGGGAACCGTCCTCCTCGACGGGTTCACGCTCGAAGGGGACAAACGGCTCGACGTCCGCCCGGACGACGCCTACGAGCCACAGGACGGGTACGGGAACCGGGTGGAGTGAGTCGTCTCGGGAGGTCGAGCGAGCCGTATTTCGACATACGACGAAAGACCCATCGACAAACCCATATGCCCCTCCGGAGTAACACGCAGCCATGACGAGTGTAGGGATAGACGCCATCGAGATCTGGACCGGTAAGCTTCGGCTCGACCTGCCGAACACGTTCGCCCCGGTGAAGGGCGACGACCCGGAGAAGTACACGAAGGGGCTCGGGCTACACAACTCCTCGATGCCGGACGTCTACGAGGACATCGTGACGATGGGCGCCAACGCCGCGAAACGGCTGATGGAGCGGAAGGGGCTCTCTCCCCAGGACATCGGCCGTATCGACGTCGCCACCGAGTCGGCGTTCGACAACTCCAAGCCGGTGTCGACGTACATCGCGGGCTGTCTCGAACAGGTGTTCGAGGGCGACTTCCACCACGCGAACAAGGGCGAACGGAAGTTCGCTTGCGTGGCTGGGACCCAGAGCATCGACGACGCGTACAACTGGATCAAGGCGGGGCGAAACCGCGGTCGGGCCGCCCTCGTGATCGCCACCGACACGGCGCTCTACGCGAGAGGAGACCCCGGCGAGGCGACACAGGGTGCCGGCGCGGTGGCGATGCTCATCTCCGAGGACCCCAGCGTGGTCGAACTCTCCACGGAGCAGGGATACGGCAGCGCGGACGAAACGGACTTCCTGAAGCCGAACCAGCAGTTCCCCTCCGTCGACGGGAAGCGCTCGATGAAGGTGTATCTCGCGCGCATGCGCGAGGCGCTCGAAGACTACGAGTCGGTCGCGGGGCGGACCCACCCCGACGACATCACGTACATCCCCTTCCACACGCCGTTCCCGGGGATGGTCCGGAAGGCCGCGCTGCTCGGCTATCGGCACATGACGCGCGACACCGAGATCGAGGAGGAACTCGCCGCAGAACTCGGTCGACAGCCCCGCGAGGAGGACTTCGACTCCTGGGACGCCTACGAGGAGGCCATCCGCGGCTACATGGACGGCCTCAAGGACACCGACCGCTACCGCGACTGGTACGCTCGGACCATCGAGCCGACGCTCACGCTCTCGGGCCAACTCGGCAACTGGTACACCGGGTCGGTCCATCTCGCGCGGACCTCGGCGCTGAAAACCGCGGCCGAGACCGGGAAGGGACTCACCGGCGAGAAGCTCCTCGTCGGCTCGTACGGCTCCGGCGCGCAGGCGGAGATTCACGCCGAGACGGTCCAGGAGGGCTGGAAGGAGGAGATCGAAGCGCTCACCATCGACGAACAGATGGCCCGTCGGTACGACCTCTCGTTCGACGAGTACGAGCAGGTCCACGACGTCCACAACCACGACAAGGAGATCGACGTCGAGGAGTTCACCCAGCCCGTCGGCGAGTTCGTCTTCGCCGGCTGGGGCCGCATGAACGAGCGGAAGTACGAGTACGTCGACTGACCGGCGTCCCCCGAGGGCGGCGGAACGCTCGGAGGGGGCAACCACCCCCTGTTCAAGTAGGCTTTATATCGGGTTTATATACTAGTTCTCAATCAGGATAATTTGAGAGGTGGGTTTTTCACCCAGTGTGGGAGAGTGACGATCAGTGCTGTCTCCGATCCGACGCCTCGCGTTGGCCACTCTGGAACTCACGAGTGAGAACCAGGCCGCCGTCGCGGAGCCCCCGTGGTGGCCCGAGGCGATGCCGCCGGTGGAGGTGACGGCGGCGGTCATCGTCGGGACGCTCGTTCTCGCCGCCGTCGTCGCGGTCGTCATCGTCCGCGTCGTCGTCCCCAGTGGGGTTCGGGTCGTCCGCGCCGTCCGGCGTACCTGGGCGCGCGTCACCCCCAAGACGACGGCTGGAAAGGTCCTCTCCATCTTCACGCTGTTGTTCCTCGTCGCGGCCGCCCCGACGCTCGTGACGCTGGTCGACGCGAAAGGGGCCATCGGTAACGTCGCCGGCGGCACCGGTACCATCGCCGAGATGGACGGCGACGCCATCGAGTTCGTGGACGCGGCCGGTCTCGCCAGACCCTCTCCCGACAGGGACGGGGACCGCCTCCTCGACGGGTGGGAGGAGGCCGGCCGGACCCCCGACGGCGTCCCCCTCCCGGGGGCGGACCCCGACCGGAAGGACCTCTACCTGCAGGTGCTGTACGGCGACGGCATCGCCACCCTCACCGAGTCCGAACGCGCTCGGCTGCGCACCATCTGGGCGCGGATGCCCGTCTCGAACCCCGACGGTTCGACGGGCATCGCTCTGCACCTCGTCGACGAACGGCGGCTCGACCAGGAGGTCCGGACGTACGAACCGGACGAGGAGTTGATCCGGAGCCGGTACGACGACGCACACCTCGACGGGGCGACGTGCGTCTACTACCAGACGACGTTCGCCGACCTCACCCACCCGAAACTCGGCGGGCGCGGCGCGCTCGGCGGCTACGTCTCCATCGTCGACGGAACCGACACCGCCGGGGGCGAGGGCCGGTCGAACCGCGTGGCGTTCCTCACCCACGAACTCCTCCACAACACCGCCGGCCACGTCGAGGGGCGGACACACACCACGTCCGGGTGGTTGTCGCCGCGCTACGACGGGACGGACGCGGACGCCCGCCTCTCGGCGGCGACGGCCGCCGACCTCGACGACGGCTTCGAACTCGGCGGGTACGAGGAACGCCACCTCTGTGGTTCCTGAGACGAGGCGTCAGCCCGCGCGGGGCGCGCGTCTTCAGACCTCGAAGCGCCGCAGTGGTTTTAGTCGGGGTCGGCCCCCATGTGCAGGTAGACGATGTCCGTGCCCGATGGTTCGGACGCGTCGACCGACGCAGACGCATCGGCAATCCAGGCACCCGCCGACGCCGCCACAGAAGAGTCCGATTCGACGGACGGTGGTGGCTCCGACCTCCACTCGACCGGCCACGACCGTTCGTCCGACTCGGTGGTCGAGAGGGTCCTCGACTGGGCTCGCCACTGGCAAGCGTGGGGTGTCGCCCTGTTCTCGCTCCTCGTCGTCGGCTGGGCGGCGTTCCTCCAGCCCGAGGCCTCGCCGAAAGGGTACATCCCCATCTTCGTCGGGTTCGCAGCGCTCGCCGTCGGGTACGTCTACCTCGACGAGGAGAGTCAGATCCAGTTCGCGTCCAGCTAAGGACGGACGTCGCGCCGGGTCCGCGGCGTCGAGTCGCGGGCTCCGGGGATGACCGGGGGTGTGTCGGGTACCTTCCCCCTTCTGACCCCCCACACCCCGTACAGCCGGCACGCCCCCCATCTCACCCGTCCGGGAGGTCCACGTCGCCGACAGGGTCTCGCCGGAGCGTGATGTCGACGGTGAACCCGCCCTCCTCGACGCTGATGTGCGCCTCTTCGAGCCGACACTCGTAGCTCTGGTAGTGGTTCCCCTCCTCGTCGAACTCGGTGTGGACGCCCACGAGGTCGTACTCTTCGAGGGAGTCGAGCCGCCGGTACACCGTCGGCTGAGAGGCCGAACACCGTTCGGCGAGTTCGTCCGCCGAGAGGCGCTCGACGCTCGTCAGCGCCAGGAGTTCGCGGACGAGTTCGTTCCCGAGCAGGTCGAACACCGTCTCGGCTTCCCAGGCTCTGCTCACGGTCGATAGTGATTATCCGTGTACATAAGCGTCGCGTCGGTGCGTCTCGGGCGTGTCAGTGGCCTCGGGCGGGTGGTGGTGGTGGGTCGTGTGGATAGACTCGGGGAGAGACGGCGACCGATCCAGTTGAGAGACAGGTCCACGTGAGCGGAGAAACCGGTTGGGGAAGGTGAGGCTGCGGATCACCACGCCCGTGTGTCGCGCGGTTGTCTACTCGACTCTATTCACGGAACACGCGACTGCACTCACGAAACGCGTAACTCGCTTACGACCCCGCGTCTCTCGGCGTCACAGAAACGACGACAGCCTCTCCGAGAAGGGTCTTCACGGACTGAAGCGACCCACCACTTTTTTCTCACCCCAGCGTCCGCAGATCCGACAGCATCTCGTCGATGTCCCGCGTCGAAACCGCGAGCGAGAAGCCGTCGATAGTCGCCAGCGTCGCGGCGTGTTCCCACAGTTCGTCCTCGCTCAGTCCGTGCAACACCACGGCGTTCGGCGTCGGGTTCACCACGCGGAGGGCGACCAGCGGCGACTCGCCCCGGGTGACGTTCGTGAACACGAGCACCCGGTTCGTGGACTCGCCGTACAGCCGGTAGAACTCCTCCGACGAGAGCCGGGTGATGGCTTCGATGCTGTCGATGACGGTGTGGCCGCTCACCCGGTCGGTCTCGCCCCGGACGATCTCGCGCGCCCCGAGCGCGTCGTACACCCGGGAGAGGCGGATGGCCGTGGGGTACTCGCGGAGGTCCTGAACGATGTCGCTCTCGAAGCCCGCGCCGACGACCCGGGCGTACTGTCTGATGCGCGAGCCCCCCCGCGCCTCGTCGATGTCGAGGAGGGCGTTCACCATCCGGCTGACGACGCCGATGCCGGGGCTCTCTCGACGACCGGACTCGTAGTCGGAGACGACCGACGAGGAGACGTCGAGGTGGTCCGCGAGCGCCGTCTGGGAGACGTCGAAATCGGTGCGCCACTTGCGGAGCGTCGCACCGGGGTCGTCGCTGAGCGTGACCTCGCCGGCGATACGTCGCGCGAGGTCCGCGCGCGGACCGTCGGTCACCGACCCGTACCCCCCGCCTCGTAAGCGACTGTGGACATATCCACTCGTCGGCCCAGCGCGGACAAAACCGTACCGAAACCCACCTTCGACGGTCGTCGAGTGCCGCGGCGAGGCTAAGGCTCAAGCCGTCGCCTCTCCCACTCCCGGTATGCCCTCGACACTCGTGCACATGGCGCTCGGCGGACTCGTCGGCGCCGCCTTGCTCACCAGCGAGTTCGACGCGCGGGCCGTCGCCCTCGTCGTCGCAGTCACGGCGGTCCCCGACCTCGACTCGCTCGCCGGGCTGGTGCTCCCGGGCGCCCACCGCTCGCTCTTTCACAGCTTCCTGTTCCCCGCGCTCGTCTGTGGCCTCCTCCTCGTCGACACGCTCCGGGAGGAGTCGCTCCTCCGCACGCGGTACGGGGAACGCGGCGTCAGACTCGCCTGGGTGTCCGTCGCAGCGATGGTGTTCGGCGGCATCCTCCCCGACCTCTTCACCAACGGCGTGAACGCTTTTTATCCGGCTGTCGACGCCTTCTACACCGTCGACGGGAAACTCCTTCTCTCGGACCAGCGGGGCCTCGTCCAGACGTTCGTCGAGCTTCAGCCCGAACGGACGGAACCGCGGCCCACGACGCAGACGCTCCACTACAGCACGCCCGTTGACCCCCAGCCCGGAAACGAAGAGAGAAACGTCGAGCGGGTCGCGCCGGTGTTCCAGGCCGGCTGGGAGCTGATGCTCGTCGTCGTGAGCAGCGTGGTGGTCGCGTTCCGCCTCTGGGACGCGGAGCGGCGCTGAACGGTCGTTTTCGGGGGAATCCCCTCCGTGTGGGGGTGAACGAGCGCACGAGCCAGGAGTACGAGTGAAGCCGCCATAAACCGAATACGGCGATAGGAAACGCTGTAGCGCGGCGTGAGATGGCCGGCGTCAGGGGACGACGGCCGCGCTGCGCCGGACGACCGAAGTCAGAGCGACGCGTCGCCCTCTGTCGGAAGAGATGCGCACCTCCGCGGGGGGCCGACCGCACGTCCCGTGGACTCAGTCGAGCCGTTCCGGTTCCGTCCGGGTGCGTTGCTCCCTGACGTTCCCCGTATTGGAGGTCTCGCGTGGCTCGAACAGGACGACGTGAGCCTCTCTCTCGGCGACCGGTCGGTGCTCGACGCCGCGGGGGACGACGAGGAACTCCCCTTCCCCGAGGGTGACGTCGTCGCGGTCGCGGAATTCGATGCGGAGTTCACCGCGTCGAATCAGAAACAGTTCGTCCGCGTCCTCGTGGTGGTGCCAGACGAACTCGCCGTCGACCTTCACGAGTTTCACCGCCTGTCCGTTCAGTTCGGCCGCGACGCGCGGGTTCCAGCGGTCGTCGAAGGTCGAAAAGGCTGCGTCGAGATTCACCTTGTCCATGCGTGTCCGACGCGGACGAGGCCGATAACCGCACCGAGGGTGAGAGTGGTTCAGTCCGAACTCGCGCCCTCGCCGGCGTCGATACTGCCGACTTCGGGCGCCGACTCCTCGGCCGTCGCGGTTTTGAGTTTCCCGGCGGCGACGGTGACCACGTAGATGCCGACGGCGATGAGGACGATGACGCCGCCCGCGGTGGCCTCCGCGTAGTAGGCGACGCCGATGCCGAGGAGAACCGCGAGTTCGGCGAGCACGACCGAGACCACGAGCGACTCGGAGAAACTCCGCGACACCTGCGCCGCGCCCGCGACGGGGACGACGAGCATGGCGGCGACGAGGATGACGCCCATGATCTGCATCGCGCCGACGACCACCAGCGCGGTCAGCATCACCATGATTCGGTTGTACCACGTCACGGAGATACCCGACACCGCCGCGGCCGTCTCGTCGAACGTGACGTACAGCAGTTGATTCCGGGTGAGGCCGACGGTGGCGACGATGACGGCGAACAGCACCAGCAGGATGGCGGCGTTCTCCGCCGACACGGTCGAGAGATTCCCAAAGAGGTACTGGTTGATGCCCACGGCGAGGCCGCCCGCGTTGAGACTGATGAGGACCGTCCCGAGGGCGAACCCCGTCGAGAGGACGATGGCCATCGAGACGTCGTTGTAGGCGTCGGTCACTTCGGAGATGACCTCGATGAGCAGCGCGGCGATCATCGCGACGACGACGGCCGAGAGGTACGGGGAGACGCCGAGGTCGAGCACGCCGTTGAGAAAGAGGCCGACGGCGACCCCCGCGAAGGCGGTGTGCGCCAGCGCGTCGCCGATGAGCGCGAGTTGGCGGTGCACCAGGAAGGTGCCGATGAGCGGAGCCATCACGCCGATGCAGAGGCCGACGAGGATGGCCCGGTGCATGAAGCCGTACTGGAGCAGTTCGATGCCGGTCGCCCCCGCCACCCAGAGGAGGAGTTCGGACCAGTAGCGCAAGAGCCAGTAAATCGGGGCGAGGACGGGGTCGAGGGCGCTGCCCCCCGCCTGCAGCGGGAGTGCGAGCGTCGCGGTCATCGTTCGATCCCCGCGAACGCGGCGGCGGTCCCGAACGCCCGGGCGAGCGCGTCGCTCTCGACGAACTCCGCGGTGGGGCCGTCGAAGTACACCTCGCGGTTGAGACAGACGACCCGGGCGGCGTGGTCGGTCACCGCCCCGAGGTCGTGTTCGATGAGGAGCACCGTGATCCCCTCCGCGTTGAGCGATTCGAGCAGTCGGTAGAACGCCTCGACCGACTCGGCGTCCACCCCGACGGTGGGTTCGTCGAGAACGAGCAGGTCGGCCTCGCTCGCGAGCGCGCGGGCGATGAACGCCCGCTGTCGCTGGCCGCCCGAGAGCTGGGTCACTCGGCGGTCGGCGAAGGTGCTCATACCCACCGTTTCGAGGGCGCGGTCGACGATAACGTGGTCCGCCCGCGAGAGGCGGCCGAAGCCGACGTGGGGGAACCGACCCATCCGCACGACCTCGCGGACGGTGATGGGCATCTCCTTGGCGGCGCTGGCGTGCTGGGCGACGTAGCCGATGCGCGCGCCGTCGTCGAACCCGTGTGCGGGTTCGCCGAACAGCCGGACGGTCCCGTCGTCGGGTCGCAGCAGGCCGAGCATGAGTTTCATGAGCGTCGATTTCCCCGACCCGTTCGGCCCGACGATGGCCACGTACTCGCCAGAGTCGATACGGAGTGAGACGTCCCGGACGACGGGGCTCGCGGTGTAGCCGAAGGAGACGTCGGCGAGTTCGATGACTGGGGAGGACGTCACTCGAAGTTCCTCCACTCGGCGGCCCAGCCGTCGCCGCCGACCTCTTCGGGTGCGCGGTTCCCGAGGACCACCTCGAACGTCGGCATGTTGATGTTGTACGCTATCTCCTCGTACCCCCAGCCCTCCTCGACCCAGTCCTCGCGGACGCCCGCGTAGGGCGTCACCGGGAAGTACGCTTCCACCGCGGTCTCGGCCACGAGTTGCTGCGCCGGCTTCCGCGTCTCGAAGACGCCCGCCCCGATGTATCTGATCCCGTTCTCGTCGATGACGCGCTTGGCCTGGGTGATGTCGGAGGGTTTGACGTCGCCGCTGGCCGCGAGGTTCACCACGAGCGGGCGCATCTCGACGCCGTAGCGGACGCCGATGTACTGGAAGGCGTTGTGCGCCGCCAACTGAACCACCTTCCGCTCGGCGCGGTCGAAGACGTCCTGATAGTCGCGGTCGATCCTGTCGAGGACGTCGCTCTTGTACGCCGCGGCGTTCTCGCGGAAGGCGTCCTCGTGCTCGGGCGCGAGTTCGACGAACCCCGCGGTGATGTTGTCGACCGCCTGCTTCGCCCGCTGGGGGTCGAGCCAGAAGTGGGGGTCCTTCCCTCGCCCCGCGCCGACCCCTTCCTCGTCGGGGTCGAGGCTGGCGGCGAGGTCGACCAGTTCGACGCCCTCGCGGACGTTGATGAGTTGGGTGTCGACGCCGTCGTCCTTCAGGGTCTGGATGGCGCGGTCGGCCCACGGCTGGAAGTTCTCGCCGACGTGAACGAACGCGTCCGCCTCGATGATGTCCCGCGTGACGCTCGCGTTCGGCTCCCAGCCGTGGCCGTGCAGCCCCGTCGGGATCAAGTTCTTGATCGTGAGCGGCGTGCCGCGGGCGACTTGCCGCGCGAAGTCGTAGAAACTGAAGAAGGAGGCGACGACGACGGGTCCCTCCTCGGAGCCACCGCTACCGGTGCTGGAGCCGGAGCCAGAGCTAGAGCCGGATCCGGAGCCGGCACCGGCGGTCGCGCTCCCGCCCAGACAGCCGGCGAGCCCCGCGGAAACGAGGCTTCCGCCCGCTGCGAGGGCGGCCCTGCGTGACCAGAGCCGGCTCTCGGTCGAATCCTGTGTACTCTTCATGCGTGACTTAGACAGTCTACACCCATATAATTTTGTCTGTCGCAATAATAGTTTAGAGTCGTCTAATTCATGCGGCCGGGACGATGGCAGCGTTGACGTACCCCGGCGCGGTATATCGGGTATGACGGAGGTCACCGTGCGGCCCTACGACGACGGGGACGCCGACGAACTCTGGTCGCTGAAGCGCGGCTTCGAACTCGGACTCGGACACGGGACCGGTGGCGACGACAAGGGTGCGACGTACGCGGCGAAACTCACCGAGAGCTATCGGCGGAAGTGGCTCGCGTGGGTCGAGCGCTGCGTCGACGAGGACCCCGACTGCGTGCAACTGGCGGTCCACGAGGAGGGGCCCATCGGCTACGTCTTCGTCCTCCCGGCCTCGCTGGCGTTCGTCTGGGACGCCGCCGTGCTGAACGAACTGTACCTCGACCCGCCCGCACGCGGCACGGGTGTCGCGGACGACCTGATGGAGGCGGCGCTCGCGTGCGCCGAGAAACAGGACCTCCCTTTGGAGCGACTGGTGCTCGACGTGGACCGCGAGAACGACCGCGCGCGAGCCTTCTACGACCGCTGGGGTTTCGAACACTGGGGCGAGATGGTGGCCCGCGAACTGTGACCCCACGGGAGTCTCGTCGACTGACACGAACCGGGGCGAGTGGACAGCTTCAAGCGACCACATCCCCCAGAGGCTGACGATGCTGCTGCGAGACGCCCGACTCCTGTCGAGCGACGTCGACCGCGTCGGTGACCTCCGCGTCGTCGACGGTCGCATCGGCGCTGTCGGTGACCTCACTCCCCGGTCGGACGAGCGCTGTCTCGGCCTCGACGGGCGAACGCTCATGCCCGGCCTGGTCGACGCGCACGTCCACTTCTCGCTCTCCGCCGAGACGACGATCGAGTCCGTCGTGAACATGTCCGACGCGGAACTGGCGCTCGCGGAGTCGCGGAACGCGCGGAAGACGCTCGAAGCGGGCGTCACCGGGGTTCGGGCGATGGGCGCGGCCGGCGTCGACCTCCACCTCAAGCGAGCGGTCGAGCGCGGCGACGTCCCCGGGCCGCGGATGGTCGCGAACGGCCGGTCGATCACCGTCACGGGCGGACACGGTCACCACCTCGGGAGGGAAATCGACGGGCCGGTGGACGCCCGGAAGGCGGTCCGCGAGCAGGTCAAACGCGGCGCGGACTTCATCAAGTTCATGACGACCGGCGGGGTGACGACGCCCGGCACCGACCCCGATACGGTCGCGCTCACCGACGACGAACTCGACGCCCTGGTCGACGAGACGCACCGCCACGGCCTCCACGCGGCGACGCACGTCCACGGCGCGGAGGGGGCGAAGGCGGCCGCGCTGGCCGGCGTCGACACCATCGAACACGGGACGTTCCTCGACGAGGAGGCCATCGAACTCATGCTGTCCGAAGAGGTGACGCTGGTCCCGACGCTCTCGGCGCCGTACTACATCGTCCGCAACGTCGAGTGGGCGACGCCCGACACGGCACGGAAGACCGAACACATCTACGAACGCCACATCGACTCGTTCGCACGAGCGGTGGAGGCGGGCGTCACCATCGCCGGCGGCACCGACGCGGGCACCCCGTTCAACGACCACGGCGCGAACGCGGCGGAGGTGACGTTTATGATCGAACACGGGCTCTCGCCGCGCGCGGCCATCGAGGCGATGACCGAGACGGCGGCACGGACGGTCGGCCTCGACGACTGCGGGACCCTCGACGAGGGCGCACACGCGGACCTCCTCGTGATCCAGGGCGATCCGCTGGAGGATTCGACGCGGCTCAACGCGCCCGAAGCCGTGCTCTTCGGTGGGGAACTCGCGTCGGGGTACCTCCCGACGGAGGAGTGAACCGAGCGGGTCCGGGCTAGCTCACGCCGAGGTCGCTCAGGCGCTCTTGGCCTCCTTCCGCCCCGAAACCTCGTCGACGTCGACCCGGAAGAACCGGAACGTCAGCTCGCGCGGGTGACGGTCGAACACGTCGACGAGGGGAATGTGGACCCGGCGCATCGCCTGTACCACGTCGGAGTCGATGGCCGCCTCGGTCGCCTCCTCCAGACGACCGGTGACGACGACGC
Source organism: Salinigranum rubrum (assembly GCF_002906575.1). Classification (NCBI taxonomy): domain Archaea; kingdom Methanobacteriati; phylum Methanobacteriota; class Halobacteria; order Halobacteriales; family Haloferacaceae; genus Salinigranum; species Salinigranum rubrum. The sequence continues at coordinate 2,867,779 of NZ_CP026309.1, forward strand.
TCCGCCACCCCGCATCCTCCTGTCGGTGGACCACGAGCGACAGCGGCCGGTTCGCGGTGACGACCGCCTCCTTTCCGCTCTCGGTGTCGAACGCGAGTCGAAGGTAGAGTCCGTCAGAGTCGGCATCGTACCCGTACGAGACCGGCAGCGAGTACGGGGGTTCACCCTCCTCGGTGGCGAACGAGACGACACCGGTCCCGCCGGTGCCGAGGAACGCGGCCCGTTCGTCGTCGTCCATCCGTACCGAGCGCGTGTCGTTCATACCCCGAGGTAGGATGTCAGCAAGCAAAAACGATGCGACGGGACCCGGGGAGCGAGAAACGACTCTCGCCTCGACCTACACCTGTTTGTGGCCCGTGAGTTCGTCGGGCGCGAGCCGGAACAGCTCGAAGTCGAGTTCGCGCGCGGGCCGGTCGAAGACGGTGAAGAAGGGGATGTTGACGCGGCGGATGGCCTCGACGACGCTGGAATCGATCGCCGCCTCGCCGGTCTCGCGCAAGCGACCACGCGCGACGACGCTCCGCCACCCCTCTTCGGTCTCCCGATTCACGACGAGCGTGGCGGGACGGCTCGGTCCGATGTACTCCCGTTTCCGGCTGTCGGCGTGGAAGGCCAGACGGAGGTAGAACGTCCCCTCCTCGCGGTCGTACCCGTACGAGACCGGAATCGCGTACGACTCGTCGTCCCTCGCGAGCGCGAGTACCCCCGTCCCCTCGTTGCCGAGAAACGCGTTCACCTCTCTGTCGTCCATGAGTTCCGCGCGAGACACACCACTAGAACGACACCAAGTGGTATAAGTTCACACCTCCTGACGGTTCGGCGCTCGGCCACGCGGGACGGACGGTGGACCCGAGCGTGGGCCGACGAGGGACTCGAACGGACGCGATGAACCGGTCCGAGCCTCGTTTCGTATCGCGCTCTGCGGTTTATGCCACCGACAACGGCGGCCGTCCACCGCGTTTAGATGTGCCCAAAATTCGGAACGGTTTCGCGTGTCTGGATGGGCTAAATCGCATGCCGAGAGGGACACGAGGCGGCGGAGCGCCCACGATTCAACACGCCAGCACGGGCAGCGGCGGCTTCGAGGTGACGGAGGTGGCGGTGGTCGACCCGTCCGGGACCCAGCACACGGAGGCGAACGGCGTCGGCGTCCTCGGCGCGGGCGACACGGCCGAGGTACCACTCGCGCGTTTCGCCACCGCTGGGGGACACGCGGCTCACAGTCCACGTTCGCGGGAAACAGTACGACGCCGACGGCGAGGTGGTCAGAAGCGGCCACCTCACACGTCCGGCGTACGTGAGCGTCTCCGAGCCAACAGAGTCGACGGCGACGACGACGGTCGAACTGAACAGTCGACCGACGGGGACGGGAGCACCGCCGTTCTGCGCTCGTCCGCCCCGTCTCGCTGACTTCCGGGGTCGCCCTGCTCGCGGGCTGTTCTCGTCCGTCCGCGTTTCTCCGGGTCGCCCGGCTGAACACGTCGAGTCGGGGCGTTCGCGACGAAAGAAGCTCCCGGCGCGGACTACGCTACGATGTAACCGCGTGCGCCTGCTATCAGGCCCGCATCATGCCGCGGCAGTGCTCGGCGCACGCTTCGAGGACGTCGGCGCAGACCTGACAGTGGTCGTGGTCGTGGCTGGAGCACTCCTCGGCGCACTCCTCGCAGACGCCGGCGCAGGCTTCGGCTAGTTGGTCGCTGTAGTTCGAGCCCCGGGCCACGAAGCGGGCGTGCAGGGAGGCGATGTCCGCGACGTCGCGGCAGAGCCGGGCGCACTCTTCCATCTCCTCGTCGCCGAGACACTCGTCGGCACACCACTCACAGACCTCGGCGGCCTCGTTGCAGATCTCGATACACTCGCGTTCCTCGTCGCTCAGTCCGTCGATCTTCGAGACGGTCTCTGCAAGGGACATTGCGTTACTACGTCGGTGGGGAACCGGATTCAGCTTCGTGCTTGCACATGTCGGTGCTGTTCTCGCGTCGGCGTAATCCATTGCGACCGGAATCCGGATACCCTCGTCGCAGTACACCGGCCTCGTCATGCCGAGGCAGGCTCAGAGGAACTCGTTCGGAAGTCATCGATGTGATCGTAGTAGTACGCGAGTGCCCTGTGGACGTCCGCGAGCGTAAGGTCCAGACGGTTCACTCGACACACGAGAGAGACTGAGACACACACGTCGAGACGATGTAGACTGGACGGAGAAGTCGGCGAAATCGTGTGTGCAGTGTGTAAACACGTTGGTTCGCCGTTCAACGACTGGTCACCGCCGAGGTGATGGACCTACTGCACCCGGCGACGCTTTCGGTGGGTGTGTCTGTATATATGGGGAATATTCTTGTCTCTACCCATCATACGTCGGTGTATGTCGGACGCGAGACTCGACGACCGGGGGCGTCTGACGCTCCCGAAGGAGATGCGAGAACGATACGGTGAACACTACCACATCGTCCAACTTCACGACGGAATCAAGTTGATTCCGGTCGCGGACGACCCGCTCGACGCGCTCCGAGAGGAGTTTGCGGACGTCGAGAAGACGGCTAGCGAACTTCGCGAGGAAGCCCGCGAAGCGGCGTTGGACGAGGCCGGACGCTGAATGTACGCCGAGACCGATTTCCTTCTCGCACTCATCAAAGACGAAGACTGGCTCGGAGATGCCGCCGAGGCGGTGTATCGCGCACACCGAAACGAGCTGTGGACATCGCAGTTCACGCTCATCGAACTGCTCTTGGTCGCGTACCGCGAGGACCGAGACACGGAACGAGTCGTCACGAACGCCGCAAAGCTCGTGGAGGTTCGCGGCGACGTGGACACGGTCGTCGCGGCAGCCACGTACGTCGAAGACCACGGACTCACTCCCTTCGACGCGCTCCACCTCGTCGAATCTGATGGAGACACCGTCGTCTCCAGCGATGGGGCGTACGAAGGCTTCGTCCCCCGTCTCGGTCTCCAGAGCGTGGACGAGGAGTAGCCCTCCGCAACCACTAAACCCGCCTCACTCCTTCCTCCCGTAATGGCCGATTGGACGGAGAAGTACCGGCCGACGACGCTGTCGGAGGTGCGCGGCAACGACACGGCCCGCGACGAGTTCGCGGAGTGGGCCGACACGTGGGACGAACACCGAGAACCGGCCGTCCTCCACGGGAGCCCCGGCGTCGGCAAGACGAGCGCAGCGCACGCGCTGGCCGCCGACAAGGGGTGGGAGACGGTGGAGTTGAACGCCTCGGACCAGCGAACGGCGGACGTCATCGAGCGCTTTGCGGGGCGGGCGGCGATGAACACGACGCTCTCTGGGGCTTCGAACGCCGACTCCCGTGGGGAGCGTGACAGAGGCCGCCAACTCGTCATCCTCGACGAGGCGGACAACATCCACTACCAGAAGGACTACGGGGGAAAACAGGCCGTCACGAAGCTCCTGAAGGAGGCGAACCAGCCGGTCGTGCTCATCGCGAACGACTTCTACGAGATGTCGCGGGGGATGCGCAGCGCCTGCCGGGAGATCGAGTTCCGCGACGTCTCCGCGCGCTCGATCGTGCCGGTCCTCCGCGACATCTGCCGGCGCGAGGGCGTCGAGTTCGAGGCACGGGCGCTCGAACGTATCGCGGAGTCGAACGACGGCGACCTCCGCTCCGCAGTGAGAGACCTCCAGAGTTCGGTCGGCGGGAGAGCGTCGCTTTCCCTCGACGACGTGACCTCCGGCGGGAGGGACCGGACGGTGAACATCTTCGGCTTCCTCGACAGCGTCCTCAAGGAGTCCGACTCCGCCGAGGAGGCGCTGCGAACGGCGTACGACACCGACGAGACGCCCGACGACCTCACGTCGTGGGTCGAGGACAAGGTGTCGATGGTGTACGAGGGCGAGGAACTCGCCCGCGCGTACGACCACCTCGCGAACGCCGACCGCTGGCTCGGCCGGGTGTACGCGACCCAGAACTACCGCTACTGGCGGTACGCGACCGACAACGTCTCGGCGGGGGTCGCCGCCTCGCGCGACCGGACCCGCGGCGGCTGGACCCGCTACGGCGGCGCGCCGTGGCGCTCGACGAAGAACGCGACGCGCGACGCGGTCACGTCGCGCATCGCAGAATCCGCGGGTGTGAGCATCGCCACCGCCCGCCGCGAGGTCCTCCCCTTCTTACAGGCGATGACCCACCACTGCAAGCCGCGCGACCTCACGGTGGCGATGACGGCGTGGTACGACTTCGACACCGACCACGTCGCGTACGTGACCGGTAGCGGCGAGTCGACGAACAAGGTCCAGTCCATCGTCGAAGAGGCGAGAGAGCGCCGCGAGGAACTGCTCGAAGCGCACGCGGGCGACGCGTTCGCGCGTGAAGGACTCGCCGCCCACGCCGAGAGTACTGCCGACACGAACGAGGGAGCGGACGACGCGGGCGAGAACGCGGACACGAGCGGCGGGACCGACGGGACGACGACCCTCGACGACCTCGCTGCCTCCGCCGACGACGAGGCCGGCGATGAGGACGACACCGACGGCGACACGGGGGATGGCGGCGGACGCGACGACGGTCAGTCGGGGCTGTTCGATTTCACGTGAGCCAGCACGCCCCACGAGGCGTGAGAACGATTGCGTCGATATCCGGCGCGTTCGCCCCGAAACAGCGCCCATCGAGTCGGACGTACCATTTATCTGCATCGGTCGTATACAGATGTTAATACATGAGTGAGGGGGGATTCTTCTGGGGGACCGCTACGGAGGGAGCGGAGCCGCCGATGCACGTGCTCGTCGCCGACGACGACGACGCGATGCGTGAGACGACGGTCAAACTGCTCGAAGCCACGCTCGACAACGCCACCGTCACCGGATTCCCCTCCGCCCGGGGCGTGCTCGACGCGCTGGCCGACGACGCATCCGTCGACTGTATCGTCTCGGACTACGAGATGCCCGAGATGAGCGGACTGGAACTCCTCGAAGCGGTCCGCGAGACGGACCCCGACGTGCCGTTCGTCATCTACACCGGCCACGGGAACGAGGACGTCGCGAGCGACGCCATCTCCGCGGGCGTCACCGACTACGTCCGCAAGTCGGTCACCGGCGGCCATCGGATACTCGCCAACCGTATCGAGTCGGCCGTCGCCCGACGCCGTGCGGAGGCCGAGCGCGAACTCCAGGCGCTGGCGATGTCGACCGTCGAGGAGGGAATCGCGGTCGTCGACAGCGAGGGGAGGTTCGTCGAGGTGAACGGCGCGTACGCGGAGACGTACGGGTACGACCGGGACGAACTCGTCGGCGAGTCGTGGGAGGTGATCAACCCGCCCCAGGAGAACGAGCGGATGCACCTGCAGATCCTCCCCACGCTCGACGAACAGGGAATCTGGCGCGGCGAGTCGGTCGGCCTCCGCAAGGACGGGTCGACGTTCGTGAAGTCGAAGTCGCTGACGAAACTCGACTCCGGCGGGTTCGTCTGTGCCGTTAGGGACGTGACCGAACAGCGTGACGCCGAGGACGCGCTCCGCGAGCAGAACGAACGCCTCCGGGAGTTCGCTCGGCTCGTCTCACACGACCTGCGCAACCCGCTGAACGTCGCCGAAGGCTACCTCACCGTCGTCGAGGAGTCCGTCGACGAAGAACTGCAGGACGACGTGGAGCGTATCAAGACCGCCCACGACCGGATGCGCCGGCTCATCGATGACATGCTCCGTCTCGCTCGCGAGGGACGGCTGGTCGACAACGCCGAAGCGGTCCCGCTCACGGACGTCGTCGAAACGGCGGCGCTCACCGTCGGCCTCAAGAGCGAGGGGTCGTGCGTCGTCGAAGAGGGCCTCCCGTCGGTGTACGCGGACGAGGAGCGGCTGAGCGCGCTGTTCGAGAACCTCTTCGGCAACGCTCTCGAACACGCCGGACCGAACCCCACCGTCCGGGTCGGCCCGCTCACCGACGACTACGGCGTCTGCGGCTTCTTCGTCGAGGACGACGGCCCCGGCATCCCGGAGAACCGACACGTCAAGGTGTTCGAGTCGGGCTTCACCACGAACCGCTCGGGGACCGGGTTCGGCCTCGCCATCGTCAAGCGAATCACGACCGCTCACGGCTGGACCGTCTCGGTCCGCGACGGCCGTGACGGTGGCGCCCGGTTCGAGTTCCGCGGCGTCAACGTCGTCGACGGCGCTGCCGCCGCGGACGGACGAGCAGAGCCCGAAGAGACGGGCGTCGTGACCGAGAACGAAGCTCCGGTCGGCACGGAAACCGCCGCTGATGTGAAGGCCGACGACGACACCGACGCGGACGACGACGCGAGAGCCGACACAGACACCGACACTGACGCGGACGACGACGTGAGGACCGACACCGACGTGGAGACAGACACCGGCGCTGTCGCCGACGGCGGTGACGGAGCGTGTGACGACACGAGCGACAACGCGTGACCCTCTCCCGTCACCCCCGGTGATTTTACCCCCGGCCACGAACGGCCGGCATGCGCGCTGCTGTCCTCACCGAGTACGGAGAGCCGCTGTCGATCCGCTCGCTCGACGACCCGAAGCCGACGCCGGACGGGGTCGTGGTGGAGGTGGAAGCCTGTGGCATCTGCCGGAGCGACTGGCACGCCTGGCAGGGCCACGGCGAGTGGGCCGACGACCAGGTGCCGCGGGGGCAGGTACTCGGGCACGAACCCGCCGGAACCGTCGTCGACGCCGGCGACCGCGTATCCGAGTACGCGGTCGGCGACCGGGTCGCCGTCCCGTTCAACCTCGGTGACGGCTCCTGTCCACGGTGTCTGGCCGGCCACGGGAACCGCTGCGTCGACGGGAGCGCGCTCGGCTTTTCGAGCGACGCTCCCGGCGCGTTCGCCGAACGGGTGCACGTCCCCCACGCGGACTACAACCTGCTCGCGCTCCCCGACGCGGTGGCGCCGGTGGACGTCGCGGCGCTCGGCTGTCGGTTCATGACGGCCTACCACGCGTTGGCACATCGGGTGTCGCCGCCGCCGGGGTCGTGGGTCGCCGTCCACGGGTGCGGCGGCGTCGGCCTCTCGGCGCTGTCCGTCGCGCGGGCGGCCGGCCACCGGACCGTCGCGGTCGACATCCGCGAGGAGGCGCTCGCGCTCGCCGGCGAGGTGGGCGCCACGGTCACTGTCGACGCCACCGAGACGGACGTCGTGGGCGAAATCGAGGAGGTAACGGGCGACGGGGCGGACGTCTCGCTCGACGCGCTGGGCCGCGCGGAGACCTGTCGCAACTCCGTCCGCTGTGTCCGCCCCGGCGGGACGCACGTCCAGGTCGGCCTCACCACCGACGCCGAACGCGGCGAGGTGTCGCTCCCCACCGATTGGATGACCCGCTGGGAGGTGTCGTTCGTCGGCTCCCGGGGGATGCCGCCGACGCGGTACGACGAACTGTTCGGCCTCGTCGAGAGCGGTGCCGTCTCGCCCGAGACGCTCGTCACGCGCGAGGTGTCGCTGGACGACGTCTCCGACAGATTGGCGGCGATGACCGACTACGAGACGGTCGGCGTCGAAGTGGTCACGGAGTTCTGAGCGAACGCGGCCGAGAGTGGGTGTAACTCGGTAAGGTCGTGCAGTTGCGTGAGGTCTCAGGAGTACTGAAACCGGCGGGACACGGGCGCGGTGACCGAAGCCTCACTCCCCACCCGGTCGCTCGCGCACAGAGGCGCTCGCGGGCCCTCGCGCGTTCGCTCGCGTATCGCTCGCTCTCACGCGCCACCGCCCTCTTGTAGTGCGGTGGCGCGTGCTGGCGCGACTGTCTGTCGCGCCGGCACCGCGCGAGGGATGACTGAGTGACCGACTGAAAGGAGGTCACGAAGGAATCGGTTGGGGAGGATTGTGGCCTCATCGCGCCCGTGTACTGCGCGATCGCAGTCTCGTTCGCGGTCTCAGTGGTCCTCTCGGTCTCGTCGATGTTCTCGACGCCTGTCCAACCGTTCCTCCGTCACGTATCAGATCACCGAACGTCGAAAAAGCGAATCGGAACGCGGTCCGTCTGTCCTATCCGGCGCCGGCGCCATGAGCGAGGCCGGCGGCGACCCACCAGTTCATGAAGCCGCGGCGGCGGGTGGTCGTCGAGTCGGTGCGGGTCTGGGTCTGGGACTTGATCTGGTTCATCTTCATCCTCGTCCCGAGAGACGGGGAGCGAGGAGATAAAACTTATCAATTTTCTTAACAATAGCCGTTGTAACAGACGTCTCGGCGGGAAAACAGGTCACGCGTGGTCGATACGTTCGACGACGATTCTGTCCGCGCTGACGTCCTCGGCGAGCGCCCCTTCCCCGCCGACCGTGAGCGTTCCGTCGTCCGTCTCGACGATGAGCGTCGCCTGCGCGGCGAGTTGGACGAGCGAGGGCGCCTCGACGCCGTCGCCCTCGTGGCCGACGTAGTCGACGTCGACGACGGTGCCGGAAACGCGCCGATGGCGGCCGGTTCTGACGCTGTAGCCCTCGACCCGGACGTGAACGGTGGCCCCGTCGTGGACGAGGTCTTCGAGATAGCGGACCGCGTCGGTTATCTCCACGAACGTGAAGGGCGGCGTGTCCCGCACGTCGGCGTGGATCGGTTCGTACACCTCCCAGCAGGAGGTGAGGAAGAACCAGTGGAAGACGAACGCCGTCGCGCGGTCGTCGACGAGGACGCCGTACTCGTCCATCGAGCGCCCCTTCGGCGAGAAACTCACGCGCTGGCGGTCGGTCAGCACGAGAAACGGCTTGGGAAAGCCGAGTCGCCGAACCTCGGTGCAGACGCCCGCGAACTCACCGGGGCCGGGCAGGGGTTCGTCGTCGGCCGCGTACAGCGACACCTGGACGTACACGCCGCGGTCGTACGCGTCCGCGAGCACTTCCGCTAAGCGCTCGTACTGGTCGAGCGACAGCACGGCCTGGACGTGTCGCTCGGCGACCCCGATGTCACGCGTCGCCTGCCCGAAGACGGTGTCGAACTGCGTGACGAGCGTGACGCTCCCCTCGCGGGTCGCGGGCGTCCGGTACCGGTCTTCGATCTCGTCGAGCGCCGACTCCAGTCGGGCGAGTCGCTCACGGAGCGGCCTGAGTTCTTCTGGGGCGACCGCCTGCGCGTAGAGGCGGTCCTGCTCGTACGTCGTGACATACCCCGCCGATTCGAGGTCACGCAGGACGTCGTAGATGCGCGGACGGGGGACGCCGCTCATCTCGGCGAGGTCGCCCGCCGACACCGACCCGGCCGAGAGCAGCGTGACGTACGCCTCGGCCTGATACGGCGAGAGCCCCGCCTCTTCGAGCGTCGCGGTGAGTTCGTCGCGCTCCATACGGGATACTCGCCGGGGGAGCACGTAGACGTACCGCCGGGGAGAACGAGCGTCAGCGGACGGTGAGCGTCTCCCCGCAGTCGGGGCAGACGAGGCGTCGGTGAGTGCCGTCTCGGTCGACGCGCCACTCGTCGGGGGCGGCCTCGCGGCCGCACGGACAGAACAGGAGCGTCTTCGGTCGTTCGGCGGCGATGGAGGGCGAACCGCGGTGCTGGCTTCCGTCGGGGCGTTCGGGCGCCGATGCGAGTGTCATCACCCGGGTTGAGCGGACCCGCCGGTATAAGCCTTCTTGCTCGGATATCAATTGTGAATAGAAGTTCAAGGGGTTTCGGCCGGTCCGAAGTCGCAGGGCCTGCCCGGAGCGTCCGCGGGCCGAGCCGTCGTGCGTCTCGGGTCTGGGGAGTCAGTCGCCGGAGACGCCCCGGGACTCGCGTCGGACGGGGGCGTCCTGACGACGCAGTGCCCAGACGACGACGCCGACGAGGAGGCTGACGAGAACGAACAGCGCGGTGTTTGTCGCCCGCCAGGTGACCGTGTAGAAGACGAGGTCACGCCCGAGGAGCAACACGCCGAACGTCGCCGCGAGCGCGGCGCCGAGCGGGAGTCGAAGCCGGGACGCGGGCGTGGGTCCGACCCAGGCTGCCGCCGCGACGAGCGCCGCGAACAGCGCGAGCGACACGCCGTAGAAGGCGGCCTGGGCGGCCGGCGAGTACGGGACGAGCGTGAACACCCGGGAGAGCGCGACCGAAACCGGGACGAGGCCGAGGGCGACGAGACACGCGAGGCGGGCCCGGTCGAGCGCCGGCCGCGTCCACACGTCCGAGTAGGTCCGGAGCGTCGTCACCACGAGCGCGGTGAAGATAGTGAGCGCGACGACGAGATGCGCACCCTGCGTCGAGGGGGCGTACCCCCCCGGGAGGAGGCCGTTCAGCGTCACGGTGACGGCGCCGATAGACACCTGTAACGGGAGGAGGACGACGGCGATAGCGGCCGCGGTCTTCGTCCGCCTGTCGTCGCCCGCGAAGGCCCAGAGGGCGGTCCCGAGGATGAAAAAGCCCGCGACCATCGCGACGAGGCGGTGGAACCACTCGATGAACGAGGGGATGGTCTGGGGGAGGAGGCCGTTGTCACACAGCGGCCACTGCGCCGAGCAGGCCAGTCCCGAACCGGTCGCGGCGGTGTAGACGCCGAGCATCATGAGCGTCAACACGAGGCCCGTGGTGAACGCCGCGAACCGCCGGAACGACAGCCACGAGGGGCGATACTGGCTCATTACCCGAGGTCGGGCCCGTTCGTACTTATGCCTGACTCTGTGTCCCGCGTGCGGGGAATCGGGCGGTCGGCGACCGATTCAAGAGGTACGGGTGACGACCCGTGGGCATGACGACGCCGACCGGGGCCGATCACGACGAGCGGGTCGCGCGACTCGACGAGTACCTCCGCGCGAACGACCTCGAAGCCGTCTGGTTCGCACAGCCGCCCTCGTTCGCCTGGCTCACCGGAGGCGGCGACAACGTCGTCGACCGGACGTCCCCACACGGCGTCGCGGCCGCCGGATACGACGGCAGCGACGTTCGAGTCGTGACGGACAACATCGAGGCCCTCCGACTCGCCGACGAGGAACTCCCCGAGGCGGTCGAGGTGGAGACCTACGAATGGTTCTCGGGGTCGCTCGCCGACGCGCTCGGGGAGCACTCGCCGACGCCCGCGGCCGCCGACGTCGAGATACCGGGATTCGAGACGGTCGACCCGACCGACCTCCGCCAGCCGCTGACCGACGCCGACGTCGACCGCTACCGCGCGCTGGGCCACGAGGCGGCCACGGCCGTCGAGCGGGTCTGTCGCGAACTCGAACCCGACGACACCGAGCGGGAGGTGGCGACGGCGCTCCGCGTCGCGCTCGGGGCGAGGGACATCGAATCACCCGTCGCCCTCGTCGGCGGAGCGGAGCGCGCGACGCAGTACCGCCACTACACCCCGACGGAAGAACGGCTGGGCGACTACGCGCTGGTGTCGGTCACCGCCGAACGCGACGGCCTCCACGCGAGCCTCACGCGGACCGTCGCGTTCGACCCGCCCGAGTGGCTGACAGAGCGCCACACTGCGGCGGCCCGCGTGGAGGCGTCCGCGCTCGAAGCGACACAGGTGGCTGCCGGGAACGCCGGCCGCGCGGGCAACGTCTTCGCCGACCTCCAAGACGCCTACGCCGAGGTGGGCTGGGACGGCGAGTGGCGCAACCACCACCAGGGCGGGGCCGCCGGGTTCGCGGGCCGAGAGTGGATCGCCACCCCCGACCACGAGGCGCGGGTGTACGAGCCGATGGCGTACGCGTGGAACCCGACGGTGCAGGGCGCGAAGAGCGAGGACACGGTCCTGGTCACGAGCGAGGGGTTCGAGACGCTGACCGAGACGGGCGAGTGGCCGACGCTGGAAGTCGACTCCGTCTGGGGGACCACGAGTCTGGAGCGACACGACATCCACTGGGAGTGAGCGGGATTTCGACGTTCGTCGAATGTAAAATCGACAGACAGGAGTATCTATTTACGCATTCAGGTTAACCACCGCGTCATGGGATTAGACGACGACGCGCGAGAGTATCACCGTCAGGATCCACCCGGGAAGATCGAGATCGCGACGACCAAGCCGACGAACACCCAGCGCGACCTCTCGCTGGCGTACTCGCCGGGAGTCGCGGCCCCGTGTCTCGACATCGACGCCGACGCGAACAGGGCGTACGAGTACACGGCGAAGGGGAACCTCGTCGGCGTCATCTCGAACGGTTCGGCCGTCCTGGGGCTGGGCAACATCGGCGCGCAGGCGTCGAAGCCGGTGATGGAGGGGAAGGGCGTGCTGTTCAAGCGCTTCGCCGACATCGACGTGTTCGACATCGAACTCGACCTCGAATCGCCCGACGACATGATCGAGTCGATATCGGCGATGGAGCCGACGTTCGGCGGCATCAACCTGGAGGACATCAAGGCGCCGGAGTGTTTCGAAATCGAGCGTCGCCTCCGCGAGGAGATGTCCATCCCCGTGTTCCACGACGACCAGCACGGGACGGCCATCATCTCCGGGGCCGCGCTGGTGAACGCCGCGGAACTCGTCGACAAGGAGCTCTCGGAGCTGAAAGTCGTCTTCTCCGGCGCCGGGGCGTCTGCCATCGCGACCGCCCGTTTCTACGAGTCGCTCGGGGCGACCCACGAGAACATCGTGATGTGCGACTCCACGGGAATAATCACGGCCAACAGAGCCGACGACGTCAACGAGTTCAAGCGCGAGTACGCCCAGGACGTCCCCGACGGCGACCTCGCGGACGCCATGGAGGACGCGGACGTGTTCGTCGGCCTCTCGGTGGGCGGCATCGTCTCCCAGGAGATGGTCCAGTCGATGGCCGACAACCCCGTCGTCTTCGCGATGGCGAACCCCGACCCGGAGATCACCTACGAGGACGCCAAAGCGGCCCGAGACGACACGGTCATCATGGCGACGGGACGGTCGGACTACCCGAACCAGGTGAACAACGTCCTCGGGTTCCCCTTCATCTTCCGCGGCGCGCTCGACGTGCGCGCCACCGAGATAAACGAGGAGATGAAGCTCGCGGCCGCCCGCGCCCTCGCCGAGTTGGCCCGGCAGGACGTCCCCGACGCGGTCGTGAAGGCCTACGGCGACCAGCCGTTGCAGTTCGGCCCCGACTACGTCATCCCCAAGCCGCTGGACCCGCGGGTGCTGTTCGAGGTCGCCCCGGCGGTCGCGGAGGCGGCCGTCGAATCCGGTTCGGCCCGGACCGAACTGGACACCCAGGAGTACGTCGAACGGCTCGAAGCCCGCCTCGGGAAGTCCCGCGAGATGATGCGGGTCGTCCTCAACAAGGCGAAGTCCGACCCGAAGGTCGTCGCGCTCGCGGAGGGCACGGACGAGAAGATGATCCGGGCCGCGTACCAGTTGGAAGAGCAGGGCATCGCCCGCCCCGTCCTCATCGGCCGCGAGGAGCGCATCCAGCGGACGGCACAGCGTCTCGGGCTGGAGTTCGAGCCGTCGATCGCCGATCCACGAAACGGCGACTGGGAGCACTACGCCGACCGACTGTACGAACTCCGCCAGCGGAAGGGCCTCACGCGGTCGGAGGCGGGCGAACTCATCCGCCGCGACAGCAACTACTTCGCCAGCGTGATGGTCGAGGAGGGCGACGCCGACGCGATGCTGACCGGGCTGACCCACCACTACCCCTCGGCGCTCCGCCCGCCGCTGCAGGTCATCGGGACCGCCGAGGACGCCGACTACGCCGCCGGGGTGTATCTGCTCACCTTCCGTAACCGGGTCATCTTCGCCGCCGACACGACGGTGAACCTCGACCCGACGTCGGAGGTGCTCGCGGAGATTACGAAACACACCGCCGAGTTGGCCCGGAGCTTCAACGTCGAACCCACCGCGGCGCTCCTCTCGTACTCGAACTTCGGGTCGGTCGACAACGAGGGCACCCGCAAGCCGCGCGAGGCGGTGCGGATGCTCCACGACGACCCCGCGGTCGACTTCCCCGTCGACGGCGAGATGCAGGCCGACACCGCCGTCGTCGAGGACATCCTGGAGGGGACGTACGACTTCTCCGAACTCGACGACCCCGCGAACGTGCTCGTGTTCCCGAACCTGGAGGCGGGGAACATCGGCTACAAACTGCTCCAGCGCCTCGGCGGCGCGGAGGCCATCGGCCCGATGCTCGTCGGGATGGCGAAACCCGTCCACGTCCTCCAGCGCGGTGACGAGGTGAAAGACATCGTTAACTTGGCGGGCGTGGCGGTCGTCGACGCGCAGAACGAGTAACCGCGCTCGACCCGCTTCGGTTCTCCCTTTCGTCTCTTCACCGCTCCACGTCGACCACCTGCAGGTCGTCGTCGACCGTGAGCGAGAGCGTGTCGCCGTCGGCCGAGAACGTGAATCGCGCCTCGAACGGCTCTCGGGAGCACACCTCCTCCTCGTAGTCCATGTGGACCGCGTCGACGGCCGCGACGGAGTCGCGGGAGGGCGCGACCGGATTGAGGCCGTGAGCGGTGAGGAAGGCCAGCAGTTCGGTGTGAGAGACGAGTTTCAGGACGAACGGTCCCCGGAGGTCGTTGATACAGTTCGGACAGTCGGCCGAAAACTGGACGGCGTGGCGGTTCCCACACGCCGCGCAGACGTCTTCCTCGGCGGTATGGCTCTCACAGACGGTCACCGACTCGGAGAGCGCGGCCGAACAGCGCGAGCAGACTCCGGCCGCCTCCGCGAGAAATTCGAGGTTGGCCCAGGTCCACGCGGCCTCGTACGCCTCGCTCGCCGTCCGTCCCTGGACGCCTGCGGGGGCAGCGGGAGGCTCCCGAGGTAGCCCTCGGCGGGGGCGTCGGGGACGCCCCTCGGGGTCCGGTTCCGTCCGGGGCAGTCGGTGCAGTACTTCAACACCCGGTCCTGGCGGTAGCTCACCTCGATTGGCGCGCCGCAGTAGTGACACGGCTGGTCGAGGCGGGTCCGCTCGACCACCGGCGCGTCGGTCACGGCCCCGGAGAGGACGGCCTCGACCACCCGCCGCCCCGCCTGCGTGAGTTCGTAGCCCGCGTCGGTCTTGCCGACGAAGTGGCTCACCAACCGACCGAGGTGGTAGTTGAACCGCCCGGAGTCGTCGACGTCGACGCGGTCGAACAGCGTCGAGAACGCGAGCGGACGGTCGGCCGCGCCGAGCGCCTGGAGGATACTCAGTCGCGTTTCGCTCCCGAGCGTGGCGAACGCCTCGTCGGGCGAGGGCGTCTCCCTGTCCTCCGGCGCCATCACCAGAGAGACACGCGGGGACACGTGAAATGTCTCACGGCGGATAGGCCACTCTCACGGCGGATAGGCCACTTGACTGGCCGGTGCGCCGCGGCTCAGGCGAATTCGAGCCACGCCACGCCGAGACCGAACCCCCCGAGCGGCGGGGCGGCGAGGAGCGCGAACGTCGGGAGGTCGGCCGGCGAGTGGGTCGCCGCGAGCGTCACGACGGCGAGCGCGACGAACCCGCGCTGGCGCGTCGAGGTGTACCGAGGGACCGCACCGGCGCGGACGGCGGCGACGAGGAGGCCGGGGAGAGCGGTGCCGACGCCGACGCCGAGCGGGAAGAAGCAGACGAGTTCTGCGACGCCCGTGGGGTCGACGGCCGACCCGAGCGGCACGCCGGTCGCTCCCGTCCGGAGCGTGAGGAGCGCAGGCAGGACGGCCACGGCGACCAGCACACCGGAGACGAACCCACATCCGGCGGCGGCCAGCGGACCGACGGCGCGTGCCGGTCGGACGCGGCGGTCACGGACGAGACGGGCGGTGACGGCGAGTGCAGTCGCGGCGAGGCCGCCGAGGAGGCCGGCTTCGAGCGCGAGTCGGAGCGTCGAGAGCGACCCGGTCGGGTCGGCCTCGCTGACCGAACCGAGCCACGGCGAGAGGTCGACCGTCGCGGCGACCAGTGCTACGCACCCCGTCGTGAGGAGGAGGCCGAGAACGAAGACGGCGACGAGTCGACGGGGGCGACTGCGGAGGGCGGTGCCGAGCGGCGAGCGCCGCCGCCCGAGCGGGGGGCGAGCGGGAACGACGTCCGAGTGCATCGGGCGTGGGTGGCGCGTGGTCGGTTGTCAACTTTCTCCCGGCCCGTCGGGCACGGCCGCCGCACTCCGGCAACGTGTTCATCTCTCTCACCCGCGTCGACCGACTCGATGCTCCCTCCGTCGCCAACCACGGTACTCGTCTTCGGCATCGTCGCGCTCGGTGGAGTCGTGACCGGGGTGAACGGCTTCGGCTACTCCGTCGTCGGGACGGGGCTACTCGCGATGGTCGTGGAACCGCAGGCGGCCGTCGTGTTGATGATCCTTCCCATTCTGGGGGCGAACGTCTCGCTCGTCCGGGAACTCGACGGGGCGGGGGTGAAGCGGTGTGCGAAGCGCTTCTGGCCGTTCGTCGCGACGGCACTCGTCGGAACCGTCGTCGGTATGAGTCTCCTCCCCCGGGTCCCGAGGCGGCCGCTCACGCTCGCGCTCGGGCTGTTCGTCTTCGGGTTCCTCGCGTACGCACAGGAGCGGTATCCGCTCCCCGGCGAGTCGTGGATTCGGGGCCGCGTCTCCGAGACGACCCGGGTGAAACTCCTCCTGGGTGCGGTCTCGGGGCTGGTGTTCGGTGCCTCGAACGTCGGCGTACAGGTCGTCGCCTACCTGCAGAGTCTCGAACTCGACCACCGGACGTTCGTCGGCGTGGTCGCGATGGTCTTTCTCGGCATCTCGGGCGTCAGGGTGGTCGTCGCCGGCGCGCTGGGCCTGTACGAGGACGGCGGCCTGTTGGCGCTCTCGGCCGTCGCCGCGGTGCCAGGGCTCGTCGGCGTCTCGGTCGGCCGGCGCGTCCGCCCGCGACTCGCTCGGCGGGTCCGACGGGCGGGGATGTTCGCCCTCCTTGCGTTCGTCGGCGCGCGGTTGGTCACGACGGGACTCGGGCTGTGACCGCGTCGGCGGGGCGTTCAGTCGCTCCCGACGCCGCCGGCGCGGTCGAAGCGCGACGGGGGCGGGTACTGGGGTTCGGCCGTCTCTGCCGTCCCAGTCGGGGCGTCCGGAAGCACGCACCGGTCCGGCTGTCGGTTGACGTGCGCGTACTCGGCGGGCGCGTTCGCGAGCGGGTGAGCGGGGTTGTCGCGGGAGTCGATGCGGGCGGCGCGGAGTTCGCCGAAGCCGGCGATGCGCGCCTGGATACCCCGCCAGTGGTGTTCGCTCCCGGCGGGAATCGAGGGCTTGCGGCCGGGCTGCCAGCCGGGCTGGCGCGTCTCGAGCACGGCGCTGTTGACGTTGCCCGCCAGGTCGTCGTGGTCGACGAGGACGCCGACGAGCGCGTCCGGCGGCGCGCGGGCGGCGAGGACGTCCAGCCCCAGGTGGAGCGCGCGGTACTCCGCGACGTTGTTGTCGGGCGGGGTGTCGGGGAGTGCGATCCGAGCGACGCGTGTCCCGTCGCGGGCCTCGATGACGGCGCCGAGGCCGCCACCGTCCGGTCGGTAGGAGCCGTCGGTGGCGACGTAGAAGTGGCGATGGTGTGTGCGCGGCGGGTGCGCGATGTGGGGCGTCGGGGAGTCGTCGAACAGGTTCCGAAGCGTTTGACGGCCGTGAACGGCCATACTCCGATTTGGAAACCGGACTACTTAAACATACGCCAGCCGGGGGGCCCCGTCACCGGTCGACGGAAGCGCGGTCGGGGGGAGGCGCGGACGATGCGGACACCACGTGTACCCATAGCATATAATACCGGACCTGCGCAAAGGATGCCTATGACCGCTGACGACCGACTCGACAGGCGAGCGTTCCTCAAACTGACTGGCGGCGCGGCGACGACGGCCGCGCTCGCTGGCTGTAGCGGAACGGGAGGTTCCGAGGGCGAGGGGGGTGGTTCGACCGAAGCGTCGACCGACTCGGGTGGCGAATCCACCGAGATGTCGACCGAGACGTCCGAATCGGGCGGGAGCGAGTCGACCGGTGACTTCCCCGTCACCATCGTCCAGGGGAACATGCCCTCGGGGCTCGACCCCCACGACCACCGCGAGACGCCGACGGACGTCGTGATGCTCCACGCGTACGAGGGCGTCCTCACCCGCACCGCGGACGGGACCATCACCGAGGCGCTCGCGACGGGGTACGAACGGGTCGACGGCGAGAACACGGTCACGTTCACCATCCGCGAGGACGTGCCGTTCCACAACGGCGACACCCTCACGCCCGACGACGTCGCGTACTCCATCAACCGCATCGTGCAGGAGGACGTCGGCTTCGCCAGCCCGCAGCGCGACCAACTCGCCGGCGTCACGGGCGCGGAAGCCACCGACGAGACGACCGTGACGGTCCAGAACGACGGCCTCAACCCTATCGTCTTCTCCGAGTTCGCCACCTACTGCGACGTGATGCAGCAGAGTTGGGTAGAGGAGCGCTCGAAGGCCGAGGTCGGCCAGCAGATGAACGGCACCGGACCCTTCCAGCTCGAATCGTACACCGAGGACGAGGAAGTCGTCTTCACCCCGTTCGAGAACTACTGGGGCGACGCGGTGGAGGTGACGGAACTCACCTTCCGCGCCGCCAGCGAGGCCGGCACCCGGGTCAATCAACTGCTCCAGGGCGAGGCCGACGTCATCGTGAACGTCCCGCCACAGGAGGTCCAGCGGGTCAACGACAACTCCGGCACGCGCATCGCCGCCGCGCCGAGTACGCGCATCATCTACAACGCGATGCGCTACGACGTCGAGCCGTTCTCGTCCCAGCAGTTCCGCCAGGCGATGAACTACGCCGTCGACCTGAACAGCATCGTCGAGAACGTCCTCGGCGGGTTCGGGTCGCCCACCGGCCAACCCACCCTCGAAAGCTTCGTCGGGCACAACCCCGACGTCGAGCCGTACCCGTACGACCCCGACGAGGCCGAGCGTCTCGTCGAGGAGAGCGGTCACGCCGGCGTCGAAATCGAACTCAACACGCCCGTCGGCCGGTACCTGAAGGACCTCGAAATCGCCCAGGCGGTCGCGGGCTTCATCGACGAACTCCCGAACGTCTCCGCCACCGTGCGCCAGCGCGACTTCGGGTCGCTCGTCGACGAACTCCTGACCGGAAACATCGAGGACAAGCCGCCGTGGTACCTCATCGGCTGGGGCGAGGCCACCTTCGACGGCGGCCTCGTCATGACCGCGCTGTTGACCAGCGACGGCGCGCTCTCCTCGTGGAGCAACGAGGAGTTCGACTCCTTGCTCGCCGACGCGGGCGACCAGTCAGGCGACACCCGCGAGGCGACGCTGCAGGAGGCGAACGCCCTCGCGCACGACCAGGCGCCGTGGGTCTTCCTGAACCGCCAGTACAGCGTCTACGGCGTCTCCGAGCGCGTCGCGTGGGAGCCACGCAGCGACGAGCGCATCGACGCGTCGGCGATGACCCCCCAGTAGGCTGTCGATGTCGCTGGCCAGGTTCCTCGTCAAGCGCGCGCTCCAGGGCGTCCTCGTCGTCTGGGGGGTCGTCACGGTGGTGTTCGGCCTCCGGTTCATCTCCCCGGGCGACCCCGCGAACGTCCTCCTCCCGCCGGACGTCGACCCCCAGGTACGACAGCAGGTGATCGCCGAACTCGGCCTCAACAAACCGCTGCACGTCCAGTACTTCGAGTTCGTCGCCGGCATCCCCGTCGGTGACCTCGGCCTCTCGCTCGTGACCCGGACGCCCGTCACCGGCAGGGTGCTCTCGAAGGTGCCCGCGACGCTCGAACTCGCCATCGCCGCGACGGTCGTCGCCGTCGTCATCGCCATTCCGCTGGGCGTGGTGAGCGCGACCCGCCGGCACGAACCCGCCGACTACGGCGCGACGCTGTTCTCGCTCTTGGGGATTTCGACGCCGAACTTCTGGCTCGGCGTGATGCTCATCATCGTCCTCGCCGTCCAACTGGACCTCTTCCCGACGAGCCAGCGACCGATCGGACTGGACGGCGTGTTCGGCCTCCTCGTCGCGGGGCAGGTCGGGAACGCGGTCGACGGCCTGCTGGCGTGGGCGTGGCACATCACGCTCCCCGCCGTCACGCTGGGAACGTACTTCACGGCGCTCATCACCCGGCTGACCAGAAGCGGGATGCTCGACGAACTGGGGAAGACCTACGTCAGAGCCGCCCGCGCCAAAGGGTTGCCCGAGACGCTCACGCGCTACCGGCACGCGCTCCGGAACACGCTCATTCCCGTCATCACCGTCGTCGGCCTCCAACTGGGGACGCTCATCGGCGGGGCGGTCATCACCGAGGCCGTCTTCGCCTGGCCCGGCCTCGGAACCCTGATCATCAACTCCATCAACGCACGCGACTGGCCGGTGTTGCAGGGCTCTCTCATCATCGTCGCCGTCGGCTTCGTCCTCGTGAACATCCTCGTCGACACGCTGTACGCGTACGTCAACCCGCAGGTGGCGTTCGACTGATGCGCTCGGACGTCCTCGCCGCCGTCGTTCGGTCGCTTCGCTCCGCGGTGTCGCCCCGTACCGTCAGGAGCCTCAGGCGCGAACTCCGGCGGAACTCGCTGGCGAAGGTCGGCATCGTCGTCGTCGCGCTCGTGCTCGCGGTGGCGACGCTGGCGCCGCTCATCGCCCCGTACAACCCCGGCTCACAGAACCTCGAAGAGGCGCGCGAACCGCCGCTGGGCTTTTCGACCACGGAGACACAGGAGGTGACGAAGACCGAGAACGGGAGCGTCGTCATCGAGGACGGGAGCGTCGTCACCGAGACGAGAGTCGTCTCGAACAACGCGACGCTCGCACACCCGCTCGGTACCGACGGGAACGGCCGCGACATCCTCTCGCGGCTCATCTACGGCGCGCGAACGTCGATGCTCGTCGGCGTCTTCGGAACCACGCTCGCCGCGCTCGTCGGCGTCACCGTCGGCCTCACCGCCGGCTACGCCCGCGGCCGCGTCGACGACGCCCTCATGCGCGCGGCGGACGTGATGCTCGCGTTCCCCTCGCTCGTGCTCGCCATCGCCCTCGTCGGCGTCTGGGGGCAGGCGCAGGTGCGCTTTCCCGACCCGCTGGTGGTCACGGGCGTCGAGGAGGCGTGGCGGAGCGCCGTCGGTCTCTCGTCCGCCGGGTCGATGCCGACGACGGTCGTCCTCCCGGGGACGGTCGTGGTCGTCGTCGCGCTCGTCAACTGGGTCTGGTTCGCCCGCGTGTCGCGGGGGAGGCCCTGGCGTTGAGAGAGGAGGAGTACGTCAAGGCCGCCCGGGCGGTGGGCGCGTCCGACACCAGAATCGTGTTCAAGCACGTCCTGCCGAACGCCATCACGCCCATCCTCGTCCTGGCGACCATCCAGGTGGCCGCCATCATCCTCTTAGAGAGTGCGCTCTCGTTCCTCGGTTTCTCGGGGCGAACGTCTCGTGGGGGTTCGACATCGCGCTCGGCCGGCAGTACCAGTCGACCGCGTGGTGGATATCGACGATGCCCGGCCTCGCTATCGTGATCACCGTCATCGGCCTCAACCTCGTCGGGGACTGGCTGCGTGACGCGTTAGACCCCGGTATCGAAGGGGAGGGTGGCGTATGAGTTCGCCTTCGCGTTCAGGGTCGGATTCGAATTCGAGGTCGACCGGGGAGACGCTCCTCCGCGTCCGCGACCTTCGAACGCGCTTTTTCACCGAGGAGGGACAGATCAACGCCGTCGAGGGCGTGAGCTTCGACGTCCGCGACGGCGAGGTGTTCGGCATCGTCGGCGAGTCGGGGTCGGGAAAGTCGGTGACGGCGCTCTCGCTCCTCGACCTCATCGAGTCGCCCGGCCGGATCACGAGCGGCGAGGTGTGGTACCGGAACCCGGACCTCGCCGAGGAGTTCCGCGACTCCACGCCCGACGCCGTCGACGGCGACTTCGTCGACCTCCGGGAGGTTCCCGAAGGCGTGCGGCGGTCGCTCCGCGGGCCGGCGTTCTCGATGGTGTTCCAGGACCCGATGTCGTCGTTCAACCCCTCGATCACGGTGGGGACACAGATCGCCGAGGCGGTCGAGGTGCAGCGTCGCGCGCGCGCGAACCCCCGGCGGACGCGCTCGCGCACCCAGGGGTACGGCCTCGCCAGCTACATCCGCGACACCCTGCTCCCCTCGCGGGACTACGTCTCCGAGGCGAGCCAGGAGCGGGCGGTCGAACTGCTCGAACAGGTCGGCATCCCGGACCCCGAAGAGCGCGCGGAGGAGTACCCCCACCAGTTCTCGGGGGGATGCTCCAGCGGGCGATGGTCGCACAGGCGCTCGCGGGCGAACCGGACGTCCTCGTCGCGGACGAGCCCACGACGGCGCTCGACGTCACGATTCAGGCGCAGATACTGAACCTCCTGCGCGACCTCCAGGACGAAAGAGGGATGAGCGTCGTGATGATCACCCACGACCTGGGCGTCATCGCGCGGATGTGCGACCGGGTCGGCGTGATGTACGCCGGCGAAATCGTCGAGCGCGGGACCCTCGAAGACGTGTTCGAGACCCCCGTCCACCCGTACACGCAGGGGCTCCTGGGGTCGATTCCGGACCTCCAGAACCCGGCCCCGCGGCTCCAGCCCATCGAGGGGAACGTTCCCTCCCTCCTCGATTCGGAGATGGGCGACCGCTGTTACTTCGCGGACCGCTGTCCGAAGGCGATGGACGCGTGTCTCCACCGCATCGACGAGCGGACGGTCGACGACGAGCACGCGGTCCGGTGTGTCCTCGCCGACCGGGAGTTCGACCGGGCGGACGCGCTCGACGACGGCTTCTTCGACGAACGCGACGGAGCGGGGGAGGAAACGGAGGTGCGCGCGGATGACTAGCGGCGAGGAGCGCCCGCTCGTCGAGGTCCGCGACCTCCAGAAGTACTACTTCGAGCAGGACACGCTCGTCGACCGGCTACTGGGGAACGAGACGCGGAGCGTGAAGGCCGTCGACGGCGTGAGCTTCGACATCCACGAGGGGGAGACCCTGGGACTGGTCGGCGAGTCGGGCTGTGGGAAGTCCACGACCGGCGAGACGGTGCTCAGACTCCGCGAGGCCACCGGCGGCGACGTCCGGTTCGACGGCGAGTCGGTGTCGGAGTTGAGCGGAAGCGACCTCGCGCGCTTTCGCCGTCGGGCACAGATCGTCTTTCAGGACCCCTTTTCGAGCCTGGACCCGCGAATGACCGTCGGCGAGATAATCGCCGAACCGCTCGTCGTCCACGACCTCCCCGACGAACCCGTCGAGGGGAGCGCACGGGAGTGGCGCCGCGAGCGCGCCGCCGACCTGCTCGAACGCGTCGGTCTCTCGGCCTCACAGCTCGACCGGTACCCCCACGAGTTCTCGGGCGGCCAGCGCCAGCGCGTCGGCATCGCCCGGGCGCTGGCGCTCGACCCCGACTTCATCGTCCTCGACGAGCCGGTGTCGGCGCTCGACGTGAGCGTCCAGGCGCAGGTGCTGAACCTCCTCTCGGACCTGCAGGACGAGTTCGGCCTCACGTACCTGTTCATCGCACACGACCTGAGCGTGGTGCGGCATCTGTGCGACCGCGTCGCCGTGATGTATCTCGGAAGCGTCGTCGAACTCGGCCCCGTCGACGCCATCTTCGAGTCGCCGGACCACCCGTACACGCAGGCGCTCTTGGAGAGTGTCCCGCGCGCCAGTGTCGAAGAACAGGGACGGTACGTCGAGACGCTGACCGGCGACGTGCCCTCCCCGCGGAACCCTCCCTCCGGCTGTCGGTTCCGGACGCGGTGTCCCGTGGTGATTCCGCCTGCGGACGTGGACATCGACCAAGGGGCTTACCGCGCCGTGATGGACCTCCGCGACGCGCTCGAACGCGGCGACCTCGACGCCGAGTCGGTGTGGGGCCGACTCGACGCCGAGCGCGGCGACGAGGAGGCGTTCGTCGAATCCGTCCGCGAGACGTATCTCGACGGACAGACCCTCTCGGGGGAGAACGAGCGCGTCGTCGGAGAGGCCGTGGCGGCGCTGGCGCGAGAAGAGCACGCGACGGCGACCGACCTCCTCGCGGAGCGGTTCGCGAGCGTCTGTGAGACGGACCAACCGACGCTTGGGGCCGACGAACACACCGCCGCGTGTCACCTCGTCGGCGGGGAGGAGACGCCGACGTCCCGGACGGACGACACCACGAGGACGAACTGAAAGACACTTCTCTTCCCGACGACTGGAGCCGGTGTGACCCGCTACCGGAACCTCGCCCTGTTTCTGTTTCTCGCGGCAGTGTGGGGCTCGGCGTTCATGGCTATCAAGGCCGGCCTCGCGTACTTTCCCCCCGTCCTGTTCGCGGCGGTCCGGTACGACATCGCGGGGGTCGTGATGCTGGCGTACGCGGTCTACGTGGTCGACGATCCGGTCCCCCGCGGCCGGACCCAGTGGGCGGTCGTCGCCGTCGGCTCGCTGTTGCTCATCGCGGGCTACCACGCCCTGTTGTTCGTCGGCGAGACCGATCCGGCCGTCACCTCGGCGGCCGCGGCCGTCATCGTCTCGCTGAGTCCCGTCCTGACGACGGGGTTCGCCCGCCTCTTCCTCCCGGGCGAGCGACTCACGACCGTCGGCACCGTCGGTCTCCTCCTGGGCCTCGTGGGGGTCGTCGTCCTCACCCGACCGGACCCGAACGACCTCCTCGGCGGCGGCGCGGTGGCGAAACTGCTCGTGTTCGCGGCGGCGACCGCCTTCGCGCTCGGGTCGGTCCTCACCCGTAAACTGGACAGCGACATCCCCATCGAGACGATGGAGGCGTGGTCGATGGTCGGCGGCGCGCTCGCCTTGCACCTCGTGAGTCTGGGCCTCGGAGAGTCCCCCGCCGCGGTCGTCTGGACCGTCGAGTCGGTGACGGCGCTGTTGTATCTGTCCGTCGCGGCGTCGGCCGTCGGCTTCCTCGTGTACTTCGACCTGCTCGACCGCCTCGGCCCCATCGAGATCAACCTCGTCTCGTACGTGGCCCCGGTGTTCGCGGCGCTCTCGGGGTGGCTGTTCCTCGCCGAGGTGCCGACCGCCTACACCGTCGTCGGCTTCGCGCTCATCTTCGCCGGGTTCGTCCTCGTCAAACACCGCACCGTCCGCGACGAACTCCCCCGGCTCCGACGGCGTGGCCGCGCGTTCTTCGCGGGCGACGACTGAGTCGCGTCCCGCGTTCCGGTTCTCCCGTCACCGACGCTTCAGCCCCGGTCCTGGCCGGCGTCTTCGACACCGTCGGCCGCCTCGGCCTCGACGACCTCTCCGACCAGTGCCCAGCCGTCGGCGGTCTCCCGACCGACGAGCACCGCCGTGTTGTCCTCGTTCGTGGTGAAGCGATACGTCCCGTTCCCGTCGACTCGGCGCCCCTCGGCCTGGAACTCCTGCTGGAAGAACTCGGCGCTGGAGAGTTCGAACACGCCCGTCGTGTCGTCGTCGAAGGTGAGTCGGAGCGGGTCCGGGGTGACGTTGTACATCCGCTTTGCGACCCTGTTGAGTTCGGCCATGCTCCCCGTTGACGGCGGGGGTTCACAAAAGCGCCGCGAGTCCCCTGTCGCTCCGGTATCGGCACCGGTTGCTGCTACCTGCTCAGTGATAAAATCGCATTCAATATGACGAATAAAAGAGTTAGAAGGTTCGATAAAACGTTACGCGAGAAGAGAGTCACTCGTGAAAGATTCGTTATCACGAGAATATCGCACTGAAACGAACTGAAGGCTCGGGCGGTTATATGTCGCTTTCGTGCCAGGGGGTAAACGAGGTCGCCCCCTATGTCCAACATGTGGTCCACGGTTTCCCGCGAACGCGCCTCCCGCCTCCGGGAGGTGGTACAGTCACAGCCCCTCCAACACGGCGCCCGACTGGTCGCCGCCCCCCTTCGATTCGTCGGCTTCTGGGCCGCCGTCGCCCTCCCGTTCCTCTACGTCCCGCTGCTCTTCGGCGGTCTCCAGGGGTCAGAGACCCTCGCGTTCGGCCTCCTGCTGGCCGCGAACGCGCTCGCGCTCGTGGTCGGCCACGGGCACGGACAGTAGCGGCACGGGACAAACGATAGCACACGCCGACCGAAAGCGGAACTTTCAGTACGGCCCATTCCCGAGAGCGTGTATGGGACTGAACCTCAGCAAGAAAGGAGTCGTCGGCGCGGTCCTCATGCTCGTCGGTGCGCTCGCGTTCCTGCCCGGCCTGTTACCCACCTCCGGACAGGTCGCGACCATCGCACTGCTCCCGGCGGCGCTCCTCCTGACCTACGGCACCTACCTCGTCGGCACCGACGGTTCGGGTCGCCCGGTCTGAGCGACGCACCGACGACCACGGTCGGACCGTTCTCTCGCTGATCACGCTGTGAGCGGTGCGGCCGCGTCTCTCCCTGCGATCACTGTCGCGTCGTCCGTCGAACTCGGAGAACGGACTGCGTCACACTCGGCCGGAACGAGAATCACACCGACCGAAGAGTGGGTCGGTGTGTCGGGGCGTGAGTGGGCCCCGTGGACTGGGTTGCGTGCCTGTTAGTTGGAATCGGGACCTGGGTAATAAATACATCCCCTCCCGTCTCGATATCGATAACCTCACTCGAGAGACAGTCCGCGGCGTCCCACACGTCGTCAGTCAGCGGCGGTGAAGTTCGCCGTCGCGCTCTTCCAGAACGCCCCGGTCGACGGCGCGCTGGACGACCTGCGACGCCTCCGTCGCCGAGAGGTCGTACGCGCTCTGTGCGACCGCCTCGGCCTCCGCGCGAGGGATGGGAAACTCGCGGTTCCGGAGGAACCGGAGGAGTTTGTGGTACACTCTGTCGAGGTCGGCCGACGGTTCGTTCGCCTCCGCCCCGCCCTGCTCCACGTGCTCTTCGCTGTCCGCGTCGTCCGTCGCCCCCTCATCCGTCGCCTCCTCATCCGGCTTCGGAGCGTCCGCCGTCTCCGTCCCGTCACCGAGTTCTCGCTCGTCCGTGGCGGTGGCCGTGTGCTCGTCGCTCCCGACCGAAGCGGAGGCGGACTCCGGAGAGTCGTCCGCCCCGCCAGCAGCGTCGAGGGTGTCGTCGACGTTTTCCCCCGCGTCCGCCGACGCCGATGCCGACATCGATGCCGATGTGGACGCGGAGAACGTGACCTCCTGCGTCGACGAGTCGGTTCGTTCGGACACGCCGCCCGACGAGTCGGGCGTGTCGTCGCCGGTAGGCGTCCCTGTCATCGGGGAGTGATCGGTCTCGACGGCGTCGCCGAGGCCCGTGCGTCCGACACCGTCAACGAGCGGCGCGAGCACGTTCGTGAGCTTGGTGTGACACCGATCACAGAGGACGACACGTGGCATCCGCTCGTCGGGGACCCCGGTTCGAGGCAGTGCCTCGTACTCCGAGAGCGCTCCCGTCGTCCCGCAGAAGTAACACGACCGCAGTTGGACCATACGCCGGCAACGGCCAGCGGCGTGCTAAACGTTTCGCTCAGTTCTATCGATTCTGATACTCACGTACTAACAGCTATACCCGACGCACTCGTGGACCCACACAGAACCGTTCGGGGGCCGCGGTGGTCCCCGAGAGAGAAGAGAGTCGAGCCAGTCAGAGATGAGCAAGGCACCCACGGCCGATGGCGACGCGGGCGGGGAACGGCCCCACACAGCGGACGCACCGCTCCGCCGGGTGCTGGCGGCGGCGGACGTCTCGCTCCTCGCGGCGGTCGTCGAGCGCTTCTGGGAGGACCGAGGCTACCGCACCACGCGCACCAAACGGGGGAGCCAGCGGTTCCTCCTGGTCCGAGACCCCGCGGGCGACCCGGCCCACATCGTGTGGCTCGACCCGGACGCGCGGGCGACGCCGAAACACATCGAGCGCCTCGACCGGATGGCCGCCTCGTTCGGCGACACCGAGGCGACGGTGACGACCGGACGCGACTACGACAGCGCGGTCTACGCCGCCGCCGAGAAGCACGACATCGAGTGTCTCGCCGACGAGCAACTGGTGACGCTCGTCACCAAGAGCGGCCTCCAGGCGGTGGTCCGGAGGCACGCGACGCCGTCGCGGGGGGCGCCGTCGCCGACGGTGGCGCTACTCAGCCCTCGACGTTCGAACTCCGGCCCCCGGCGGACCACCCGCTCGCCGTCCGGGCAGGGCTCGTCGTCGGGGGGACCGTCCTCTCGCTCATGGCGGTGTGGGCCGGTGCCGCGGAGGTGACGGCACGGCTGCAAGCCTGTACCACGGGGTGTTCGCCGCTGTGGCTCGCGAGCTTCCTCCCGCTTTTCGTGATGCTGACCGCGAGTTTCGCCGTCGTCGTCGGCGTGTTCGACTGAGCCGGCTTACGGCTTGTGCGTAAACAGGACGACCTGTCCGTCGTGCGTCGTCGTACAGAGGTCGAGCGGCATGCTGAGTTCGAGGCTGTTGAACTCGTCCTCACAGACGACGAGGTCGTCGAACGGCTCTCCACAGGCGGGGCAGACGATACTGACCGTGTTCCGGTAGCGTCGGATGCCGCCGGCAGTCTCCTGGACCGTCAGCGACGAGAGCATCTCGTCGAAGTCTTCCATACTCGGGGAGTGACCCGTGGTGACATAAACCTCGGGGAGTCGGGCTCTTGTAGCGTAGATCAGGGCTCGCCCGTCGCCCACGACTCGTCGCCGAACGCCGGCGGGAGCGGGGCGCGGTTCGTCGTCGAGAACTGCATCGGTGCGCCGGCGCTGGTCCGCTCGCGCGACGAACGGTCGGCGGTCGTGCTGGCGATGTCGGTGTGATCTGTGGTCGGTGTCGAGTCGGTCGGGTTGGGTGTCGTGCTCATTCGAGGGGGTCGGAACGGGACGGTCTGGTGACGATGCGCTCGGGAGGAAAATCAGTCGCGTACGCGTACTTCGGGCATCGTCGTTCTACTCACAGGACGTTCACGAACTATCATAAACGTTCCGCGAGAAGCGATGTCACACCTCACGAGCCGTATCCCCCGGTCGCAGGACTCGACGACGGGACGTGCAGCAACGACCCACAACCTTCGACACGTTTTTATTCGTCACTCGTCCACTTCGGACTGCCTCCCTCCGACGAACTGTGTCTCGATGGGTCGCGTATATCCCGGGAGGTCACGGGAACCGCCGGTCGGTCGCACGAGGCGGCCACCGGTGAGCCACGTGGCGAACTCGACGCTGACCCCCCGCACGGCCGTCGCTCGTCGACGACTGCGTGAGCGGCCTGTAGTCAGCGCGTCCCGGCAATTCTCCCGAACAGTTGGTGAGCCACCGGCGTTGGCTGACGCCAGCGCCGGCGAACTGTCGAGACGCCCGGACACTCACCGTTCTCACTGCCGTGGACCGGAAGAAACAGATAAACCATCAGCCCGAGTGCATCGGACTAACCCACGATGTCCCCGAGACGCCGTTCCGCCGCCGGAGCCGCTGCCTTCGCTATCGTCCTCCTCCTCTGTGGGGTCGCCACGGTCACGCCACCGACCGCCGCGCAGTCCTCCTCAGTCGTCGTGACGAACGCGACACACACGCCGACCACACCCGCCGCCGGCGACACCTTTGAGGTCCGCGCGACCATCCGAAACCAGGCGGGTGCCGCCGGGCCGTTCACCGTCAACGAGGTCGCCGTCGAGGTCCCCGGCGGCGGACCCGGGGGACGGACGAGCGCGAGCGACCTCGGGGTGCTGTCCCCCGGCACGTCGATGGAGGTCGGTCTGTCCGCGACCGTCGACGAACCCGGCTGGCACCAGCTCAACGTGCTGGTCTACGGACAGACGACGACGGGTCGGGCCGTCCGGGTGGCGTATCCGGTCACCGTTCAGGTCGTCGAACCCCAGCGGCCACAGATCGACGCCGAGTTCGACGACGGCGTCGTCGGAGCCGAGTCGCCGGTGGACCTCACGGTCGCGAACGGGCTCTCGACCGGCATCCGGAACGTCCAGGTGGAGCTGATGGGGGAGAACGTCCGTATCGACCGCCCACGACGCGTCGGGTCGGCGCTCGGAAGCGAGGCGGAGGCGAACTACACGTTCGACGTGACGCCGACGCGAGCGGGCGACCAACGGCTCACCGCGCGGCTCACGTACACCGACGCCAGCGGCGAACGGCGGACCACGGAGGAGACGTTCCGCTACGCCGTCGAACCCTTAGAGCGGGACGTCCGACTCGACGTGGCGACGGTGAGAGGCGGTGACCCCGCCGTCGAGGTGACCGTCGTCAACCTCGGTAACGCGGACGTGGAGGACGTCGCGATCACCGGCGCGAGCGGGGACGCGACGCTCTCGACGGCTCTCGTCGACCGGGTCGAACCGCGAGACACCGAGACCGTCCGGTTGAACGTGACCGACCTCGCCGCGGTCGGTCCCGAACTCACCGTCCGCGCGGCGTACGAGGTCGCCGGCGAGCGTCACGAGGCCACGCGAACGGTGCGCGGGGTGTTCGTCCCGGGACGGATCGAACTCACCGGCATCGAGGTCACACAGACTGAGGCGGGGTCGGTCCGGGTCACCGGCACGGCGAGCAACGTCGGCACGACCGACGTGCAGGCCGTCACCGTCAGCGTCCGCGCCGGCGACGCGGTCGGTCCGGTCGACCCAGGTGCGGAGTACTTCGTCGGGGCCGTCGACGCGAGCGACTTCGCCTCCTTCACGCTGAACGCGCAGGTCGACGCCGGCAACGAGACGACCATCCCGCTCGAAGTGCGCTACCTCGTCGACGGCGACGAGCGCACGCGGACGGTCGAGGCGACGTACGACCCACCGGAGACGCCCGAACGACGCGGCTCCGGGTTCCCGCTGGTGGGCGTCGGCGTCGTCCTCGCGCTCGTCGTCGCCGGCGCGTTCCTCTGGAGGCGTCGCCGTGCTGCTTGAGGCGCGCGACGTCACCCGGCGGTACGACGTGGGCGCGGAGATCGTGACCGCGCTCTCGCACGTCGACTTCCGTGTCGAACCCGGCGAGTTCGTCGCGTGCGTCGGCCCGTCGGGGTCGGGGAAGTCGACGCTCCTGAACGTCCTCGGTCTCCTCGATACACCCACCGAGGGGTCGGTCCTCGTCGACGACGTCGACACCGGGACGCTCTCGGACGCCGAGCGAACCGCGCTCAGACGCGAGACCATCGGGTTCATCTTCCAGAGCTTCTACCTCATCCCGACGCTGACGGCCCGCGAGAACGTCGCGCTCCCGCGGCTGTTCGTCGGCTCCGCCGCCGAGCGCAACCGCCGGGCGGTCGACCTCCTGACGCGGTTCGGCCTCGGCGACCGGACCGAACACCGGCCGCCGCAGCTGAGCGGCGGACAGCAACAGCGCGTCGCCATCGCGCGGTCGCTCATCAACGAACCGGGCGTCCTGCTCGCCGACGAGCCGACGGGGAACCTCGACCAGGCGACCGGTCGACAGATCCTCCGGGAGTTCCAGGACATCACCGAGGAGGGCGTCAGCGTCGTCGCCGTCACGCACGACCGGCTCGTGACCGACCACGCCGACCGCGTCGTCGAACTCGTCGACGGACGGCTCGGCGCGTCCTCACGGGAGACACAGCATGTCTCGTGAGGGACAGCGCATATCTCCCGAGGGGGACGCCGACGCGTCGGCGGGAACGGGGACGTTCGCCGACCGCTTCCCCGTCCTCTCGCTGGCGGCGCGCAACCTCACGCGGACGAAGACCCGCTCGCTGCTCGCGGCGCTCGGCATCGCCATCGGCGTCATCGCCATCGCCTCGCTCGGCATGTTCGGCTCCGCGTTCCAGCGGGCGCAGATGGAGAACATCGGACAGATCGGCAACGACGTGGTGGTCGCCCCCGGCGAGGACCTCGGGAGACAGAACTTCACCGAGACGCAGTTGCGCGAGATACGGCGGGCGGCCGGCGGCGCCGAACTCGTCGCCGTCAAACGCGACAGCCGGGAGGTGACCTACCGTGGGGAGACCCAGAACCGAACGGTGTACGGCCTGGCCGATCCGGGCTCGCTGTACGACATCCGGGAGGGGTTCATCCCCGACCAGTGGCGCGATGGAGCGGTCGTCGGGGACGAACTCGCGGCCGACGAGGGCATCCGCGCGGGAGAGGCGCTGACGGTCGACGGGCAGACGTTCCGTGTCGTGGCGGTGCTCGACGGGGCGGGGCAGGCCTCGATCGTCAACCCCGACAACGCCGTACTCTTGCCGCCGGACCGGTTCGACGAGAACACCTACGCGCAGGTCGTCGTGCTCTCGGCATCGACAGCCGAGGCGAACGAGACGGCGATGCGCATCCGGGAGACGATGAACGACCGCCAAGAGCGCGTCCAGGTGTTCGAGTTCGGTCAGATCGCCGAGCAGATCGACCAGCTCTTCCTCCAGTTGAACCTCTTTCTCGTCGGCATCGGCGCGGTGTCGCTCGTCGTCGCCGGGACGAGCATCCTCAACGTGATGCTCATGTCGACGGTCGAGCGACGCGAGGAGATCGGCGTCCTCCGGGCGGTGGGCTTCGAGAAGCGCTCGGTCCTGCGCATCCTCCTGACCGAGGCGGGCATCCTCGGCCTCATCGGCGGCACCGTCGGCGCCGTCGTGAGCTTCCTCGTCGGAATGGGCGTCAACAGCCTCTTTTTAGGAGACCCGCTGGCGTTCGACACGCTCAGCGTCTTCTACCTCACGGTCGCGTTCGCCTTCGGTGTCGGGTCGAGCCTCGTCTCGGGCGCGTACCCCGCGTGGAAGGCCGCGACGCTTGACCCCGTGCGGGCGCTGCGGGGGAACTGACCGTTTCGCACGCGGCACGGAGCCGAGACGGGCGGCCCCTCAGGCCTTCCACAGGCCGCCGTCAGGTCCGCGGCGGCCACCGAAGTGGACGACCCCCTTGCGAAGCGCCGTTCCGACGAGGAATCCGATGACACCGATCGGAACGCCGAACGCGATTGCCAGGACGCCGCCCGAAGCCGTCGCCTCCGGAATACCCACTGTCCCGTACCGGGTGGCGAGGCCGTACCGCGCAAATCCGATCCCGAAGAGCGGTCCCATGACCAGAAAGGTCGCCGGCACCACGCCCGAGTTGACGACGGTGAACACGACCGAAATCGCGAGCAAGACGGCGACACCGACGAACACGAGTACG
The DNA here is from genome assembly GCF_002906575.1 of Salinigranum rubrum. Lineage (NCBI taxonomy): Archaea > Methanobacteriati > Methanobacteriota > Halobacteria > Halobacteriales > Haloferacaceae > Salinigranum > Salinigranum rubrum. The sequence goes on from NZ_CP026309.1 coordinate 2,900,497, forward strand.
TGTGGGTCCGTTCCCGTCCACGTCCCGACGGCCCACGAGTGAATTCGGCGGTATCCGTGCGAACGGACGACCCACCACTCGGTGACGACCGCCAACAGCGGTGCAGCGACGAGTGTGAGCGCGGAGACGTCGTGGCGAACGCCGACGAATCCACGGCTCAGGCGTCGAACCAGCCGCCGGGTCGTCCTCGTCCGGAGGAGTTCGACCGCGTGAGCGCGGGCGCTGTCGACTGTCGAGACGAGCCAGCGTCCGCCGCTCTGCGTCGCCGACATCGTTCGGGCCAGGAGCCGTCGGCACGACGAGTACACCGCTGCGAACACAGCGACGACATACCGTGTGATCGTCCGGAGGGCGGTACGAGTGGAGGACCAATCCAGCTCTACTTTCATACCCCCTCTTCTTCATTTCAGAACGTAATCAGTTTTGCGACGCCGACGGGTCGGTGAGATTCGCGCCTGAACTCTCGAACCGCGGCCGGAGCCGGCTTCGAACTCCCGACAGAGGCACGCTCCGTCGACTCGCCGCTCGTTGGCATCGCTGGCACACAGCACGGCTTCCAGCGGAACCGTCGGGTCCACGCGACTCGCGGCGACCGTTCCGGCTTCTCCGCCCGCGCCGTCCAGTTCGTGTGGACCCGTCACTCGCTGGCGCGAGGACTCGTTCGAGAAATGGCCGGGGCGGGCTCCGAACCCGCGATCTCCGCATGGCCCAGGTTCGAGGCTCGGCAGGCCCCGTAGGCTGACGGAGGCTTCCAAGGCGGTACCGCACCGAATCTCAGAACCCTATGAGTGCGGCGCTATGTCCAGCTAAGCCACCCGGCCTCACACTGCTGTATTGCGGTCCCGCCCTTCAACCTTCCTATCCGCCACCGGTGAGACGTGTGCCATCACACGTCGGGGGCCGTGTCGGCCGGAACGCTCTCGGAGCGCCGCGGTAGTGTCAGATGTGATATACACATCCGCGGATTTATGCTGGACGCACGGGACGTGAGAGCCATGTCACACCCGGACATCGTCGAGTCGGCGCTCGGCGACGAGTCGGTCGCCGCGCGCGTCTCCCTCGGCGACGATTTCCTGTTCGTCACGCCGACGCGGACGCTCGTCTACCGCGCCGACTCGCTCCTCTCGGACGAATCGATCGAGGAGTTCCCCCACGGCGCCGAGCGCATCGACGTCTCCGCCGGGCGCCGCAAGGCGACGATTACACTCGACTACGGACTCGACGGCGAGCGCTCCTTCACCGTCCCGGCGAAGGCGCTCGACCGCGCCTTACATCCAGTGCTCGCCGGCACGCTCAACGCATCCGGCGTCACCGACCCCGGCGAGACGGTGAAGGAGACGTTCCGCTTCTCCGAGTTGACGCTCGTCATCACGAGCGACCGCCTCGTGAAACACGTCGGCGGCGCGGTGTGGGACGAGGACTTCGAGGAGTACCACTTCTCGGACGTCACCGACTTCGCCGTCGAGGAGGGGAGCGTCGCGACGACGCTCGTGCTCACCCACGACGGCCGACAGGAACGGTTCAAGGCGCCGGCCGAGCGCTCTCGCGAGGTCAGCGAACGACTCACCGACGTGCTCCTCGCGTACCACGACGTCGACAGCCTCGAAACCCTTCGCGAGCGGTTCGCCGTCGACGAGGAGGAGTCGCCCTCGGCCACGATGTCGTTCGGGGAGGGGCCGACGCCGCTGTCGGCGAACCCGAGCGAACTCGCCGAGTCGGCGAAAAACGCGACCCGACACGACGACGGCGGAGAGACCGGCGACGTCGACAACGCGTCCGTGGCGAGCGCGGTGGACGACACCGCAGCGACCGAGACGGAGGACGCAAGCCGAACCATCGAGCCGCTGGACGCGATGGACGCTGCGGCGGCCGAGGGGTCGACGGAGCCGTCGGAGGCCTCGGCCGAGTCGGACGAGGCCGACACCATCGGGACGGGCGACCTCCTCGGACCGGTCGACACCGCCCCGCCCGAGCCGGAGTCGGTGACGTCCGAGAGCGACGCAGACGAAGCGGACGAGCAGCTCACGGCGCTCGTCGCCGAAGTGGAGGCGCTTCGAGAGGCCGTCGAGGCACAGAACGAACGCATCGCCGAGCAAGAAGAGCTCCTCAAGCGACTCATCGCCGAACTCCGTCAGCGGCTCTGAGACGGCCTTTCGTGGGTCTTCACCCGACTCTCACTCCCGTCCGAGCACTTTTCGAACACACGAGGAGCCGAACGGTCCGAGTTCGCCCGAGTCGAACCGGACGAAGTGCCCCGTCGAGAGCCCCGCCCCACAGCGGCGGCACTCGAACTCTCCTTCGCGGACCACGACCTGACTCTCGAACCGGACGAACGTTCCCCCGCGGCGGGTCCGGACTCGCGCGCCGTCGCGGTCGATGACGCCGCGCATCTCGGCTGCGTCGAGTATCTCGCGCGTGAGCGAGGGGTCGGTCGTCACCGTCTCGATGCGGTCGACCACGTCCGCGAGGGTGAGTTCGTCGGTTTCGAGGTGCGCGAGGAGGTCGAGCGCGAGTTCGACCCGGTCTGTGCGCTCGGTCACGTTCCGTCTTCCGTGGGGTCGTCGATAAACGTTCCGCGCGCTCAGTCGAACGCCGGGAGGACCTCCTCCTCGTAGAACTCGAAGAACGACGCCTGGTCCTCGCCGATCTGGTGGACGTACACCGTGTCGTAGCCGGCGTCGAAACACGACCGGATGTTCTCGATGTGGGACTCCGGGTCGGGGTCGGTGAGTATCGACCCCTCGCGGACGTCCGCTTCCGTGACCGTCTCGGTCGCCTGCTCGAAGTGCGCCGTCGTCGGTAAGACCTGTGCGAGTTCGCCCGGGAGCGCCGAGTTCGCCCAGTACTCGTGGGCGGTCCGGACGGCCTCGTCCTCCGTCTCGGCGTAGCAGACGTGAATCTGCGTGATGGACTCCCCGTCGCCGTCGTTCTCTCGATAGGCGTCGAGGAGGTCCCCCTGCGGCCCGACCGACCAGAACCCGTCGCCGAACTCGGCGGCCGCCCGTGCGGTCCGCTCGCCGAACGCCGACACGCAGATGGGGGGAAACTCGTCGGGGCGGGTGAATATCCGAGCGTTCTCGACCGTGTAGTGAGTACCATGGAAACTCGTCTGCCCGGGTTCCCACAGCTGTCGGATGATCTCGACCGCCTCGCGGAGCATCTCCAGTCTGACGCGGTGGGTCGGCCAGTGCTCGCCGGTGACGTGTTCGTTCAGCAGTTCGCCGGTGCCGACGCCGAAGTAAACGCGGCGGTCTTCGAACATCGACGCGACGGTCGCCACCGCGTGCGCGACGTTCACCGGATGGATGCGGAACGTCGGACAGGTGACGCCGACGCCGACGTCGATGTCGTCCGTGGCCTGTGCGACGCCGCCGAGGGTGCTCCAGACGAACGGCGACTCGCCCTGGGCTTCGAGCCACGGGTGGAAGTGGTCGGAGACGCTGAGGAAGTCGAACCCGGTCGCCTCGGCGCACGAAGCCAACTCCACCAGTTCGTTCGGGCCGAACTCCTCGCTCGAAAGCGTGTAGCCGATCCGGCTCATCGCCGAATCACCGCCGGCCCCGGTCGCCGCAGAGTCGATGTCATACGAGAGACATTTTCGGCCACGGGAGGATAAGCGACCGGCTTGTGTGTCCCGGGTCGACGTCGGATGCGAGCGTCGGGACGCGACGTGGGGGAGCGAGACCGCTGCGACGCTAACGAGGCTGAACACAAGACGTATACCCGGCCGCGGAGACAGAGCGCGTATGCGACGGTCACGGTTCCTCTTCGGACTCCTCGTTCTCGGCGTCCTCGCCGCGGCCGTCCTCGTCGCGCCCGGCCCCGCTCTCCGGTGGCTGACGTGGCTCGCGGCCGACCCGATTCGCTTCGGCCTCGCGCTCTTCGTCGTCGCGCTCGCTCGACCGCTTGTCGCCTGGCCGACGACGCTGCTCGCCGTCGGTGCCGGCTACGGGTATGGGTTCGTCGGAGTCCCCTACGCGCTCGCGCTCATCGTCCTCACGAGCGTCCCGCCGTTCCTCGTCGCCCGGCGGTTCGGCCGGGAGTCGCGGGCGGCGAGCGCGGGCGAGCGCGTCGTCCGCGAGGCGGGTGACCTCCGGAGCGTCGTCGCCTCCCGGCTCCTGCCCGCGCCGTCGGACGTCGTCTCGGTCGCCGCGGGCGTCTCGGGCGTCTCCCTCTCGACGTTCGCTCTCGGCACGGCCATCGGCGAACTCCCGTGGGCGCTCGTCGGCGTCCTCGCGGGGTCGTCGCTCGACACGCTGACCGAAGCGTCGCTCGCCGCGGTCGACTGGCGACTCGTCGCGGCGTGTGCGCTCGCAAGCGTGCTGCTCCTCGCCGGCCCGCTGTATCGCGTGGCCGTCGGGCGCGAGGACCCGGTTGTCGGCGTCGACGCCGAGTGATCGGCACCGTCGACCGCCCCGGTCGCTGATGTTCGAGTGTCGTTCTGGGGAGCGCGCGACTCGGTCTGAGCCGACGAGACTCATTGCGAAGCATGCGACGTGCAGTGACTGAACCGCCGAGCCGCCGAGCCACTCAGAACAGGTAGGAGACGCCCACGACCACGAGACATCCCCCGATGAAACGGTACGTCCACAGTATCAGAGTGGACGGTTCGGACGACCCGGACTGTGTCTCGGACAACGAGACGGGGCTGAAGTGATAGATCCGCCGTGGGAGAGCGAGGTACGCGAGACCGAGGAGCACGAAGGCGACTCCGGCGAACTGAAAGAGTCGAGTCACGGACACCGGTTCGAGACGAGTCAACTTGAATCTGGACCGCTGAACGAGACGACCGCTCGCTTCAGCACGTCCGTCACGCTCCGAGAATCGCGTCCGTCACGCCCGGGAGAGTCCCAACGGAGCGGGTGGGTTAGTCCAGCAGCGACTGACCCGTCATCGTCGCCGGCTGGTCGACGCCGACGAGTTCGAGGAGGGTCGGCGCGAGGTCACAGAGCGACCCGTCCGGCTTCAACGAGCGTCCACCCGCGGTGCCGTCGGGGGCCAGATACACCAAGGGAACCGGGTTGGTCGTGTGCGCCGTGTGCGGTTCTTCGGGGGTACCCATGTCGTCGGCGTTGCCGTGGTCGGCCGTGACGAGGACGTGCCCGCCCGCCTTCTGAACCGCGTCGACGAGCCGTCCGAGCTGGGAGTCGACCGCCTCGACGGCGGCGACAGCCGCGTCGAAGTCACCGGTGTGGCCGACCATGTCGGGGTTCGCGTAGTTCAACACGAGCACGTCGGGGTCCTCGGACTCGATGGTCTCGATGGCCGCGTCGGTGACCGCCTCGGCGCTCATCGCGGGCTGGAGGTCGTAGGTCGGGACGTCCGGCGACTCGATGATCTCTCGAATCTCGCCCTCGAACTCCACCTCGCGCCCCCCGTTGAGGAAGTAGGTGACGTGGGCGTACTTCTCGGATTCGGCGAGTCGGAGCTGGGTCTTCCCCGACTTCGAGAGCACCTCACCGAGTGTGTCTGTGGGCTCGTTCGGCGGGAAGGCGACGGGGAAGTCGAACGTCTGGTCGTACTCGGTCATCGTGACGAGTTCGATGTCGGGGGGCGAGGTCTCGAACGCCCAGACGGGGTCGACGTCGGCGAGCATGCGCACTAACTGGCGCGCGCGGTCCGGGCGGAAGTTGAAGAAGATCACCGCGTCGCCGTCTTCCAGCGCGGGTCCGCCCTCGACGAGCGTGGGCTCGACGAACTCGTCGGTGTCGCCGCGGTCGTACGACGCCTCGACCGCCTCGACCGCCGTGAGAGCGGTGTGTTCGGCCTCGCGCTCGACGATGGCGTCGTACGCGCGTCTCGTCCGCTCCCAGTTCTGGTCGCGGTCCATCGCGTAGTATCGCCCGGAGACCGTGGCGACGTCGCCGGTCCCGCGGTCGGCGACGTGGGCTTCGAGGTCCGCGAGGTAGTGTCTCCCGCCGTGTGGGTCGGTGTCGCGGCCGTCCATGAACGCGTGGGTGACGGCCTCGATTCCCCGCTCGGCGGCGATGTCGACGAGCGCGTGGAGGTGGCCCTGCTCGGAGTGGACGCCGCCGTCGGAGACGAGGCCCATGAAGTGCACCCGTCCCCCGGTCTCGTCGGCGTGGTCGAACGCCGTCGCGAGCGCGTCGTTCTCGGCGAAGGTGCCCTCGGCGATGGAGTCCTCGATGCGGGTGTACGCCTGCTTGACGACGCGACCGGCCCCGATGTTGAGATGGCCGACCTCGCTGTTGCCCATCTGTCCCACGGGGAGGCCGACCCGCCGCCCGGAGACGTCGAGCGTCGTGTACGCGCCGGCGTCGGCGAAGCGGTCGAAGTTCGGCGTCGACGCCGCCTTCACCGCGTCGCGTCGGTCGTGGTCGCCGAGCCCCCAGCCGTCGAGGATAACGAGCGCTGCCTGCATATCCGACTGGTCACCACCGACGCCTAATTACGTGTCGTTTGTCGGAGACGAGCGACGGTCGTGCGCACACGACCGAAGCCAACAGAACCTTGTGGCCGGACGCCAACCCGCGTGCAACCGATGCCCTCCCGCCCGGACGACCCGCCAGCGACCGACGGAGCAGACGGCGGTTCGGCCACCCCCGAGTCGGGTGCCGAGACCGACAGTGGTGCCGTCGAATCCGACGCGACCACCGACGCCGAGACGGAGTCGCGCCTGCCCGTGAGCCGTCGAGCCCTTCTCGCCGGTGCCGCCGTCACCGGCGTCGTCGGGGCCGGTGCGGTCGCCCTCGGCGGCGGAGGTGACGGAGGCGGCGATGACGACGCCGACGGAGCGACCGGGGACGGGTCGGCGGCGGAGTCGACGGCGACACGACGGACGACACCCGTCGCGGACGACGAAGCGCGCCGACTGGCCGAGCGGTTCGCGCCGACGCTGTACTTCGGGCGGCGCGAGCGGTGGTTCCCGACCGACCCGCGGCCGTTCGTCTCGGAGCGGGACGGGGAACGAGTGGTCGACGGGTTCGACGCGCTCGACGGGTACACGGCCGCGAAGGGCGAGACGATGGCGCCCGACCCGACCGTCTTCTACCACGTCCGCGAGTACTCCGAGCGCCTCGCGGTCGTGCAGTACTGGCTCTACTCCGCGTTCGACCAGTTCTCGGTCAACTTCCACTGGCACGACTGGGAACTCCTCCAGGCGTTCGTCGACCGCGACTCCGGTGACCCGGTGCTGTACGCCGCGAGCGCGCACTCGCGGACGGTGCCGAACAACGAGTACCTCGACCCCGAGTCGACCCCCGCGATCATCAGCGAGGTCGGCTCGCACTCCTCGGCGCTGGGGATGAACGAGCGCCGCGACACGTTCCAGCGCCTCCCGGTCGACGGCCTCGCGCCCGACGTGACGAACGGCGTCGTCGCCGTCGTCTCGGGTGAGGAAGGCGTTCCGCTCGCGTACGGCCTCCCGCGCGACGAAGGGTTTCGCCTCCCGTACGTCGTCCCGGAACTCGACGGGGCGCCGCTCACCGACCACCCGGACCTCCCGAACGTCTCCGCCGAGGACCTCGTCCCGGCGGACCTGACGGTGGAGTCGTTCGCCGACCGCTCGACGCCGCCGACCGACCTGCCCGAACGGGAACGCGGCGCGGTGTTCGAACCTGAATCGCGGGCCGGAGACGAGAACGAGAGCGAGGGTGTGAACGAACACTACGCGCTCGTCCCGACGGTCGACATCGAGGACATCACCGCCTTCACGGGACCGCAGTTGAGTTTCCAGTTCTCCGTCCCGCGCTTCGTCGAAGACGCCGTCTCCTCTCACATCACGACGACGTCGACGCCGTGGACCCAGCCGCGGTACCGCGACCCGCTCGCGGACGTGACCGACCGCTCTCACCGCCGGGCCATCCGCGAGCGGTACGACGTCGACGCCGGGGACCGTGGAGCGACGATCATCGGCCGCATCGCGGAACTCCGCCCGAGCGACGACGTCGACGTGGGAGTGACGCTCGCCACGCCGCCCGTCGAGGCGGTGGCTCGGCTGGCGTCCGATCCGACGGCGGCACCGACGTTCGGCGGCGTCGCCGCTTTCGTCGACGTCGCACCCGGCGACCACACGCTCACGGTCAACGGACCGGGGTACGCGCCGTACGCCCAGCGGGTGCCGGTCGGCGACGGGTCGGGGTCAGCAGAGACGACCGAAGCAGCCGAGACAGCTAGCGAGACTGTGACTACACCGTCGACGGCGACTGAGGCGGCGAGCGCGACGGAGACGCCGGTGTCGACGGGGACGAGCACGGAGACGCCGGTGTCGACGGGGACGGAAACAGGGGCCGAGACAGAGACGGACGGAACCGTCCGGATCGGTGCCGGGGGGCGGATCGGACTCGTGCCGCGGGCGGACGCGGTGAAGCTCGAAGTCGACGCGGCGGAGCGTGGCGGTGCCCGCCGGGTCCGCGTCGAGGACGACGTTGCCGGCCGCGTCTTCGACGCCCCACCGGTCCAGAGCGAGGGACGAGCGGGCGTCTACGTCCACCGCGCGGGCGGATACACCGTAGAGGTGACCGACGAGCGCGGACGGACGAGCGTCGAACGGGTCACCCCGGGTCCGAACCAGAACGCCGCCGAGGTGGCGAAGGCCCGGACGGGTGTCTCCGGTGTCACCCGATACCTCGTGGAGTTCCTGACGGAGACGCGCGAGACGGTCGAGCGACTGCTCGAACCGGGAGGCGGAGACGAGCGTGGACGCGAGAGCGAGCGCGGCGAGGACGACGACACGGACGGGGACGATGGGGCCACGCCGACCCCCGAACCGGACACCACCGAGACAGAGACGGCCGACGCCGACGCGACCATCGAACTGGACGTCCAGCCGAGCGAGGACGAGGACCGCGAGACGGACGGGGACGACGCGACGACGCTCACCTCGGCTTCGACGGCGACAGCGACGCCCGAGGCGACGGGAACGCCGGAGGCGACGACGCCGCTGGAGTCGGTGCCGACGCTCGAACCGACGACAGCGGACGCCGGTCAGCGTCCGACTGGGCCTCTCGAAGAGCTCCGAGCGGCGCTCGAAGCGGCCGTCTCGCGCGCACAGCGGGCGAACCAGGCGGCGCTCGCTGGCGACGACGCGGCGACAGTCGAGGCGCTCCGGGCCCTCCGGGAGGTGCTCGCGCGCCTGTCGTCGTTCGCGGAGCGAGGCGACGCCCCACAGCCAGCCGCGCGCATCGCGGCCCGCCGGGCGGAGACGGCCGACCGCCGAGCGGTGCGGGCACTCGACACCCTGACGTAGGACGGGGAGAACGGCACGGTTTTTTCGTGGCGTCCCGAGGGACCAACCGATGGCGACGGACATCGTCCCCGAACGCTACGTCCAGGAGTACCTGGGGAACGGCCCCAGCCTCGTGACGTTCATCGCGCTCAACGCCAGCGCCTTCCTCGTCGGCGTGAGCTTCTACGTCCACTCCGAGCCCTCGCTCGCGGACCTCCCCACGTTCCTCTACCCGCTCTTCGGGGACTCCCCGACGGCGCTCGCGCTGGCGACGCTCTCGATCGCGACCCTCCTGTCGAACCTCGGTCGCCCGGTTCGGGAGGCGGCCGTCAACCGCCCGCTGGCGTACCTTCACACCCTCGCGTTCGTCTGGCTCGTCAAGTACGGGCTGTGGACCGCCCTCGCGTTGAACCTCCGGCCCGAGCTGTACGTCGGCTTCTCGGCAGCGGCGCTGTGGGACTACTGGGGCATTCTGTTTACTCATCTTGGCTTCGTCATCGAGGCGTTTCTCATCCCCCACTACGGGAAGACGACGCGCGGCGCGCTCGCGTTCGCGCTCGTCGCACTCCTCGTGAACGACGTGTTCGACTACGGCTTCGGCTACCACCCGCCCCTGCGGTACGAACCCGGCCTCGTCCTCCCGGCGCTCACGGTCGCGCTGTCGGTCGGGTCGGTCGCGCTCGCGGCGCGCGTCTTCGACCGTCTCGACCCGGTCTGAGTCCGATCCGTCCGCCGTCCGGCGGTGGAACGGTGCGCGCGCCGAGGGAGTCAACCTTTTCAGCTTCAGTCGCCTACGGACGTGTAATGGATTCCGCGGTTCTTCTAGATCTCCTCGGGAACGAGAACCGTCGGCGTATCCTCCAGCTTCTCGCGCACAAGCCCTGTTACGTGACCGAGATAAGCGAGTACCTCGGCGTCTCGCCGAAGGCGGTCATCGACCACCTCCGCAAACTCGAAGAGGCCGGACTCGTCGAGTCGCGGACGGACGACCAGCGGCGGAAGTACTTCCACATCTCCCGTGACATCCGTCTGGAGGTGAACGTCTCGCGGTACGGCTTCGGCGCCAAGAGCGCCTATCCGGCGAGTCCGAGCCTCGATATGTCCGGGCGCTGCCCGCACATCTCCATCGACGTTCCGAGCGAGTCGGACGACTCGCTCGGCACCCTCGCGCGCGAACTCGCGACGCTCGAGGACCTCGAAAACGAACTCTCGCTCGCCCAGCGGTACGTCCACGGCCGCCTCACCGACGTACTCGACCGACTCAACGAGCGCATCGGGGCGGACTCGGACTCGCGCTTTTACGCCGAAGTGGTCGCGGCCGTCGCCACGGGCGAGCGGACCCCAGAGGCCGTCGCGCGCGAGGTGGACGCGCCGCCGGCGGCGGTCGAGCGCGCGCTCGACGCGCTCACCGAACAGGGCCTCCTCGAAGCGCGTGGCGACGAGTGGTGCCTCGCCGAGTGATCGGCGTCAGAGGTCGCGCGTGAAGCCGTCACGGAGGTCCCGCCCGAAGTAGTGACCGACAAGCGCCGCGAGCGCGCCGACGCCGGCACCGACGCCCGCGATGGCGACGCCGTACTCCGAGAGCAGGCGGACGGCGAAGGGGAAGAACGCCGAGGTGAGCGTGCCGAGGACGAACCCCAGCCCGGAGGCGAGCGCTGCGGCGAGGCCGACCTCGGCGTAGTGGCGCTTCTTCCCCACGACGCCGATGGCGAAGGCGACGACGAACAGGCCGACGAGACGGCCGACGAAGCCGACGAGGGGGACGAAGCCGCCGGCGACGACGGCGACGATCGAGAACGCGAGCGCGAGGAGGAACGCGCGGGGGGAGAAGAGGCCGCCGAGTCGCGCGCGGACCGATCCCGACTTCGACTTCGAGCGTGACGCGGCGTCGGACGACGCGACCGACTGGTCCGCGGGTGTGGACTCGGGTTCGGTGTCGTCACCGCCGGTGAGTCGGTCGACGTCGGCGAGCAGGTCGTCGACGGACCGTTCGGACTCGTCGCTCCGTTGCATGACTGTGTGTGGGAGCGCTCGGGGTATGGCTCTTGTGTCGAGGAGGAGATGTTGGTGGCGACGAAGCGGGCGCGTTCGTCGACGACCGCACCGACTGTGAGACGACGACCGCACGACACACGGGCGCGGTGAGCCGCAGCCTCGCACCTCCCCAATCGGGTACTCGCGCACGGAGGCGCGAGTGTCCCCTCGCGCGTTCACTCGCTCCTTGCAGTCGCTCGTTCTCACGCGCCGAGCGCCACGAGACAGTACGGTGGCGCGTGGCGTCGCGCTCTCTGTGAGCGCGACCCGCGCGCGAGGGATGAGGCCGCGAGCGAACCCGGTGAGCGAGTGGCCGAATCGGCTGGGGAGGCTCGTGGCTTCAGCGCCCTAGCGGCCGCGCGGTCTTCTCATCGGGACCACTCGGTGAAACGCGTGGTCTTCTCGTTCCTGCCCGCGTACTGAACGTCGCTCCGGGCCGGTCCGAACGGCTGTCCACCCACACAAGACTCGTAAACGCAAACGCCGGGATTCAAGTCCGCCGCCGCGAAACCTCGGCGTATGAACCCGGGAGACCGCGTCCGCGTCACGCGCGCGGACACCACGAACGAGGGCGTCCTCCTCCCCTCCTCCACCCCTGAACACCTCGTCGTCAAACTCGACGGCGGGTACAACGTCGGCATCGACCGCGAGGAGGCGGACGTCGAAATCCTCGAACGCGACGTTCACGACATCGAGAGCGCACAGGACGGCGATTCAACCTCCGAAATCGAGTTCGACGAGGACCTCCCCACCGTCTCGCTCATCTCCACGGGAGGGACCATCGCGTCCACGGTCGACTACCGAACCGGGGCCGTGACGGCGCAGTTCGACGCCGAGGACGTCCTCCGGGCCGTGCCCGACCTCGCGGGTCGGGCGAACTACCGCGGGCGCGTCGTGGCGAACATCCTCTCGGAGAACATGGAGCCGAGCATCTGGCAGCAGTTGGCGCGGGCCATCCGCGACGAGATAGAAGCCGGTGCGGACGGCGTCGTCGTGATGCACGGCACGGACACGATGCAGTTCTCGGCGGCGGCGATGGCGCTGATGCTCGATACTCCTGTGCCGATCGTTTTCACCGGAAGCCAGCGCTCCGCCGACCGTCCCTCGTCGGACAACGTGATGAACGCGGTCTGTGCGGTAGAGGCGGCCAAGAGCGACTGCGCGGAGGTGCTCGTCTGCATGCACGCCACCCAGTCCGACACGGCGTGTGCGCTGCATCTCGGCACCAGGGTGCGAAAGAACCACACCTCGCGGCGTGACGCCTTCCAGACCGTCGGCGCGAGACCCCTCGGCGAAGCCGACTACGAGAGCGAGGAGATCGAAATCGAGTGGCGCCGGTCGTACACCTCCCGTGGCGAGCGTGACCTCTCGCTCGCAGCGGAGTTGAGCGAACGCGTCGACCTGCTGAAGTTCACGCCGGGGATGGACCTCGACCGGTACGCCGACTTCCTCCGCGACTCGGACCTCGACGGCCTCGTCGTCGAGGGGACGGGCCTCGGTCACGTCCACACCGACCTCATCCCCACGCTGGGGGAGTTAGTCGACGACGGCACCGTCGTGGCGATGACGAGTCAGTGTCTCGAAGGACGCGTCTGCGACCGCGTCTACGACACCGGGCGCGACCTCCTCGACGCCGGCGTCGTCGAGTGCGGCGACACCCTCCCCGGTACGGCGAAGGTGAAGCTCATGTGGGCGCTCGAAAACCACGCCGACCCGGCGCGCGCCATGGGTGAGGACCTCGCTGGCGAACTCCAAGAGCGGTCCGTCCCCTGGGAGTGAGGGACGAGGGCGGCAGAACTTTTTGCCCGCACCGACCAGAGGGTGCATGGGGCACCTCGAGAACGTCTCCGTCACCGACCTCCAGCGGGCGCTCGACCGCGTCGAGGGGAAGAAGCCCACCCAGCGACTCATCACCGCCATCGCCTACAAACACGGCGTGACGCAGACCGAACTCGCGGCGTGGTACGGCGTCCAGCGGCGGACCATCTACAACTGGCTCACCCGGTTCGACGACCGACCCATCGAGGCGGCCGTCTCCGACGACGAGCGCCCCGGGCGGCCGCGGAAGCTCACGCCCGACCAGCAGGAAGCGCTGTACGCCACGCTCCGCGAACCGCCGACGGAGGTCGGTCTCGACGAGACGGCGTGGACCGCCGACCTCGTCCGTCAGTACACCGAAGAACGGTTCGGCGTGACGTACTCGCGGTCGAGCTGTCGGCGGCTGCTGAGCGAGGCGACCGAGCGCGAGGACGTGGGCGGGTCGTGACCGCGTCGCGCTGGACCGCTCGCCGGTGGGAAATCGTATAAGTTCGCTCGCGGCTCACCCACGGACATGACTGGTTCCGGGTCCCGTGGCTCTCGACGGGACGACCGCGCTGCATGCGACCGCAATCGAGCGGGTGAGCTACGGGCGGAGGACACGGACCGATGACGTCAGTGACCGTCAGGCAGGCGCGGGCGGACGACGCCGCCGACGTCCGGTCGTTCACGCGCGACACCTGGATCGACCGAGAGGTGGACGACTACATCCCGCGGGTGTTCGACGAGTGGGTGCGGACCGACGGCCCCGACCAGCGGACGTTCGTCGCCGAGATTGACGGCCGCGTCGTCGGCCTGGCGCAGTCGGTGTTGCTCTCCGAGGACGAGGCGTGGAGCCAGGGTCTGCGCGTCGCGGCCGACGTTCGAGGGAGGGCGGTCGGGTCGAAGCTCAGTCGCGCGGCGCAAGCGTGGGCGCGCGAGCGCGGCGCGACCGTCACCCGCGGGATGGTGTTCTCGTGGAACGTGATGGGTCTCGGGCACGCTCGCACGAACGGGTTCGATGCCGTCACGGAGTTCCGGTGGGCGCATCCGACGCCCGACGAGGGGGCCGACCCCGCCCTCGACTCCGAGTTCGCGCCTGGATTCGAGGAGGGCGCCGACCCCGCGGCGGCGTGGCGCTTCTGGACCGACAGCGACGCGCGGACGCATCTGGCGGGCCTCGCGCTCTCGACGACCGAGTCGTGGGCGCTCTGTGAACTCACCCGCGAGACGCTCCGGGAGTCGGCAGCCGAGGACGGCCTGTTCGTCGTCTCTCGAGAGGGAACGCGGGGTGTGGCGTTCCGGACACGGGAGATCGATATCGCGGGCGAAGGCGAACGCGAAGAACGACTGGCCGAGTACGGCGTCGCCGCGTGGGACACTCCGAACGCTTGTGAAGCGCTCATGCGCGCAATCGCGCGAGACGCCGGGGAGCGCGGTGCCGACCGCACCCGCGTTCTGATTCCCGAGACGGCCCGCCACGTCAGTGACGTCGCCGCGGCGCGGGTCGCCGTCGCGGACGACCCCGACTTCGTGCTGGCGGCGGACCTGACCGACGGGACGCGGTTCGGCTGATCTTCGACTCGCACTCGCCGCGCGTCAGAACTCGACCGTCTCCTCGATGGCGGCCGCGATGCGCGGCGGGTGCGGGAGGTAGTAGTCCTCCATCGCCAAGAGCGGGACCGGCGTGTCGAAGCCGGTCACCCTTCGGAGGGGGGCTTCGAGGTAGATGAGCGCCCCCTCCGCGACCGTCGCGGCAACCTCGGCGCCGAACCCGCCCGACTTCGCCGCCTCGTGGACGACGACGCAGCGGCCGGTCTTCTTCACCGACTCGACGACCGTCTCGCGGTCGAACGGCGAAATCGAGCGGAGGTCGATGACCTCGGCGCTCGCGTCGAGTTCGTCGACGGCCCGGAGCGTCGGGTGCATCATCGCTCCCCACGAGACGACGGTCACGTCCGAGCCCTCCCGTCGGACCGCGGCCTCGCCCAGAGGGACGGTGTAGGACCCCTCCGATACCTCCTCGCGGAACGAGCGGTAGACCCGTTTCGGCTCCATGAACAGGACCGGGTCGGGGTCGCGGATGGCGGCGGCGAGCAGGCCCTTCGCGTCACCCGGCGTCGACGGGACGGCCACTTTCAGCCCCGGGACGTGCGCGTAGGCGGCTTCGAGGCTCTCGGAGTGGTGTTCGAGCGCCCGGACGCCCGCGCCGTACGGCGTCCGGACGACCATCGGAGCCGAGAGTCGCCCGCGAGTCCGCCAACGGATTCGGCTGGCGTTCGAGACCAGTTGGTCGAACGCAGGGGGGAGGAAGCCGGAGAACTGTATCTCGGCGACGGGGCGGTAGCCGTGGGTCGCGAGGCCGACGGCGGCCCCGACGATGGCGATTTCGGAGAGCGGCATGTCCCGGACGCGTTTCTCGCCGAAAGCGTCGAGGAGACCGTCCGTGGCGCGGAAGACGCCGCCCGACCGCGCGACGTCCTCGCCGAAGACGAGCGTCCGGTCGTCGCGGGCCATCTCCGTGTGGAGCGCGTCGTTGACCGCCTCGACGATGGTCGCCTTCATCATCCACGCTCCCGCTGGTGGATGTACTCGGCCATCTCGGGGTGCGTGTCGAGGAAGTCGCGGTACCACGCCAACTGGGATTCGAGTTCGGGTGTGGGCTCCTCGTAGAGGTGGACGAACATCTCGGCGAGGTCCCGGTGGGGGTAGTCGTCGGCGGCCGCGACGGCCTCGTCGAACAGTTCGTCGACCTCCGCTTGCACCCGCTCCTCGTCGACGTCGTCGAGCAACCCTCGGCCGGCGAGAAAGCCCCGGTAGCGGTCGAGCGGGTCGCGCTCGGCCCACTCGTCGACCTCCGCTTGCTCCCGATACCGGGACGGGTCGTCGCTCGTGGTGTGGGCCGCCCGGCGGTACGTCACCGCCTCGACGAGCGTCGGGCGGCCGTCGAGCGCCCGTCGGCGCGCCGTCGCCACCGCGTTGTAGACGGCGAGGACGTCGTTCCCGTCGACTCGGATGCCGTCGACGCCGTAGGCGAGCGCCTTCTGCGCGACGGTGTCGGCCCCGGTCTGTTTCTCGAACGGCAGGGAGATGGCGTACTGGTTGTTCTGACAGAAGAACACCGCGGGGACCGACAGCACACCGGCGAGGTTGAGCCCCTCGTGGAACGCGCCCGTGGAGGTGGCCCCGTCGCCGAGGTTGGCGAACGCGACCGTGTCGTCGCCGTCCAACTGCATGCCCCAGGCCTTGCCCGTCGCGAGGGGGACGTGCGAGCCGATGGCGATGGCGACGCCGAAGACGTTGGCCCCCTCCATCCGCGACGCGTCCTCGATACCCCGCCAGTACATGACGAGGTCCCGCATCGACAGCCCGTGTAAGAGGAGCGCGCCCGCCTCCCGACCGTACGGGAAGAGCCAGTCGCCGTCGTCGAGGGCGAAGCCGCTCCCCACGATGCTGGCCTCCTGCCCGCGACCCGACGCGTAGGTCCCGAGTTGACCGCGGCGCTGGAGCTTCGTCATGCGGTCGTCGAACGTCCGCTGGAGGAGCAGCCACCGGTAGAGTTCGCGGAACTGGTCGTCCGTGAACGCGGGGACCTCCCCCTCTCTGACGGTGCCGTCGGGCGCGACCACCTGGTACGTCTCGACCGTGAGGTCCGACTGCGAGAGCCCCTCGACCGTCGGCGCTCGCTCGGAGTCGGGGCGGGTCGTTCCTCGCATCCTACTGCCACTCGGGCTCTCGGTCCTCGCGGTAGGCGGTCGTCGCCTCGACGAAGTCCTCGCCGGTCATCGCCTCCGTCTGGAGTTCGAGGTAGCGGTCGAGGAACGCGTCGAAGTCCTGGTCGAAACACGTCAGCATCGCCTGCTTCGAGAGCCGCGCGCCCTGGGAGTTGACTCGCATGTACCGCTCCGTGAGCGCTTCGAACTCCTCGTGCATCGTCTCCTCGTCGACGAGGTGGTCGACCAGGCCGATTCGCTCCGCTTCGTCGCCGTCGACGTTGTTGCCGAGGATGACCATCTTCTTCGCCCGCCCGAGACCGATGTAGCGGGGGAGTCGGAACGTGCCGAGCCCCGGGATGATGCTCTCGTTGATGGCCGGGAGGCCCATCTCGGCCGAGTGAGTGCTGACGCGGATATCGCTGGCGAGCGCCAACTGGAGACCGCCACCGAGCGCGTAGCCGTGGATGAGACAGAGGACGAGCGGTTCCATCGTCTCGAACCGGCGGAGCGCGCGCTCCCACGGCGGGTGGTAGCTCATATCGATCTCGTCGGCCGAGAGGTCCTTCAGGTCGATGCCGGTACAGAACGCCCGACCGGCGCCCTGGATTGTCACCAGACGGAGGTCCTCGTCGTCGGCGAGCAACTGCGAGACGGCGTCGAGGTCTCTGACGCCGTCGTAGTGGAAGGCGTTCAACCGTTCGGTGCGGTCGAGGGTGACGTGAGCGACGTTCCCCTCCTTCTCGACGGTCAGGTGTTCGAATTCGACGTGCATGGCGAGCGTGGCCGAAGACGCGCCGTTTTCACATCAATGTGCGGGGTGGTGCCACAGCGCGGGAGGTGCCGCTGATGGACGGGTCTGCACAGGAATGTGGGTCTCTGTCCTCACGGGACGCGCCGACCGCGGCCCCATTGCCCGGCGAGGGGACGAAGCCGAAGAGAGGGGGCTCAGTCCGCGAGCGGGACTTCCGTTCCGCTGGCCAGCGTGAGCACGTCGTCGAAGAAGCCGAGCGAGTCGTGCGGGCCGGGGTTGGCCTCGGGGTGGTACTGCCGGGTGAGGACGTTCATCTTCCCGTGTTCGAGACCCTCGGCGGTGTCGTCGTTGACGTTCACCTGCGTCACCTCTAGCTCTCCCGGATCGGCGACGGTGTAGCCGTGGTTCTGCGTGGTCATGACGACCTGTTCGGTGTCGAGGTCGAACACGGGTTGGTTGACGCCGCGGTGTCCGAACATCATCTTTTCGGTAGAGCCGCCGAAGGCGTTGGCGACCACCTGCTGGCCGAGACAGATGCCGGCGATGGGGAGTTCACCCGTGAACGCCTCGACGAGTGCCTGAGCCTGCTCGAAGTTCTCCGGGTCGCCCGGGCCGTTCGAGATGAACAGGACGTCCGCGCCGGTCTCTTCGACCATGTCCACGGAGGCGTCGTACGGGAGCAGGTGGACGTCCGCCCCGCGGGCGGTGAGCGACGACGTGATAGAGCCCTTCGCGCCGCAGTCGACGAGGGCGACCGTCGCGTCCGAGCCGCCGTCGTCACCCGCGAAGAACTTCGGTTCGGCCGTGCTGACCTGCTTGCCGATGTCGACGTGCTCGGACATCCCCTTGCATTTCTTCAGCTCTGCTTTCGCGTCCTCGGGCGTGACGTCGTCGCCGACGGCGATGCCGCACTTCATCGCGCCCTGGTCGCGGACGCTGGTGACGACCTCTCGCGTGTCGAGATGGTCGATGGCCGGCACCGACTCGGAGTCGAGCCACTCGACGACCTCCTCGGTGAACTCGCGTGCGATGGCGGCGCGGGGGTGGACCCGTTCGGACTCGAACCGCTCGGTTCGGACGCCGTAGTTGCCGATGAGCGGGTACGAGAACGTGAGGACCTGTTCCTCGTACGAGGGGTCTGTCAGGCTCTCCTCGTAACCGGTGTATGCGGTCGTGAACACTAGCTCGCCACGTGTGCGCCCCGGAACACGGCCACGCGCCTCGAAGACGCGGCCGTCCTCCAGTGCCAGGTAGGCGTCCGACATTACGAGAATCACATGTAGGAGAGGTAATAAGCCTTACTTTCGAAGCCGAGTTACGAAATTCGTAATTTGTAAGAGGTGAACACACTTACTCCCCGTATGGACGACCTCGACCACGAGATCCTCTCGATCCTCCGACGGGACGCACGGACGCCGTACACGGAGATCGCCGACCGCGTCGGGACGTCGGAGGGCACAGTGAGAAACCGCGTCGACAGAATGACGAAAGACGGCGTCATCGAGCGGTTCACCGTCGCCACCCGCACGGGCAACATCAAGGCGATGGTCGAAGTCTCCGTGGCGGTCGACGTGAACACGAGCGAAGTCTCGAAACGGATGGCCGAGTGGGACGACGTCGACTTCGTCTGGCAGGTGTCGGGAGAACAGGACGTCGTCCTCATCGTCGACACGGCGGACACGGCCGCCGTGAACGACCTCATCACGCGTGCGCGGGAGTTAGACGAGGTGAAGAGTACCAAGACGCGCCTTATCCTCGACGAGCGCCTCGGTTAGAGGGAAAACAGGAGGCCGGTTGCGAGGAGGCTCGCGAGAACGAGCGCGCCGACGACGAGGCCCGTCCGGCGTCGATGGAGGCTGCGGTTCGACTCGAACGCCGAGTCGGGGCGACGTCGACCAGTCAGCGTGTAGCGTTCCTTGGCGTACTCCTGTCCGTACGGATGTTCGACCAGACCCCAGCGGGCCATGAGACCGGTGAGTCGGTGGATAGCGCGGTGTCGGAGCACCATATCCTGGTACACACTGGCATCCGACATAACCGTTCGCCCTCGAATATCAGTCCTGATTCTCTGAGGCGGCGTCCAGAAGCGCTCCACGGGACGGCGATTCACGGTCGACCGAACGCGGCGCATCGGGGTGGTCGACCCCGTCACGCACCGAAGAGGCCTTGACCCCCCTCTTCGCACAACACGTGTATGAGTGCCGACGAGGGTTGGTCCGCCTCTACGGAGTCGGACCCCGAGACCGAATCCGCCGAGTCCGCCGCCGGTGCAGGGGCAGAGACACCCCACAAGAACGCACGACAGGAGGTCATCGCGGTCGACGAGAACGACGAGTCACAGGGGCTCGTGAACCGTCTGGACGCCCACACGGGCGACGGCGTCCGCCACCGCGCGTTCACCTGCCTCGTCTTCGACGGCGAGGGGCGAATCCTCCTGGCACAGCGCGCGCCGACGAAGCGCCTCTGGGACACCCACTGGGACGGGACGGTCGCCTCCCACCCAGTCGAAGGGCAGAGCCAGAAGGAGGCGACGCGACAGCGGCTCGAAGAGGAACTCGGCGTGACCCCCGACCAGTACGGCGACCTGCGCGTCACGGACAAGTTCGAGTACAAGCGCTACTACGAGAACGCCGGCCTCGAGTGGGAGGTGTGTGCGGTGCTGAAGGTGACGCTCGACGACACCACGCTCGACCCCGACGAGGAGGAGATCGCGGGCATGCTCTGGGCCGACTACGACCACCTCCACGACCACCCCGCGTGGTACCGGCAACTCCGGCTGTGCCCGTGGTTCGAAATCGCGATGCGGCGTGACTTCGCCTGACCTGACCTTCGCGTCGGCGGTCGCCGCCCGACTGCTCGGGCACGCGCGAGCGGGCGCACCCGAGGAGGTGTGTGGCGTCCTCGGTGGCGACGGGGAGCGCGTGACACGCTCCGAGGCCGTCCCGAACGTCGCATCCAGTCCGGAGACGCGGTACGAACTCGACCCTGCCGCGACCGTCGAAGCCATCGAGCGCGTCGAGAGGGAGAGCGAGCACCTCGGCTTCTACCACTCGCATCCGCGGGGACCCCCCCGGCCGAGTGCGACCGACGAGGCCGAGGCGACCTGGACTGGCTTCGTCTACTGCATCGTCTCCCTCCCCGAGTCGCGCATCGACGCGTGGCGGTGGACCGGCGATCGGTTCGAGGCGGTGGACGTCGTGGTCGAGTCGGCGTAGCCGTCCACAGCACCCGGCGTGACGGCCCCCGGTGGGGAGTGAAACGCCTTTGTCCGCCGCCCGCCGACCCCTCGCGTATGAGTGACGGAGACGTCGGAAACGGGAGAGCCCCCGAACTGTACGACTCGCTCGACGGGCAGGTCGCGCTCGTGACGGGCGCCAACCGGGGTATCGGCGCCGAAATCGCCCGCCGACTGCGTGACCTCGGTGCGACCGTCTACGCGGGGAGTCGGAGCATGACCAACGAGGTTCCCGAGGGGACGGAGCGCGTCCTCCTCGACGTCACGCAGGAGGGTGACGTCGAGGGAGCCGTCGACGGTATCTTTCAGGAGGTGGGTCGCCTCGACGTCCTCGTGAACAACGCGGGTGTCATGGACTCCGAGGGTGACGTCGTCGCAACTCCGACAGCGGAACTCGACCGGTCCCTCGCGGTCAACCTCCGCGGGCCGATGCTCTTGTGTAAACACGCGGTCCCCCTACTCCTCCAGAACGACGGCGGCCGCGTCGTCAACCTCTCGTCGGGGATGGGCGCGCTCGGAGAAGGCCAGAGCGGCGGCTCACCCGGTTACCGCATCTCGAAAACCGGGCTGAACGGGCTCACGGTCTACCTCGACGGCGAGTACGGCGGCGACGGCCTCCTCGCCAACGCGGTCTGTCCCGGCTGGGTCCGGACCGACATGGGCGGCGAGGGCGCGTCGAAATCCGTCGAGGCGGGCGCCGAGACGCCAGTGTGGCTCTGTCGGTTCCGGCCCGGTTCTCCCTCGGGTCGGTTCTGGCGGAACGAGCGCGTCATCGACTGGTAGCGGGAGAGAAATCAGGTCACGCCGCCGCCGACCGAGTAGTCCTCGTAGAGCCGCTCGTCGAGAACGGTCTCCAGTCTGTCGATGACGCGCCAGACGTCCTCGAAACGGGTGTACAGCGGCGCGGGGCAGACCCGGACGACGTTCGGCGGCCGGTAGTCGACGACGACGCCGCGGTCGCGGAGCGCCTCCGACACCCGGTCGGCCTCGGGGTGTTCGACCGCGACGTGGCCGCCGCGTTCCTCGTGTGCGCGCGGGGTCCCGATCTCGCACTCGGGGAGGCGTGCGTCGACGAGGTCGACGAGGTAGTCGGTGAGCGCCAGCGACTTCTCGCGGGCGACCTCGACCCCGCCGGCGTCGTCGAGCACGTCGAGCGCGCCGTCGAGCGGTGCCGCTGCCAGGACGGGAACCGTCCCGACCTGGAACGCGCCGGCGTGTGGAGCAGGGTCGTACGTCATCGCCATGTCGAACTGCGTCTCCTTGTCGTTACCCCACCACCCCGCGAGGTGAGGCGTCACGCCGAAGTGCCGCTCGTTGACGTACAGACCCGCGAGAGCGCCGGGACCGGCGTTGAGGTACTTGTAGTGACACCAGACGGCGAAGTCGACGCCGACTTCCGACAGCGAGTGCGGGACGACGCCGACGGAGTGGGCGAGGTCGAACCCCGCGAGCGCGCCCGCGTCGTGGGCGGCCTCGGTGATGGCCTCGATGTCGAACAACTGACCCGAACGGTAGAGCACGGAGGGGAGAAACACCATGCCGACGTCGTCGTCGATGGCGTCGAGGACGTCCTCGCGGGCGACGGTGCGCCCGTCGCGGCTCTCGACGACACGAAGCGCGTCCTCGGGGTCGACGCCACGGGAGCGAAGTTGGGCGCGGATGGCGTAGTGGTCAGTGGGGAAATCGAGCGCGTCGACGACGATTTTCGAGCCTCGACTCGGATCGTAGAACGTCCCGACGAGCGTGTGGATGTTCACCGTGGTGGAGTTGGCGACGACGACTTCCTCCTCCCTCGCGCCGACGAGCGGTGCCACGCGCGCGCCGAGTCGCTCGCCGTAGGAGAACCACTCCGGGTCGGCGTCGGTCCATCCGCGGATGGCGAGGGCGCGCCACTCCTCGACGACGCGGTCGAGCGCCGCCTCTGCGTCCGCCGAGAGGAGGCCGAGCGAGTTGCCGTCCATGTACAGGTCGTCGGGGAGGAAGAAGCGGTCCCTGACCTCCGAGAGCGGGTCCGCCGCGTCGCGCTCGCGGGCGTCGGCGAGGGAGGGGTCGTCCATGGGTGGTGTGAGGTACGGGGGTGGAAGTAGCTTGGCGTCGCATCGGGGAGGTGGTCGGTGGCGTCCCCCGGTGAAGTGGCGAACAGCCGGCACGCTCCGCGGCGCACGGTGTCGTGCCGGGCAATCGCGACGCACCGTGCGGTGTGCGTTACGTCACGCTCTACCCGGAGTGGCCACGGCTTCGTATTTGAACGTCGGCCCGCTTCGGTGTGGGCCGGTGAGTCAGAGAGCGTATTCCGAACGATGGAAGACGGTCCGCTGTGAGGGGTGCCACGGAGACAAAGAGACCGTGGAGTCGCTAGAGCGGTGGACCGCAGCCTCGTTCACCGGAGCGACGACGTCACTCCGAGCCGTTCGGTCACTCGCTTCACTCGCTCACGAAGACCTCCCCATCCGGTGGCCCGCGCACGGAGGCGCGGGCTGACCACCGAAGCGGCGGAGCCGCTTCGAGCCGTTCGTTCGGTACCCTCACGAAGACCTCGCGCGTTCGCTCGCTCTCACGCGTCGACGGTCCCTGTCATAGGAGGGTTCGGTGGCGCGTGGCCTCACCGTCCCCGTGTACAGCGCGGTGTTCGTGCTGTCGGCTCCCCCCATCACGACTCTCGCGTTTACCTCGACTGCGACTGCTACCGCCACACGCCGCGCACCACCGACCCCGTGGCTGTTTTGTCCGTCCACCACGCCTACGACGTATGACCGACCGCGACCCGGACGCAGACGTGCCTCCCGACATCGACGCCAACACCAGCGCTCACGCCGCGGACGAACTCGACCCGCAGGCACGGGCTATCGTCGACGAGGCCGCCCGACTGGGTCTCCCCGAGTGGTCCGCCCTCTCCGTCGGGAGCGCCCGCCGCCTCGAAGACGAACTGTTCGGGCCGACGGCGGGAGTGGACGTCGAGCGCGTCTCCGACATCGCCGTCGACGGACCGGGCGACGACCTTCCCCTCCGCGTCTACCACCCCGACCCCGGCGAAGAACTCCCCGCGCTCTGTTTCTTCCACGGCGGCCTCTGGGCGCTGGGGACGCTCGACTCCATCGACGAGGTCTGTCGCCGCCTCGCCCGCCGCGCCCGTCGCGTCGTCGTGAGCGTCGACTACCGACTCGCGCCCGAACACCCGTTCCCCGCCGGCGTAGAGGACTGCGTCGCCGCCGTGGAGTGGGTCGCAGCACACGGCGCGGCGCTCGGTGCAGACCCGACCCGCCTCGCGGTCGGCGGCACGAGCGCCGGCGGTAACCTCGCCGCGGCGACCTGCCTCTTCGTCCGCGAGTTCGACGGCCCGGAAATCGAGGGACAACTGCTCCTCTACCCGATGCTCGACAGCGCCCTCGACGCCCCGTCGCTCGACGAACGGGCCGACGGGCCGCTCTTGACCCGTCGCGACGTTGCCTGGGCGTACGAGACCTACCTCCGGTCGCCGGTCGACCGCCACAACCCGTTCGTCTCGCCCGTTCGCGCGGACTCCCTCGCCGGCCTCCCGCCCGCACTCGTCGTGACGGCCGGCTTCGACCCGTTGCGGGACGAGGGGGCGGCCTACGCGGCGGCGCTCTCGGACGCCGGCGTTCCCACCCGACACGACCACGAACCGGCGATGCCGCACGGCTTCCTCAGCCTCGCTGCCGACGTCGACGCCGCTGACGAGGCGCTCGACCGGGTCGCAGAGACGCTGCGAGCGGGGTTCGAGCGCTAGCCCGACGCGTCGTCGGTCGCACGGTCCGCCAGCGCGGCGTACACCGGCCACGAGGAGTCACCCCGCGGCTTCGACGCCGGATTCCCGTCGAGCGTGACGCCCTCGCCCGCGACGACGGAACCGACGACGCCGACGGGCGTGCCTCGCCGTTCGAGCGCGTCGACGACGTCGTCGGTTCGTGCCGGATCGACCGCGACCACGAGGGTGCCGGCGGTCGTCGCCGTCCACGGGTCGAAGCCGAGCGCGTCGCTTGTCTCGCGCACGCCCGGCCGCCACGGCACCGCCGAGGTGTCGACGTCGAACCGTACGCCGGCGGCGTCGGCCATCTCGAAGAACGCACCCAGCAGGCCTCCCTCGGTGGCGTCGTGCATCGCGTGGACGTCGCCCCGTGCGGCGTCGCTGATCGCCCGGGCGTCGCGGACGGCACCGGCCTCGTCGAGGCGGGCCTGCGCGGTTTCGAGGTCGCTCCCGGAGAGCGGCACCTCGTCGGGGAACAGCGACGTGAGCAGTCCCGTCGTCTCCACGGCCGGCCCTTTCGTGACGAGGAGATCGTCGCCGGGGCGGGCGCCGTCGGGACGGACGAGGTCCTCGAAGTCGCCGACCGCGAGGGCGGTGGCGGCCCCGACCCACGGGAACGCACTGTCCGCGTAGCGGGCGGTGTGGCCGGCGGCGATGGCGACGCCCAACTCCTCCGCCTCGTCGCTCCACGCCCGCCAGAAGGTGGCGAACTCGTCGTCGTCGAAGTCGGGCGGCAGCGACAGCGAGACGGTGAGGTGCGTGGGCGCGAGGCCGGAGACGGCGACGTCGGCGAGGATAATGTCGAGCGCGAAGCGGGCGGCGCGGTCGAACCCCAGTCGGGGGAGGACCGAGACGGGGTCGGTAGCGACGACGAGCGCCTTCCCGCCGACGTCGACGACGCCGAAATCGACGCCGTGGGTCGGCCCGAGCGTCACGTCGTCGCGGTCGGCGCCGAGGTTCGGGTACAGGTACTCGGAGAAGAACGCCGCGTCGACTTTGCCGAGGTCCGCGTCCATGGCTTCACTGGCGGGGCGGGCCTCATAAGGACTGTCGTGGGCCGGTTCTGGCCGTCGCTCCCCCCGAGGCAGCGACGAGCGGTACACGACGCGGTCACGGCAGTCCGTCTCAGAACCCGGGGCACTCCCCCAACCACGACAGGCAACCCTCGGCGGGAAGCCAGTTTTCCAGGTGTCCGTCTCAGAACCCGGGGCACTCCCCCAACCACGACTGGGCGTCGTTCGTACGGAGATGGTCGGAGGCGGAGTGTCCCGCCCCCGACCGACTTCGCTCATGAAGGGCGCAGGTCTCCTGGTATCCCCGTGGACCAAACAGCGGGTGTCCGTCTCCTACGCCGACTCGAATTCGTCACTCGGGGGATATGAATCTCACTAAGTCTACTCGGTACTCGGGGTGAGAGGAATATAGGGAATCATAGTTCCCCGCCGGAGTCGTGAGGCCCGGCACGCGTCGAGACGGCGACCGCCACGACGCCGACCGCGGTCACGGCGAGGACCGTGCCGACCGTCGACAGCCGGACGGCGCCCGCGAACCCGAGGTCGGCCCGCGTCGTTGCGACCGCGACACCCAGCGCGAGCGGTGCGGCCGTGCTCCCGAGTCGTCCGACCGACTCGCCAGCGCTGACGAGACCACCGCGGACGTCGTCGGTCGCGACGGAACTGAGGGTGCTCCGATACAGCGAGAGGACGACGCCGAACCCCGCGCCGGCGACGACGCTCGCCGCGCCCACGGCGACAACCGACGGCGCGACGCCGACGACGGTGACGCCGCCAGCGAGTGCCGCCAACGAGCCGAGCAGCGGCAGTCGTCGCGAATCGAAGCGAGCGGTGAGCCGTCCGACCTGTGTCCCCCGAGCGAGGAGGCGACGCTGGCGAGCGCGACGACGCCACCGGCCTGTGCGGCCGTCCCGCCGAGCACGCGGACGACGAGCAGCGAGTTGTGCGTGAGGAAGACGAACCAGAGGAAGGAGGGCACCGCTCGCCCCACGAGCGTCGCCGCGATGTGCGGTTGGCGGGCGAGGCCGGCGAGCGCACCCAGGTTCCAGCCGACGGCACCGCCGTCGGTTCGGGGCTCGCGGGTCGGTTCGTCGAACGCGACCACGACGACGAGGCTTGCGACGAGCGCGACGGCGTAGAGGAGGAAGGGGGCCTGCCAGGCCACGCCGACGAGGAGCCCCGAGAGGAGGGGGAAGACGGTCAGCGAGGCGCCGACGGTCGTAAACCGAAGCCCCTGTGCGGTCGCCTCGCGGGCACCCCGATACAGGTCGCCGACGCTGGCGATGAGCACCGGTGCGATACCGGCGTAGCCGACGCCCTGGAGCAGTCGGAGCGCGAGCGTGGTCGTGAAGTCGGTGGTCAGCGAGATGGCGACGCCGGCGAGTCCGAACAGCGCGA
Organism: Salinigranum rubrum; assembly: GCF_002906575.1. Classification (NCBI taxonomy): domain Archaea; kingdom Methanobacteriati; phylum Methanobacteriota; class Halobacteria; order Halobacteriales; family Haloferacaceae; genus Salinigranum; species Salinigranum rubrum. The sequence continues at coordinate 2,927,394 of NZ_CP026309.1, forward strand.
GCCCCGTCGCGAGGACGGGTTTGCGACCGTAGCGGTCGGAGACGACGCCCGCGACGGGAATCAACACGACACCCGGCGCGGTGAAGACGGCCATGAGCAGGCCGACCTGTGCCTCGCTGACGCCGAGGGGGCCGGTCAGCGAGTCGAGAATCGGCGAGACGACGCTCGCCCCGAGCGGGGAGGCGACGCTCGCGAGCAGAACCACCTGAAACCCTCGGTCACCCAGGACGGAGGCGTCGTCACCAGCGAGACGCTCGAACACGGCCGAGGTTCCCGCGGGGGAGAGTTGAGCGTTCTCATTCGTCGCCCGCACAGAACCCGACGAGTTCCTCGGCGACGGCCTCGCTCTCCTCGTGCTGGACCCAGTGGGTGGCCTCCTCGAAGTACCGGAGCGACCCGTCGTCACAGAACGTGAGGCTCTCCTCGGCCATGGCGCGTTCGAGGAACTGGTCGCCCGCACCCCACAGGATTCGGGTCGGGACGCGCACCTGCGTCGTCCGCGGCTCCGGCCGCTCGCGGGCGATGGCGCGGTACCAGTTCACCATCGCCGCGTACGCGCCGGGCTGAGACCACGCGGTCCGGTAGCGTTCGAGGTCCCGCGACGAGAACGTCCCCGGACGGGCCGAATCCCGGAGCGCCCGGGTCGGGAGCGCCCAGTCGTTCAGGCGGGCGACGCGTTCGGGGAGGGAGGGAAGCTGGAAGAAGAGGACGTACCACGACTTCAACTGCTGGCGCGGGTTTCGCGCGAGGGTGCGGCGGAACACCGTCGGATGGGGGACGTTCACGGCGACGAGTCGGGAGAGCCGGTCGGGGTGGTGCAGCGCCGTCCACCACGCGACGGCGGCCCCCCAGTCGTGACCGACCACGCGCGCCTCCTCGTAGTCGAACTCCGAGAGGAGGCCGACGACGTCGCCCGCGAGGTAGTCGATACCGTACGCGTCGACGGCTCCCGGTTTGGAGCTGAGATTGTAGCCGCGCTGGTCCGGGACGAGCACTCGAAAGCCGGCCTCGGCGAGCGGTGCGATCTGTGCGCGCCAGCCGTACCAGCACTCGGGGAAGCCGTGGAGCAAGACGACGGGCGTGCCGTCGTCGGGACCGGCGACGACGGTGTGGAGGGTGACGTCGCCGACGTCGACGTAGCGGCTCTCGGCGTCGACGCCGAGTCCGACGTTCGCCGCGGTGAGTCCCGGCGGAGCGGACCGTGAGGAGCGGGCCATACCGGAGGGTAGGAAGTCACGGTCAAATAGCCACGGGGAGGTCGACGACGAACACCGTCCCCCGGGGCTCGTTGTCGACGGCGTGGACCGACCCGCCGAAGCGGGTCACGAGTTCCCGGACGAGGAAGAGGCCGATGCCCGTGCCGTCGCTGTCGAGGCCGCGGACGTCCTTCTCGAACACCGCCCGCTTCTGGTCGTCCGGGAGGCCCGGGCCGTTGTCCGCGATTCTGACGCGGAATCGGAGCCCCTCCCGTTCCGCGCTCACGGACACTCGCGGCGGGTCGCTGTCGTTGTGGGAGACGGCGTTCGAGAGGAGGTTCCCGAACACCGAGTGGAGCAGTTCGTTCGCGACGACGGTCGTCCCCGCGAGGTCGGCGTCGTACTCGACGTTCACCGCTACCTCGTCGTAGCGGTCCTGGAGCTTCCGGACCTCCTCGTCGAGGACGCCGAGAACGTCGACGGCCTCCGTCTGCAGCCCGTTCTCCTCGTCGGCGTCCTCCGCGAGCACGGTGACCAGGTCGTACGCGGTGTCGGTGAGTTCGGCGACGTTCTCACACGCCCTGGTGACGCGTTCGAGCGCCGCTCTTCCCTCCTCGTCGTCGACGTGGTCGTCGAGGACCGTGGCCCAGCCGCGGGCGACCGCGATGTCGTTCGAGATGTCGTGTCGCATGAGGCGCGTGAGCACTTCGAGCTGGTCGTTCACGGCCGAGACGCGGTTCTCGCGCTCTTCGAGGAGGCGCTCGCGGCGGCTCCGTGCCTGGTTCCAGCGATACACCGCCACCAGGATGACGAGCGTCCCGACGAGGATGGTGACGTCTTCGATGACGACGTCGACCAGGGTGGGCATGAAGACGACTTCGTCCGCCACGTCGGCGACGGAGTGGGCGCCGAGGAGCACGAGACCGAGAAAGAGCGGCCAGCCGACCCGGTCGTCGAGGCGGAGGCGCGCGACGAAGAAGATACCGAAGAGCGGCAAGAGGGCGATGGCGAGTTCGAGGTAGATCTGAACCGACACCGTCCCGCGTCGCGGGAGCGACCAGACGAGAAGCCCGCCGAGGAGCACGAGGGCGGCCACGGAGAGGCCGGCGACGCCGCGGGGGAGCGACCTGGACTCGTCCGTCATCGACGTCCGTCCGTCGGTGGCACCGAGTAAAAACACTGTTGTCTCCGCCGGAACGGAACGGTGACGAGGCGTCCCGTCCGGCGATTCTCACGCCTCGAACGGACGGAGCCTCGTGGGGACGTGTGGACGGAGCCGCAGGGAGTACGGCTCGACGAAACCGAGCCCGTACCGGTTCCTCACGTCGCGCACCGCGCTCGCGCGACGGACGCCGATGGCGTCGAGACAGGCGCGGGTCACGAGGACGCAGTGGAACTCGATGCGTTCGGTCGGCGCTCGCGTCAGGTCGGGGAGTTCGCTGACGGGGAGCCCCAGTTCGTACTGCCGGGTGTAGCGCGTCGGTCGGCCGCCGGACGTTCGAGTACTTCGGCGTCACGTCGATGCTGACGAGCGAGGAGTGATCGGACGGAAAGAAGGGGAGCCCGCGATTCAGCCGAACAGCCGTTCGCGCAGGCTCCGCCGGTTCATCCGCTCGGCGAGGAGGACGGAGCACTCGACCTCGTAGAGCACGTCGAGGACGAGCGAGCCGCGGACGAGCCTGCTGAGAAGCCCACGCTCCGTGGCGCCGATGATGAGCAACGACGCGTCCTCGGCGTGTCGGGCGATGGCCGTCTCGACGTCGCCGCTCTCGACGACGAGGTTCGCATCCGAGAGGTCGTGTTCGTCGGCCCACTCGGCGAGGAACGCCTCGCCCGCGTCGACGTCGTCGGCGACGTGCAGGAGGTCGATCTCCGAGCCGTACTCCTCGCGGAGCATCGCCGCGACCTCCGCGGAGAGGTCGGAGTCGGGGCCGCCCGCCGTCGGCAGGAGGATGCGCGAGGCGTCGAAGCCGCGGTCCTTCATGACGAGGAAGTCACACGGGAGCGAGTGGGCGAGTTCGTCGATGGCCGACTCGGCGCGGCCGGGCGAGCCGTGTGCGTCCGGCCCCCACCCCATGACCGTGAGGTCGGCGTCGTACGTCCGGGCGGCGTCGAATATCTCCTCGAACGAGCGGTGCGAGAGGACGGTGTGGGTCTCGACGTCGACGCCGAAGGTCTCGGCGTCCTCGCGGGCCTGGTCGAGCAGGCCGCGGGCGGCGTCGAAGTCGTCCTGCTGGCGCGCGGATTCGAGCGCGGTCTGGTCGGGCACCTGCACGATGTGGGTGGCGACGACCGTCCCGCCCCGCTGTTTGGCGATGGCGGAGGCGAGCGTGATGAGGTCCTTCTCGTGGCCGGGGTTCGCGAGCGGGACCATCACGCGGTACTGGCCGCCGTCGGGCTGGACGCTCGTGGCGGCGTTGACGGCCGCGTCGGGCATCTCCTCGGAGCGGCTCAGGATGTACTCCGAGAGGACGCCCTGCTCCGTGGTCCGCGACCGGGCGTAGCCGAGGTACCAGACGGCCGCGAAGAGGACGAACGCCGCGCTGAACGCGAGGGTGATTCGCGGCTCGATGAACGCGATGAGCGCGAAGGAGAGGATGGAGCCGACGATGGGCGTGATCGGATAGAGGGGAACGGTGTACGACGGTTCGTACTCGGCGGCGTCGGCCTCGCGCATCACGATGAGCGCGATGTTGAGCAGGCCGTAGATGACCAGGTGGAGGACGCTCCCCATCGTCGCCAGCGCGTTGATCGGCGCGAGGACGATGAACACGAGGATGAACGCGCCCGTGATGGCGATGGAGCGGTAGGGCGTGCCGAACCGGGGGTGAATCTCGTTGAGCGATGGCGTGACGATGGCGTCCCGACCCATCGCGAAGTTGATGCGCGAGGAGGCGAGGATGCTCGCGTTGGCGCTCGACGCCGTCGCCAAGAGCCCGCCGAACAGCATGGCGATGGCGCCGAGTGGGCCGAGGATGAGACGGGCGACCTCGACGACGGCGATGTTGCCCGCGGCCTCCTGCTGGGCGATGTACCCCTGTTCGACGGCGGCGCTCATCACGACGAGCACGAGCGCGTAGATGACCGTCACGATGACGACGCTCCCGATGACCGCTCTGGGGAGGTTCCGGTCGGGGTCTTTGATCTCCTCGGCGACGGACGTGATCTGGACGAAGCCGAGATACGAGACGAAGATGAGCCCCGTGGTCGTGATCATCGGGCCGAAGCCGTTGCTCGGGGGAGGTTCGCGGGCTCCGCACGGAGCGCGCCGACGAACGTGAACACGGCGAGGATGGCGACGAGGATGACGACGATGACGTTCTGGAGCTTCCCGGTCTCCTTCGCGCCGACGTAGTTGACGAAGACGAACAGCGCCGCGCCCGCGAGCGCGACGAGTTTGACCGGGTCGAGAGCGACGATACCGAGATTGATGACGCCGAGGCCGAGGATGTTCTGGATGTACTGGCCGAAGCCGACCATGTAGAACGCGGAGGCGAACGCCAGCCCCATCCAGTTTGCCCACCCCGCGACGGAGCCGAACAGCGGACCGAGCGCCCGGTTCACGTAGAAGTAGGCCCCGCCCGAGCGCGGCATCGCCGTCCCGAGTTCGGACGCCGACAGCGCCGTCAGCAGGGCGATGGCCCCGCCGACGACGAACGAGATGATGGCGAACGAACCGGCCTGCTGGATGGCCGTGCCGGGCAGGACGAAGATGCCGGCCCCGATCATGGTCCCGACGCCGATGGTCAGCGCGGCGAGGGGTCCGAGGTCTTTGGCGAGCTCTTCGTCACCCATGCAGGGTCACCTCCGTGTGAGCCACCGTGGGTGGCGGAGAGACTGAGTCACCCACGCAGGCTCACCTCCGTGTGAGTCGCCCCGAGTGTCGAAAATGCGGCCTCACCCATCCGCGTTCTCCTCGTCTGCGGCGGCGGGACCCGGCAGCACCACCACGGGGAGGTCGCTCTCGTGGACGAGCGCGTCGGCGACGTCGTCGCTGAACAGGTTCCACCACCACTTGTGGCCGCGGGGGGTGAAGACGATGGCAGACGCGCCGGACTCGTGGGCGGCGTCGACGAGCGTCTCGGCGACGTCGGTCCCGTAGAGGAGTTCCGTCTCAACGTCGACACCCGCGTCCGCAGCGCGCTCGCGGACGAGTTCGAACGCCTCCCCTGCCAGGTCCTCTCGCTGTTCCACCGAGGCGGCGTCGGGTGCGCCGCCGGCTTTCTCGACGACGTGGGCGACGATCATCCGGCCGCCGGCGGCTACGACGCGGTCGAGGACGGCGTCGAGCGTCACCTCGGCGTCGTCGACGCTCGCGACGGGAACGAACGCGGTGGAGAGCAGATTCGAGGGGGGCGTCTCGTCAACCACGGCCGGGCCCCCCTGGGTCGACGGGTCGTACGAGTTGCCACTGTCTGTGAGTCGGTTTCGGAGTCATTGTCGGGCGGTATGTGGTCAGGTGTCTTAGGTCGTTCCCATCCGGTCAGCCGTGTCTCGGTCCCACACAGTGCGAGAGGCGGCCGACCAGCCGTGTCCCGTCCGTCGAGACGGTCGGGTGGGTTGTCGACGAACTGCTCGCCAGCGTCGCACGAAAGAGAGCCGCGTTCTCACGGGAGGGCCGAGACGACAGCCGTGGAGTACAGCGCGTGTTACGCCGCTATCGGGTCGGCACGACCGTCCCACGCGACGTCGACGAGGGAGTCCGAGTCGACGGATTTCGCGGCGTCGCGGGCGACGACCTCGAACGTCCGGCCGGTCGCTTCGGGCGTGTACAGGGCTGCGACCATGAGACGGGCGACGTCCGCTCTCGGAATCGATCCGGTCATCTCCGTCGCGCCCTCGGCGACGAGAACGTCGTCAGTCGCCGGTTCCTCGTTCATCCACCCGGGACGGAACACGACGTAGTCGAGACCCGACTCGCGAAGCGCTCGCTCCGCGCGCGTCTTCTCCCGGACCGTCCAGCGGAGGGCGACCAGTCGGGCCCAGAGCGGCATTCCCCGGCGGGAGGCGCCGACGCCGATAGAGCTCTGAAAGACGAAGGTCCGGACGTCCGCGGCGGCGGCCGCATCGACGAGGTTCAACACGCCGTCCCCGTCGACCACGCGACCGGGGCGGGTGAGACCCGTGGTCAGACTCGACCCCGCGGCGAACAGGACCGCATCACAGCCGTCGAGCGCTCGCCGAGCGTCCGCGGGGTTCAACAGGTCACCCACGACGACTTCGTCGGCGCCGTCGGCCACGAGCGAATCGGCGGTGTCCGCCGACCGAGTCATCGCGCGAACCTCGACGGACCGACCGGCCAGTTCACGGAGGATTTCGCGGCCAGTTCTGCCGCTCGCGCCGGCGACGAGTACTTTCGAGGGAAGTGTGGAGTTCATTCGTCCTCGGTCGAGCGACGCGCGCCGACGGTAAAAGGTGTCCAGTTTCTTATAAGAAAGCGACTATCCCGAAGGAAAGCGAGCCACCCCGTGTCGGCAGAGCCGTCCAAGCCGCACTGCAGCTATATCTCGTCGTCGGCTGTACCATCCTCCATGGAACCGACGGACGAGCGGTGGGTTCACCAGTCAGGGGCGGAGCACCCGGTGTCGGCGGGGCGGACGGACCCTCGGGCAGTCATCGAGGAGTACTTCTACCTGCTCGACGGCGTGCCGCCGATCGACGAGACGCCGAGGGGCCTCCACGAGACGGTCAGTACCCTCCTCGATTTGCTCACCAACGCACACGCGATGTCGATCCTCTACTCGCTCTTTTGCGAACAGCGACCGCTCCGGTTCACGGAACTCGAAGAGGCGACGGGCGCGTCGCCGAAGGTCCTCTCACAGCGGCTGAAAGAGTTCGTCGAGGCGGGACTCGTCAGTCGGCGGTCGTACGATGAGAACCCGCCTCACGTCGAGTACGAACCGACGCCCATGGCCGAGGACCTCGACCCCGCATTCCAGTTCCTCTACGCCTGGGCCGCCCGCTACGAGCGGTGACCGACCGACACCGGTGTCGGCGTGCGAGAGACGGCTTCACCGTCCGCTGTCGTCGAAGGCTCGCCCGACACGCGAGAGACGGGGCGGGCCTACTCGCTTCAGACGGTGGAGCGACCCTATATCTAGATCTGCGTGACCCACGCCCGGTACGCCTCGTCGCGGCCGTAGACGTGCTGGAACACGTGGTCGACGAACGCGGCGAGGCGGTTGGCGTCCGACCGGGCGGTGATGCGGACGTTCGTCCCCTCGCTCTCGTCGGGCGACGACAACTCCTCGATGCGGAACTCGCGGAACTCGTCGAGGAGCGTCTCCAGGCGGGCGCGCTCGTCGTCGTCCACGTCGAGGTTGAACGTCTTCTCGGCGAACTGGACCCACGGTCCGGGCAGGGGGTCGCCGTCGTCGTCGGTGCCGTCGAGGCCGGGGTCGGCGTCGACCTCGACGGTGAGGAAGGCGCTTCCCCTCGTGCGGTGGGCCGTGACGGCCTCCGCGAACAGCTTTCGGCGTTCCGCGGGCGTGTCGGCGTCGAAGCGAGTCATGAGCGGGGGTTCGTCGCCGGAGCACAAACCGGTGGCGTTCCGGTCACACTCCGGTGGCGTGCCGCTCACACATCGATGGCGTGCCGCTCATACACTGATAGCGCCCCGTCACACACTGATGGCGGCCGCTCACACGCGACAGGCGGACCGGTTCGAGAGCGTCGCCATCGACGGGGTGTCAGACCCCCGATCAGTCGTTTTCGGCCACGTCGACCGCGCTGCCGACGGTGTCGAGCGAGACCGGACGGAGCGCGAGCGCCGCGACGCCGGCGAACACGAGCAGCGCCGCGCCCAGGTAAAAGGAGCGCGACCAGCCCAGCGTCACGACGAGCGCGCCGGCGACCGTGCCGCCGACGACGCCGCCGGGAATCTTCGCCGAGTAGACCGCGGCGTAGTTCTCCGAAGAGCGCGCCGCGCCGTAGTACTCGGCGACGAGCGTCGGGAAGATACCGAAGACGGGGCTGCGGAAGAACGCCGCGGCAGCGACGAGGAGGATAAACGGTATCGCCAGTCCGCGCGCGCCGACGAAGACGCCAGCGGCGAGCGCACAGCCACAGAGCACGAGCGAGACGCCGACGGTCCGCTCGCCGCCGAAGCGGTCCGAGAGTCCGCTGATGAGGAGCACGCCGGCCCCGTCGCCGAGCGCGATAGCCGAGGCGACCGTGGTCGCGACCGGGGCCGACAGCCCGAGTCCCGCCGCGAAGCCCACCGACTGCCCGACGAGCATGAGGCCGACGCCGTTGATGATAATCATCACGACGTAGAGCACCCAGAACTGCCACGTGCGCACGGCGGTGCGCCAGCCGACGGCGTGGGTCGGGTTCGTCGCCGCCCCGGAGTCGGACGCGTCCGCGTCTCGATCGGCGTCGTGGTCCTCGTCCGCGCCGAACCGGTCGGGGTCGCGGATGACCCACGCGCCGAGTAAGCCACCGACGCCGACCACGCCCCCCAGCGCGAGGAGCGTGGTCGTGAAGGCGTCGTCGAGCGACCCCCGGAGGATCGGGATGAAGAACACGCTCGTCCCGCTGTACGCCATCGTGACGAGGCCGGTCGCGAGGCCTCGACGGCCCTCGGCGGGAATCCACTTCACGGGGGTGTTGACGGCGACCGTGTAGGCGACGCCGGCGCCCACGCCGCCGAGGGCGTACGCGAACGCGAGGACGGGGAACGAGGGCGCGAGTCCGACGCCGGCGTACCCTGCGAACAGACAGCCCGCGGCCACCAGAAGAACGTTGCGCGGGCCGTACCGGTCGCGGATGCGGCCGGCGGGGAACTGCGCGAGCGTCTGTGCGACGACGAACAGGGTGAAGACGGTCCCGAGCGCGGGGTCGGAGGCCGCGGGGAACTGACTGGCGACCGCGCCGCTGAGCGACGACCAGACGAACTGGTACGTGCCCGCCAGCCCCATGAGGAGGGCGGCGACGAGGACGACCAGCCAGCGACGGGGGAGTCGACCCATTACCCCGACCAACAGGCAAGCGACTCAAAGGGCTGTCGACTTCGCCGGTTCTTCCGGGGGTGCCTACGGGAGGAACGCGAGCACGGCCGCGAGCGTCACCGCGCTGACGACGAGCAGGTGGCCGAAGAGCGCGACGAGCGGCGAGAGACCGACCCGTCGCATCGCCGCGAGGCGGATGTCCAGGCCGAGGCCGACGAACGCGAGCGTGAAGAGCGCCGTCGAGCCGCGGTCGGCCAGCGCGACGAGGTCCGGCCCGAGGACGCCCGCGCTGGCGGCCGTCGCGAGGACGAGGAAACCGAGGATGAACGGCGGGATGCCCGCCCGGAGGTGAGCGAGTCGCGACCGTTCCGTCCCTGCCTCGGTCCTCCGTGTGACCCGGACGACGTAGACGAGCGCGACGACGCCGAGGAAGGCATTCCGGGCCAGTTTCGTGACGGTCGCCCACCGTCCGGCGACGGGGTCGTAGGCGAACCCGGCGGCCGTGACGGGGCCGGTGCTGAACATGCTCAGCCCCGCCCAGACGCCGAACTGCTGTGCGGAGAGGTCCAGCAGGCCGCCGAGAACGGGAAACGCCGCGAGCGTCACGGCGTCGAAGACGAGGATGGCCGCGACGATGGGCGTGAGGTCCTCCGCGCGGGCGTCGAGGACGCCGGCGATGGTGGTCGCCGCGGAGACGCCGCAGACGCTCGCGCCCGCGGCGAGCAGCGAGGCGGGCGTCGCGTCGAGGCCGAGTCGGCGACCGAGCACCTCGCCGAGCGGGAGTCCGAGGAGGACGACGCCGGCGACGAGACCGACGACGACCGCACCCGCGTCGAGGAGTTCGCTCACCACGACGTTCGCGCCCAAGAGGACGATGCCGGCGTCGAGGAATCGCGAGTGCAACGCGGTGCCCTTTTCGACACGCGCGGGGAGGCCGACGGCGTTGCCGACGAGCGCACCCAGGGCGACGGCGACGAGCAGCGGGCTGGTGCCGACGACGCCCGCGACGCCGTGAGCGACGAGCGCGAGCGCCACGAGGAACACGACGCCGGGGGCGACGACACGGAGCGATGCGAGGAGCGACCGCATTCATCGCTACCACGCTTGCGGGGGGTTCTGAACGTATCGGTTGGCGTCGCTGATAGCGGATTTCGTTGCCGATAAAACGCTCGTCGAGGGGGGGTTCCGGTCGGGAAGCCGAGATGAACGGGCAGTGATTGCCTCCAAACGTGTCGCTCGACCGGCGGTTCGAGAGTCGCCCGTCCCACCCGCCGCGACGGCCTGTCGTGGCACGTCCGAACGGATTCTTTAGTTCTTTAACCCCGGAGTCGGTCGGGGGAGATATGAGCAAGCACATCCTTCTCCTGGGCGCGCCCGGTGCCGGCAAGGGGACGCAGTCGAAGCGACTCGCCGCCGAGTTCGACCTCGAACACGTCACGACGGGAGACGCGCTCCGCGCCAACAAGGACATGGACATCTCGTACATGGACACCGAGTTCGACACGCCGCGGGCGTACATGGAGGCTGGCGAACTCGTTCCCGACGCGGTCGTCAACGAGATCGTCAAGACCGCTCTCTCGCAAGCCGACGGCTACGTCCTCGACGGCTATCCGCGCAACCTCGACCAAGCGGAGTACCTCTCGGAGATCACGGACCTCGACGCGGCGCTGTTCCTCGACGTGAACGAGGAGGAACTCGTCGACCGCCTCACCGGACGTCGGGTGTGTTCGGAGTGCGGCACCAGCTTCCACGTCGAGTTCAGCCCGCCCGCCGAGGAGGGCGTCTGCGACGCGTGCGGCGGCGAACTCGTCCAGCGCGACGACGACTCGGAGGACACCGTCCGCGAGCGCCTCCGCGTCTACTACGAGAACACCGAACCGGTCGTCGAACACTACCGCGAGCGCGGCGAACTCGTCGAAATCGACGGCGAGGGGACGCCCGACGAGGTCTTCGACGAAATCGTCGACGCCGTCGACGACGAGTAGCGCCGTCCCCGCCCGGAGGCTCTTTTCTCTTCGTTCGCGTACCTCGCCACTTAGAGTGGCGAGGTACGCCCTCCAGCACGCACGCGCACGGTAAGGGAGCGGGCGGCCCGCCTGCACTCGTGGCCGGTCAGGGAACGAGCACGCCCTCGGGCGGCGTGACGCCCGGAGCGAGAACGTTCGTTCTGAGATAGCGGTCGAGTTCGCGGCGGACGCCGGCGTCGACGTCGTGCATCCCGAGCGCCATCGCCGCGCCGGCGGTCCCGTTCGCGGTCACGACGAGGTAGCTCGCGACGTCGTGGGCGTCGACCTCCTCGAACTGTCCCCGGGCGATGCCCTCCTCGACGATGTCGACGAACAGTTCGATGACCGACGCCTCGTAGGCCGTGAGCCGCTCGTGGAAGCGCTCGTTGTGCGGGGCGTGCGAGAGCAGTTCCATCATCGCCACGTTGATGCCGCGGTCGACGTCGTCCGCCGGGTCGCCCACGAGGAAGTCCAGCGCGTCGTAGAGACGGGTGACGGGGTCGTCGTCGAGTGCGGAGAGCTGATCGCGGTTGTGCTCGATGGCCCAGTCGAGGAAGGCGACGACGAGGTCGTCCTTCGTGTCGTAGTGGTAGAAGAAGAACGCCTCGCTCTTCTCCGACTCGGCGGCGACCTTCTTCGTCGTCAGCCCGGCGTAGCCGTGGGTCGCCAGCGCGTTCTTCACCGCGTTGACGACCTCCGCGCGGGCCGTCGGAGGCGGGCTGTCACTCATTCATCGAACCTGGGGTCTCCGGTCATATAGGGGTATTCACTCCGGCCGCCCCTCCCCGACAATCGACGCTTATCTCGACTGAGTGTTTACTCAAAAGAGTTATATCGCCGCGCACTGAGTATACACTCAGACATGCGAACGTCGCTATCCTCGACCGACGGCTGGAACGGATACCACGCGAACGGCGGTCGGACGGCCACCGCGAGCGGGCTGACCACGCTGGTGATCCTCGCCGTCGCCTTCGGCGCGATGGCGCTCGGCGTCCCGTACTTCTGGGTCGTCTTTCCGGTCGGCTTCGGCGGGGTCCTCCCGCTCGTCGTCGCTCACAGCCTCCGAACCGAGCGCGACTCGGACGGTTCGGACGGCCCGGGACGGTCGCTATCGGACGCCCCCGCCGAGACGACGGACGCCGACGGCTCCACCGACGAGGCGTTGCGGACACTCAGAACCCGGTACGCCCGAGGCGAACTGACCGACGAGGCGTTCGAGGCGCGCCTCGAACGCCTGCTGGAGACAGAGACCGTCGCCGACGCGACGAACCGGACGCGCCCACCGTCCGATTCGGCCAGTGAGGAGGGCGACCACAGTGGTTGACGCGAGCGTCGTGTGGCGACGCCGCTACCAGCGCTACGCCCATCTCGCCCTCGCGACCTGGCTCGGCGTCGTGTTCTACTCGCCGGTCGGCGAGAGCGCGCGGGCGCTTCTCGTCACACGGGTCGTCGTCTTCCCGTTGCTGGTCGTCTCCGGGCTCCTGCTCTGGAAGCGGCCGGCGCTCGAACGACGACTGCGCGGCTGACGCTCGCTTCGCTCGCTCCGCCGGACTTCCCCCTCCCCCGCCCAACTCGGCATCCGCTGACGCCCCTCCTCCGCCCACCCCTGCACCCGCTGACGTCCATCCACGTCCTCCCCTCTCGCCCTCTGCGAACACGACACCGTTCGCGTCCGAGAGTAAAAGCTTCATAACGGCCGACGGCTTATCACGGCGTAATGGCACGGACAGAGCAGAAGGTGCGTGACCTCGTCGACGGTGACGGCGAGATGCGCGACGCGGTCGGGACCGTTCTCGCGCACGTTGACGACGACGAGGACGGGGAGGTCACGTGGGTCGACGTGAAGGGTGAACTCACGAGCGGTCAGTGGGGTCGGCTCATCGAGCGCGGCATCCTCGTCGAGGGTGACGCCGGCTTCCGCCTCGCCGACACCGAGGCGGTGCGGAACGGTCTCAACGGCGAGGCGTCTACGACTTCGTCGACGTCCAAATCGAAATCGAAGTCGAAATCGACGTCCGACGACGACGACTCGTCCTCGTGGTCGAAGTACGACAAGGGGGCTGCGGTCGTGACCGTCGCCCTGTTCGCGGGCTACTCGTGGGCCCCGCTCCGAAACGTCATCGGCAGCGTGATGGACGTCGCGTTGGGGCCGCTGGCGACGTTGATGCCCTTCTACGCCGTCGTGATGATCCTCGCGCTGGCGACGGGGCTGTACTCGACGCTCCTGCAGGCGAACCTCATGGACATGGACAAGATGTCCGAGTACCAGTCGAAGATGAAAGACATCCAGGAGCGGCGCAAGCAGGCCAAAGAGGACGGCAACGACGCCGAACTCGACCGCATCCAGGAGGAGCAGATGGAAGCGATGGGCGACCAGATGGGCATGTTCAAAGAGCAGTTCCGCCCGATGGTGTGGATCATGTTCTTCACCATCCCGGTGTTCCTCTGGATGTACTGGGGCATCGGCATCGGCCCGAACGCGGAGTCGCACGTCCCCCTGCAGAACCTCGTCCTCCCGCTGGTGGGTGAGGTCGCCTGGACCGACCAGATCCTGGGTCCGATCCAGGCGTGGATCGTCTGGTACTTCCTCTGCTCGATGGGCTTCACCCAGATCATCCGCAAGGGGCTCAACATCGACATGTCGCCCACCGCGTCCTGACGCTCGCCGTTCTGACCATCTCCTCGCCGTCTCACGCGCCCACGGGACCGACAGTCTCTTTTAGCCCGCCGGGCGGAGTATCGATATGTTACTCACCGTGTCGGGGCCTCCAGGGAGTGGGAAGAGCACCACTGCGGCGGCGCTCGCGGAGGCGTTCGACCTCGAACACATCTCGGGTGGCGACATCTTCCGGTCGCTCGCCGCCGAGCGCGGGCTCACCCCCGTCGAGTTCAACGAACTCGCGGAGAAGGACGATCAGATCGACCGCGACCTCGACCGACGCCTCCACGAGATCGCGAGAGAGCGCGACGACGTCCTCCTCGAATCGCGCCTCGCGGGATGGCTCGCGGGCGACGACGCCGACATCAAGGTCTGGCTCGACGCCCCGCTGAACATTCGGGCCGAACGCATCGCCGAGCGCGAGGAGAAGGCGTTCGAGACGGCCTACGAGGAGACCCACAGACGGGAGCGAAGCGAGGCCAAACGGTACAACGAGTACTACAACATCGACATCGACGACCGCTCCATCTACGACCTCGTCTACAACACCGCCCGGTGGAGCCCCGAAGGGGTGCTGGGGATGCTCACCACCGCCGTCGACTCGTACGACCCGAACTCCGACGAGGGGAAGGCCCCGGTCGACGGCGTCATCTACGACTTCTGAACCGATGTCCGACATCCGCGCCCCGCCCGAAGACCGCTCGCTCGACTCCCTCCTGTCGTTCGGCGTCGTCAACCTCGACAAACCTCCGGGGCCCTCCGCACACCAGGTCACGGCGTGGGTCCGTGACCTCGCCCACGTCGACCGGGCCGCCCACGCGGGGACGCTCGACCCCAAGGTGACCGGCTGTCTCCCCGTTCTCCTAGGAGATGCGACGCGCATGGCGCAGGTGTTCCTCGAAGGGGTCAAAGAGTACGTCGCGGTGCTCGAACTGCACGGCCCCGCCCCGACGGACCTCGACCGAGTGATCGGGGAGTTCGAGGGACCGCTCTACCAGAAACCCCCCAGGAAGAGCGCGGTCACCCGGCGGCTCCGGGTCAGAGAGATCTACGAACTAGCGGTGCTCGATACGAGTGAGCGGCAGGTACTGCTCCGAATCCGGTGTGAGTCGGGGACGTACGTTCGAAAGCTGTGTCACGACCTCGGCCTCGCGCTCGGGACGGGCGCGCACATGGGTCACCTCCGGCGGACCGAAACGTCGCCGTTCGACGACTCCTCGCTCGTGACGATGCACGACTTCGCCGACGCCCTCGCCTTCGCCGACGAGGGCGACGAGACGGTCCTCCGCGACGTAGTGTCGCCCGCCGAGCGCGCGCTCGTCCACCTCCCGCGCGTCACCATCGCCCCCTCCGCCGCCGAGCAGGTTGCGACCGGCGCGCCCGTCTACGCCCCGGGCGTCATCGGCGTCGAACCGGCCCGCGAGCCCGTCGCGGAGGTGGGGACTGGCTCGGTCGAGGAGGGCGCGCTCGTCGCCTGTTACACCCCCGAGGGAAGCGCCGTCTGTCTCGGACGGCTGGTCGGCGACCCCGACGCCGAGCGGGGCGAGGTGGTGTCGCTCGAACGCGTGCTCGTCTGAGTGAGTGGGTGCGCTCGCCTCGCACGCCGCCGGGGAAACGAAGCGTTTAACCACGGGACGGGCTTTCGTCGATATGCACCACGAGGGACCGTGGGGTAGTGGTATCCTCTGCGGATGGGGTCCGCAGGACTTGAGTTCGATTCTCAGCGGTCCCATGTTTTCGGAGAAAACTGGGGGCACGAGATGCTCGTAAGGGTCTCTCAGCGGTCCCGTTCCACTTTTTGCTCAGTCGCTTCGCACCCTCGCAATAACGTGGGAAAAAGCACTCCTCCGTCACTTCGCTCCGTTCGGTCGTCGGCCCGCAACTCGCGGTGCTCGTCGCGGGACAGTGTGCTGGCGAACCGCGTGTCCGTCTCACGCCGAAGTACCGGACTCATCGACGTCGGCGTCGGGCGACGCCCCGCCGCCGGATAGGCGGGCGCTCCGGTGGTTCGACGACTGCGTCGCCCGTCGGTTTCTCGTCCTCGTCGACCGCCCGAACGAACCCGAAGCGACCGAGCACGCGCGCCACAGTCGACCCGAGGCCCCGTCGCACACGCCGCCCGAGTTTCTTGACGATGGCGACGATGAACAGCGCCCGCTCGAACACGGAGAGCACGCGGTCGGCGACGCCGACGGGATTGACCGAGGAGCCGGCGGTCATCGTGTTGGCGCCGGTCGCCGCGAGGGCATCGGAGGCGGATTCCGTGACACCGCCCCCGCTCGGTCCGGTCGCCGACGCCCCTGAAGACGTTCCCGACGCCGACACCCCTGTCGACGACGACCCCGTGGTCGCACCAGTCGAGCCACTCGCTCCTGCGCCGCTCACACCCGTCGCTCCAACGCCTGTGCCGGACGTGCCCGTCGCTCCGACGCTTCCAGCGACGACGGCGCCCCCGCCGACCACTTTCGTGCCGGCGACGGCCAGTGCGCCAGCACCGAGGAGAACGACGGCTCCGACCGCGGCAGCCTGCAGCGGCGACGCGAGCGCCCAGAGCACGAGGCCGACCAGCGCCCAGGCGGTGCGATTGAGGAGGCCGACACCCTCGATTCGGACGTCGCCAGCCCTGACCGCAGCCTCGAACGCCGCGGTGCGGTCGGGGGCGTCGGCGATACGGTCGACCGTCGCGGGGTCGGTGAACATCCGGACGGTGGCGTCGTCGCGCGGACCCGCCCGGAAGTCGACGACGTGTGCTGCGGCGTCCGTCCGGAACGAGAAACGGGCGACGGAGCCGTCGGTATCCGTCACCGTGAGCGTGACGCGCTGGTCACGGGCGAGGTTCCCTGCGGGGCCGAGGTCGACGCCGTCGACCGCCGCGTTGTGTCCGTCGACGATGCGTTCGAGCGCCGCCGCTGTCTCGGGTGCCCACACCGGTTCGTCCACCTGCGCGACCGCGCCACCGCCGAGCGCCACGCTGACGAGGAACGCGACGACGACGAGGCGGGGTAGACCCTCCCACGAATCCATGTTCTATATTGTCGTGTTCGGTGTTAACTCTGCGTACGGCCTCGAAGCGACCGGTCGAGAGCGTCGGGGCGCAGTCGTCCGACAGCGACGAGCGGGAGAACGGTCACGGTGAGCGAGCGGGGAGCGCTCAGACACGTGTTATCGCGGATAAACACCTATATCGGTCGATTTCGTCACCGGGGTATGGTATCTCTCCCCGACGGTCGGATCTCGACGGGAATCTCCGACCTCGACGACGTGCTGTGCGGCGGACTCATTCCCAGTCGAAGCTACATGGTGAGCGGCGACCCGGGGACGGGCAAGACGATTCTCGGTCTTCATTTTCTGACGGCCGGCGAGGGGGAGTCGCTCTACGTCAATCTCGAAGAGCCCGCAGAGGAGATCACCCGCAACGCGGCGGCGGTCGGTATCGACACCGACGACGTCACGTTTCTCGACCTGAGCCCGGCCGCCGATGTGTTCGTCGAAGAACGGGAGTACGACGTGTTCACCCCCGACGACGTGGAGGGGTCGTCGCTGCGGTCGGCCATCGTCGAGGCGGTGTACGACATCGAACCGGCGCGGATGTTCATCGACCCGATGTCGGAACTACAGCACCTCGCTCCCGACACCTATCAGCTCCGCCAGCAGGTCTCCTCGCTCCTCCGGTTCCTCCGCGAGCAGGACGTGACGCTGCTTTTCACCACGCAGTCGACGTCCGATGTGCCCGACGACGACCTCCAGTACCTCAGCGACGGGACGTTCGAACTCACCCAGGACGACGAAGGACGGCACCTCCGCGTGACGAAGTTCCGTGGGTCCCAGACGCGGGGAGGCGCTCACACCGTCCGCATCACCGACGACGGCATCGTCGTCTACCCCGTGTTGATACCCGACGGTCACGTGGTCGACTTCCCCGACGAGACGATTTCGGCGGGGATTCCCGAACTGAATCAGCTTCTCGGCGGGGGACTCAGTCGCGGGACCGTCACCATCATCAACGGACCGAGCGGGGTGGGGAAGACGACGCTCGGCGCACAGGTGATGAAGGAGGCCGCGGGGCGCGGCGAGCGCTCCGTCATCTACATGTTCGAGGAGACCACCCGGACGTTCGTCACGCGGTGTACGGCCGTCGACATCCCGGTCGACACGATGGTCGAGCGGGGGACGCTCCGGATCGAGGAGGTCCAGCCGCTCACCCAGTCGCCGGCGGAGTTCGCATCGATGGTGCGAACGGACGTCGAAGAACGGAACGCGGAGGTCGTCCTCATCGACGGCATCGACGGCTACCGGCTGTCGATCCGGGGCGAGGACGACGACTCGCTCCACCGCGAGATCGGTGCCCTCTGTCGGTACCTCCGGTCGCGCGGCGTCACGACGTTGCTCGTCGACTCCGCGGAGACCGTCACGGGCGAGTTCCGGGCGACCCACGGCGGCGTCAGCTACATCGCCGACAACATCCTCTTCCTCCGGTATCTCGAAGTTCACGGGGAACTCCGGAAGGCCATCGGCGTCCTGAAGAAGCGGACGAGCGACTACGAACGGGCGCTCCGGGAGTTCCGCATCACCGAGTACGGGCTCAGCGTCGGCGCGCCGCTGCGGTCGTTACGGGGTATCCTCGAAGGCACGCCGGAGGTCGTCGGGGACGGAGACGCGTGGGATGAGCACCAATGACCGCGAGTCGCCGTCGGTGCGACCGCCGACCGCGATGACGGACGCCCCAGCGGACGACCGCCCGTCGAGCGATGTCGAGACCGGGGCCGACGCTGGGAGCGGCGGCGCCGAGGCCGACGACTGGGAGGGGGGCGCAGCCGACACGGACGACGAACCGACCAGCCCCACACAGGGAGTCGACCTAGCCGACGGCTCCGCAGGCGAGGACGAACCGCACGTGTTACTCCTCCTCGGAGCGAACCGGAACCGACAGCTCCTCGCGGAGTTCCTCGCGGGCGAGGCGACCGTCACGGCGACGACCGACGCCGGCGCGCTCACGGGCGACATCGACCTCTGTCTCGTCGACCGTCAGCACCTCGCGGCGCATCGGGTCGCGATTGCCGCCCAGCGCGAGGCGGTCGATCCGGTGGTGCTCCCGGTCGTCCTCGTCACGGCCGAGAGTGACGCGCTCGACGATGAGGACCTCTGGACGGTCGTCGACGAGGTGGTCCCGACGCCCGCCTCGAAGCCCCTCCTGCGCGCGCGGCTCCGAAACCTCCTCGCTCGACGACGGGCGAGCCGTCGGCTCGCGGACCGGGAGGCCGAACTCGCGGTCGCGCTGACCGACCTCCGGGTCCGGGACCGCGCGGTGGCCGAGGCGCCGATCGGTGTCACCATCGCCGGCCTCCGCGAGGACGACACCCCGCTCGTGTACGCCAACGACGCGTTCTGCGAGCTGACGGGGTACGACCGCGCGGAGATTCTCGGCCGGAACTGTCGGTTCCTCCAGGGGCCGCGAACCGACGAGTCGACCGTCGAGAGGTTGGGTGAAGCGCTCGACGCCGCCGAACCGGTGAGCGTCGACCTCGTGAACTACACGCGCGACGGCGAGCAGTTCTGGAACAAGGTCGACGTCGCACCCGTCCGCGACGACGACGGCGAGGTGACCCACTTCGTCGGCTTCCAGACGGATATCACGACCCGGAAGCTCCACGAACAGCGCGTCGGCGTCCTCAACCGATTCATGCGGCACAACCTCCGAAACGAGCTGAACATCATCGACGGCTACCGGAAGGCGCTACTGCGCGACGTCGGCGTCGACCACGAGACCGCTCTCGGTCGGATCGGCGACTCCATCGACCGCCTCGTCGACCTGAGCCAGGAGGCGAGCCACGTCGATCGAATCTTCAGCGGTCGTCCCGGCGAAGCCGACCGCAGGCCGATCACGACGGTCGTCGACGAGGTCGTCGAGACGATGCGAACCCGTCACGCGGACGCGACGGTCCACGCCGAAACGCCCGGCGACCCGGCGTCGGTCAGCGCCAGGTCGCTCGTGCTCGGGTGCGTCGACTACCTGTCGATGCTCCTCGACACGAACGACTGCGAGACGCCCCGCCAGCGGGTGTCCATCGTCGTACGGGTCGAGGACGGCGTCGTCGACATCGCTCTGACCGACGACTGTGGGGGCCTCGCCGAGTCGGACTGGCGCGTCGTCGAGACCGGTGCGGAGACGCCGCTGCGACACACCGACCGCCTCGGCCTCTGGATCCTCCGGTGGGTGACGACGACGAACGGGGGCGAGTTGACCCGGACGGCCGACGGGACGCTCCACACCCGGTTCCCGGTCCGCGCTCCGACGACCGGAGCGGACGAGCACGGCCCCGAGGAGTGAGGGGCGCGAGCGACTCCGACAGAGCGCGAGAACCGGTGGCACTCGACGACGACCCGGTGACGAGGACGGGTGGGTCGCTCACGCCCGGCACGAGAAGTCGTCCGGGTCCAGTCGGGACGAAGTGGGGTACTCCGCCGCGCGGCCGTCCCAGACTGTCGCGCGCGACTCGGCCGTCGACGCGTCCTCGCTCGCCAGCCGCGCCGTCGACGCGTCCGCCCAGTAGTCGCAGGCCTCGACGAGCGCGAGACATCGCCGGTACTGTCGCTGACTCCGGTCGTGGAGGGCTGGACACGACCCCGAGGTCGCCTCCCGGGCGGCGTCGAACTCGCGGGCGGCCGCGTCGAAGCCGTCACGCGCCGCGGCGTACCGCTCCGCCGCGACGTCCCAGCGCTCGGCCCCGTAGCGGTCGCGCGCGGTCGACCGCGTCGAGTCGGCGCGTCCGAAGGCGTCGACACCGCGGTTGAACGTCTCGGCGGCGGGTCTGAACTCCCGCGTGTCCTCGCCCGTGAGCGACGAGAGACAGCCCGAGAGGCCGACGGCGACCGTCGAACAGAGCAGGGTTCGTCTGTCCATAGCGACAGTCACGCCGAGCGAGCCGATGAATCTTCGTTCTCCCGACCGCTCGGCGAACGGGTCACACGACGCCGTCCGCGGCCAGCTCGGCGATGCGCTCGTCGGAGTACCCCAGCGACCGGAGTACGGTCTCGGTGTCGCCGCCGAGTTCCGGGGGCGACGCGCTCTCGCGTCGGTCGAACGCCGTCGACCGAACCGGATAGCGCGGGACGTCGACCCGGGCCCGAGCGCCTTCGACGGATTCGACCTTCGTCAGGGCGTCGGTGGCGACGAGGTGTGGGTCGGCGGCCACGGCCCGGACGTCGTTGACGGGGGCCACCGGGACGCCGGCCTCGCGGAGGCGTTCGAGAACCTCCGACCGCGAGAACGACCGGAGCGCCTCTTCCAACTCGGCGTTGAGCGCGTGCTTGTGTTCGAGTCGCCTCTCGCGGGTGGCGTACTCCTCGCGGTCGTCGAGCGTGAGGTCGAGCGCGTCACAGAGCGCCTCCCACTGTCGCTGTGAGGACGGTCCGATGAACACCCAGTTCTCGTCTCGACTCGTCCGCTCGTCCCTCGATTTCCCGGATTCAGTAGCGGTCGGGTTCTCGTCCCTCGCCGTCCGGAAGACGTCGTAGGGCGCCCAGTTCGAGTGGCCCGCGCCGAGGGGTTCGGGGTCGGCGTCGTACGCCTGGACGTACGCGAGCCAGTAGCCCATCAGGGCCACGGTGGACTCGAACAGCGGGGCCGACACCTTCTGTCCCTCGCCCGTGCGCTCGCGCTGGCGGAGCGCGGCGACGACGGAGAGCGCGCCGTACAGCGCCGCGGCCATGTCGGCGATGCTGGTCCCACACCGCGCGGGCGGGTGGTCGGGGTAGCCCGTGACGCTCATCAGCCCCGACAGCGCCTCCGCGACCGGGTCGAGCGCCGGGTAGTCCGAGTAGGGACCGTCGTTGAACCCCTTGACCGCGCAGTAGACGAGTCGTGGATTGACCTCGCGGAGGTCGTCGTAGCCGACGCCGAGACGCTCTGTCGTCCCCGGTCCGTAGTTCTCGACGAGGACGTCGGCCTCACGAACGAGGTCGAGGAACACCTCTCGTCCCCCCTCGGCTTTGAGGTCGAGCGTGACGCTCACCTTGTCGCGGTTGACGTAGTTGAACGAGGCGTTGCCGAGCGGGCTCGAATCGCGGGTGACGTCGCCGCCGTCCGGGTGTTCGACCTTCACGACCGTCGCGCCGAGGTCCGCGAGGAGGAGCGAACAGAACGGACCGGCGACGATGTGGCCGAGTTCGACGACGACCGTGTCCGCGAGCGGGCGGTCGCTCCCGTCGTCGCCGAGCGGGTCGCGTCCGTCCCGTGACGCGTCGGTGTCTCGTGTCGCGTCGGTCATTGCTCGGGCGAGGAGGGCTGGCCGTCGGTCACGAGGTCGGCACCGAACAGGAGCGTCTCGCCGTCGGGGCCGAACACGAACACGTCGGTCCGGTCGAAGCCGGCCCGGAAGGTCTCGCCGGGCGCGAACCGTTCGACGGCGTGTGAGTCGGTCACCACGTCGAGGCGGTCACCCTCGGCGGTCCGCCCGTGGATGACGGCCTCGGTGCCGAGGGGTTCGACGACCTCGACTTCGACGTCGAGGCTGTACGCGCCCCCGTCGGGATGGATGTACTGGGGTCGGATGCCGAGCGTGACCCGCTCGCCGACGTGCGCGGAGAGCGCGTCACCGACCGGGAGACGGAAGCCGTGGCCGACGACGACGCACTCGCCGTCGGTGCCCGACGTACCGGCGGCGTCGGGGGCGTCGGAGGTGCGTTCGACGGTGCAGGCGAGCGTGTTGGTCGCGGGGGTGCCGATGAAGCTCGCGACGTACGAGGAGGAGGGACGGTCGAACAGCGTCATCGGCGGGTCGAACTGCGCGAGGTGGCCGTCTTCGAGGAGGACGACGTAGTCGCTCATCGTCATCGCCTCCGTCTGGTCGTGCGTGACGTAGACGACGGTGGCGTCCATCTCCTGGTGGAGTCGCTGGACTTCCACTCGGAGTTCGGCCTTCAGCTTCGCGTCGAGGTCCGACATCGGTTCGTCCAAGAGGAGGACGTCGGGGTCCTGAACGAACGCGCCGCCGAGGGCGACGCGCTGTTGCTGCCCTCCCGACAGTTCGGCGGGCATCTTGTCGAGTTGGTCCGTGATGCGGAGCGTCTCCGCGGCCTCCTCGATTCGTTCGTTTCGGTCGGCCCTGTCGACGCCGTGTATCTTCAGGCCGTAGCCGATGTTCTCGCGGACGCTCATGTGGGGGTACAGGGCGATGCTCTGGAACACCATCGCCACGTTGCGCCGCTGGGGCGGGAGGTCGGTGACGTCGGTGTCGCCGAACCGAATCGTCCCGCTCGTCGGCGTTTCGAGCCCCGCGATCATTCGAAGCGTGGTCGTCTTCCCACAGCCGGAGGGGCCGACGAACGTCGCGAAGGAGCCTTCGGGTATCTCCAGCGAGACGTCGTCGACGGCGACGTGGGTGGTCGAACCGGTGCGAAACTCCTTGGTGACGTTGTCGAGGTGGATAGCGCGTGCCATGTGTTATTCGAGGCCTCCGACGCTGAACCCCTGGAGCAGGTAGTTCTGGAGGAACAGCGCGATGAGAAACGGCGGGATAGAGATGAGGAGTGAGACGGCCATCGTCTCGGCCCAGCCGATGCTCACCCGGTCGAGAAAGAGGCTGGCACCGACCGTGATGGTGTACTTCTCGTCCTGGGAGAGGACGACGCGGGCCATGGTGAAGTCGTTCCAGGCGACGGCGAACGCGAAGATGGCGGCGGAGATGTAGCCGGGCCGGGCGACGGGGAGGACGACGTCCCACACCGTCCGCCAGCGACTCGCGCCGCGGACCCACGCCGACTCCTCCAGCGCGATGGGGACCGTCTGGAAGTACTGCCACATCAGCCAGATGGTGAAGGGCGCGGAGACGGCCGACAGCGCGAGCGTCAGCGCGAAGAGGTTGTTGAGCAGGCCGAGCGAGAAGAACACCACGTAGAGGGGGATGGCGAGGACGATGGGGCTGAACATGTAGGTGAAGAGCACCGCGCGGGCGGCGATGCCCTTCCCGCGGAAGTCGAACCGGGTGAGACCGTAGCCGGCGGTGACCGCGATGGCCGTCGACAGGAGCGTCGACCCGCCCGTGACGAGCAGGCTGTTCCGGAAGTACGTGGCCGTCAGCGTCGTGTCGAAGAGCACCCGGAAGTTCCGGAGCGTCACCTCGCTGGGGAGGAGGTTGACGTTGCCGCCGGCGAACGTCGTCGCGGGCGACTGGAAGGCGATGACGACCATGACGTAGACGGGGATGGTAACGAACGTCGCGACCACGAGCGCGACGACGTAGAGGAAGACCCGTCTGAGCCGACGCTGGGTGCGGTGCGAGAGCAGGTGGTCGCCGCCGACGTCGCCTCGTGCGACGTCGGCAGTCGCGGCACGTTCGGTGTCGGAGGCCATCAGCCGGTCACCTCCTCGGCGGGCGTGAAGACGGTGAAGTAGACCACGGCCACGGCAGCGAGGAAGAAGAACATCACGCCGGCCAGCGCGGTGGCCTGCCCGAACGCGACCTGTTCGAACGCGATTTCGAAGACGCGAATCGGGAGGGTCGTCGTCGCGTCGAGCGGCCCGCCTCGCGTGGAGAGGTAGATGATATCGAACTTGTTGAACATCCAGATGCCGCGGACGAGGAGGATGATGAGAATCGCTCCCCGAAGGTGCGGGAAGGTGATGTCGCGGAACGCCTGCCACGACGACGCCCCTTCGACGCGAGCGCGCTCGTAGAGGTCCGGGTCGATGGACTGCAGGCGCGCGAGGAGGATGAAGAAGGCGAAGGAGGCGAACTTCCAGACGCTCGTTATCACCACCGCGGGCATCGCCCACGTCAGCGTCGAGAAGAAGGCGATGGGCTCCTCGAAGAGCCCCCAGTCGACGAGGTACTGGTTGAGGATGCCGATGTTCGGGTCGAGGACGAACTTCCAGAGGAAGATGACCACGAGCGTCGGCAGCAGATAGGGAAAGATCATCAGCGTGCGGAGCGCCACGCCGCCTCTGATGCGCTGGTTGATGGCGAGCGCGAGGCCGAGCCCGAGGAGGAGGCTCAGGACCGTCGTCGAGACGGCGTAGACGATGCTGTTGGTGAAGGCGTTGACGAAGCCGTCGTCCGTGACGACGGCGACGTAGTTACCGAAGCCGACGAACTGCGGGTTCCGGACGGGCGCCTCGAAGAGGCTCATCCCCAGCGCGTACAGGATGGGGACGACCCAGACGACGAGGAAGAAGGCGGCGAGCGGAACCAAGCAGACGGCGAGGAGGAGCGTGGTGCTGTCGACCCGCTCGGTGAGTGACCGCGCTCCCCCCGTCCGCTCACGAGTCGTACTCATCTACAGGCCACGGAGCGTCTCGGCGAGGAAGTCGACCGTCTCCTCCGGCGAGAGGCCGCCGACGAGGAGTTGGTCGGCGGCCTGTCCGAACGCCTGATTGCCGTACGCCTTGGCGGCCGTGAGGTTCGGCGCGCCGTCGTCGCCCGTCGCCAGGACGGAGGTGAAGACGTCCCAGTTGTTCCGGACGAGTTCGAGCACATCGGGGAACTCGTTCAGCGTCTCGTTCTCCTGCATGGGTGTCGCGTCGAGTTGCTCTCTCGACGGCGGGAACTGGAACAGCGGGGCAGAGAGGATGAAGTCGAAGAACTTGTCGGATTCGGAGAAGAACGTGACGAACTCGCGGGCGCCTTCGGTGTTGTCCCCGTCGCTGCGGACGAGGTGACCCTCCATGTACGCCCACCACTTGTCCTGTGCCTTCCCCTGGGGGACGGGGAACGGCATCGGGCTGAAGTTCTGGACGAGGTCCGGACGGTTGCTCTGCATGGTGAGGATGGGAAGCCCGCCGACGCTGACGCCGGCGGCGGCGTTCTCCTGCTGGAGCGCGCCGATGGCGTCGCCCCACTCCCAGCCGCTGCCGTTCGGGGAGTACTGCGCCATGTCCTGGACCCACTGGAACGTCTCGACGGCGAGTTCTCGATTCGAGCCCTGGTCGACCGTGACCTGGATGTCGTCGGTCGGCCCCGCGTAGATGTCGACGTCGTTCTGCCAGAGGTACTGCGTCATCTGGGTGTCGGCGTTGTTCGTCTGGCCCGACTGGACGATGTACCCCTCCATGTCGGTGTTCTCGGAGACCCGCTGGGCCTCTTCGAGCCACGCCGACCACGTGGTCGGGTTCTCCTCGTAGATGTCGTTGCGGTACCAGCCCATCAGCGGTTCGACGATGGCCGGCGCGAAGTACGACTCGCCGCCGACGTTGACCGGGTCGGGGAGGCTGTTCGCCGACACCGCCTCCGACACCGGGGCGAGCACGCCCTCCTGCTGGAAGCGGAAGGCGTCGGTCGAGGTGTCGAAGAAGAGGTCCGGGGGGTTGCCCGCCGCGACCATCTTCTGCATCTCCTGGTCCGTCGACGTCCCCTTCGAGGTGAACGTGACCTCGACGGTGTACTCCGAGTTCGACTCGAACTCCGCGATGATCTCGTCGAGAATCGGCTTCGAATCTCCCCTGTCGGAGAGGTAGCGGATGGTCCCACCCGACCCGGAGCCTCCCGTCGACGCGCCGCCGCTGGACTCGGAGTCGCCGCCGCTGTCACCACCGCCGTCACCACCCGACTCCGTACTCCCGCTCCCGCCGCCACTGCCCCCGGACCCGCCGGCACACCCTGCCAGTCCCGCGATGCCTGTCGCTCCCGCCGCCTTGATGAACCGTCGCCGCTGTAGTCGTCGCTCAGTCATATGTGAACTAATCTCATGAGAGGTGTGATAAGTGTACTCGTCACCTGGAGGGTCATTATATCCGATCAGCGGGGGACGGAGGCGGTGCGTGGCGGATGTCGGTCGAACCAGCCCATTTTTTACACTTCGTCTGACACACCTGGGTATGAACGGCAAGACGGTTCTGGTCACGGGGGGCGCCGGGTTCATCGGGTCGAACCTCGCGAACAGCCTCGCGGCGGAGAACGAGGTCATCGCGGTCGACGACGAGTACCTCGGCACCCCGGAGAACCTGTCCGACGAGGTCGAGTACGTCGGCAAGAGCGTCCTCGACGAGGACCTCCCGACCGAGGGCGTCGACGCGGTGTTCCACCTCGCGGCGCTGTCCTCCTACGCGATGCACGAGGAGAACCCCCAGAAAGGCGTCCGGGTGAACATCGAGGGGTTCGTCAACACGGTCGTCCAGGCGCGCGACGACGGCTGCGACACCGTGGTGTACGCGTCGACCTCCTCCATCTACGGCAACCGGACCGAGCCCTCCCCGGAGGACATGGCGGTGGAGACGCGGACGGGTTACGAGGCGTCGAAGATGGGACGCGAGCGGTACGGCGAGTACTTCTCACACCACTACGACATGACGATGGCGGGCATGCGCTTCTTCTCGGTGTACCAGGGCTACGGCGGCAACGAGGAGCACAAGGGCGAGTACGCGAACATCCTCGCGCAGTTCGCCGACGACATCGCCAGCGGTCGCTCCCCGAAGATATACGGCGACGGCACCCAGACCCGCGACTTCACCCACGTCGACGACATCGTCCGGGGCCTCGTCGCCGCCGCGGAGCACGAACTCGACGGCGTCTACAACCTCGGGACGGGCGAGAGCTACGACTTCAACACGGTCGTGGAACTGCTGAACGAGGAGTTGGGAACCGACGTCGAACCGACCTACGTCGAGAACCCCATCCCGGAGTACGTCTACGTCCACGACACGATGGCGGACATCTCGAAGATGAACGAGGCGACCGGCTGGGAGCCGCAGATATCGTTCCGCGAGGGGCTCCGAAGCATCTGCGAACAGTACACCTGACCACGCTCCCCTCACGACTCCCGAGTTCTCCGTCGGCCCGACGCGTGCGCGTCGCTACGAGAGTCGGACGACGCGGTCGGCACCGGCGACGAGCGTCGCCAGCGCGACACGCTCCTGCCGGGAGACGGGGTCGTCGACACCGAGTTCGTCGCTCTCGAACGCGTTGAGGACGGCGGCGCGAGCGCGGCCACAGTACGCGAGGAGGCGGTCGGCGTCGCCCGCCGGATGCTGACACGCGATGGTGACGTCGTTCACGAACACCGCTCGCGGGTCGGTCGGCGCGCGTTCGAGCAGTCGGGCGGCACCCGCCGCGTTCTCGGCGGCGAGGGCGACGGCGGCGTCCTCGGTCGGACCCGCAGCACGCGGGGCGTGCGCGTCGAGGACGCCGTACCAGAGGCCGTTCGGTCGACCGACCGTCGTCCGGTCGTCCCGGTCGTTCCCCCCGACCGCTTCCACCGGAGAGTCGGCGTCGCCGAGCAGGTCGGTGACCCGGTCGAGTCGGCCGCCGAGGAGCGTCCCCTCCCGGAGGAGTTCCGGCGCGAAGTCGAACACGACGACGCCCTCGGTCCCGTGGGCGTCGACCCACCGCTCCAGCGCCTGCGCGGTCAGCGTCGTCTTGCCGACGTTCGACGGCCCGAGGACGAGCGTCGTCCCGACGAGCGGAACCGAGTCCGACTCGTCGGCGACCGCATCGGTCGCGCCGTTCTCGTCGTCGCTCATCTATCCGCTCGCGGGTGTGCGCCGCGTGGGACGTGCGCGGACGAACTGCACCACGAGGAGGACCGTCGCCACGGTGAGGACGGCGGCGAAGGCGACGACGAAGAGCGTCAGCGGGTCGCCCGCTCCTCCCGCGAGGCGGCTCTGGACGAACGACCCCGCCGTGGTGGCGGTGACGGCGACGAGGACGACGCCCGCGAGGTTCGCGAGCCGCGAGTTCGGCTCGGGCACCGCGTCGGAGTTCAGGAGGACGAGGACGACCACCAGCGCAAAGGGCGTGCCGACGAGGCCGAACGCGAGGACGAGCACGAGGAGCGGGAAGAACGCGCCGCCGACGAACGGGCCGGCCGCCGAGGCGAGCGCGAAGCCCGCCAGGAGCGCCCGGTACCTCGAATCGGAGACGTCGGTTCCCCAGCCGAGTTTGTCCGCGACGAGGAACGGGGGGACGATGGTGTTCCCGCCCAGCGTCGAGACGGCCGCGCCCCAGAGACCGACGAGGAAGAGCCACTGCGCGGCGGGGCCGACGAGCGGGCCGAGCGTCTGTGCGGCCGACACCGCCGTGAGTTCGCTCGCCTCGATGCCCGGACTGTGGAGGACGCTCGCGGCGACGAGGAAGATGGCGAGGCTGTAGAGTCCGAACGCTCCGAGCATCGAACTGCCGACGTCGAACGTGGCGAGGCCGTAGTCGTCGCGGGTCCAGCCACGCGCGCGCATGGTGTACGAGTGCATCGTGACGAGGGTGATGTGGACCGCCCCGCCCAGGACGCCGGCGGCGACGAGCGCCCCGTCGACGCCGGCCGGAATCCGAGGGACGAGCCCCGTGACGGCCGTAACCGGGTCGATGGGGACCACGAACAGCGAGGCGACGAACGCGAGCACGACGCCCGAGACGAGCAGTTTGGCGGCGAGTTCGATGAAGCGGTAGCCCGCCCCGCGAGTCCGACGGCGAGGACGAGCGCCCAGGCGACCCCCCAGACGCGCGCGTCGACGCCCGTGACCGTCGCGGAGATGTCGGCGAGCCCCTTCATGATGACCAGTTGGGCCAGGCCGGCCGCGAGGACGACGTCGGCGACGAGGAGCCACGCCCAACGCGCTCCCAGGTAGTCCTCGACGACGCCGACGATGCCTCGTTCGGTGAGAAGACCCAGTCGCATCGCGAAGTACTGCGCCGTCGCGCCGAAGACGGCGCTCGCGACGACCACCCAGAGGAGCGCGTAGCCGAACGACGCGCCCGCCGTGATGACCGACGCCATCGTCGCCGGCCCCGCGGCGATGGCACCCGCGACCCAGGCCGGCCCCATCTCGTCGAGCCGCGACCGGACCGCCCCCGTGAGTGTCCCTGCCATACCGACTCTTTTTCGCCACCGTACAAAGTGTTTACCACGTTGTATCACCGGGTAATTCCCGGGCGCGGACGGCCCCAACAGCGAGAAACCGACAGGCTCAGTCGCTTGGCTCGTCCGTCGCGTCGACGGCACCCGCGTCGAACCGCCGGACGGCGCTGGCGAGTCGCTCCAGTTCGTACGTCGCGCCGCTGAGACGCGCGGAGAGGACGGCCACGAGCGCGGAGACGCCGGCCGCCCCGAGGAACGCCGGGAGGAAGTCCGCGGCGGGGAGCAGCGGTCCGACGACGGGCACGGCCGTCGTGACCGACCGGACGATGGGGGAGGGGAAGAACGCCAGGCCGACGGCGAGGCCGGCGAGGCTGGCGACGAGCATCCCTGTTCCTGTCGCTCGCCGGGAGTACAGTCCGTAGAGGAGCGGCACCATCACCGCCGCGCCGAAGAGGTCCGCCAGCAGGAACAATCGAAGGACGCTCTGTGCGCGGAGGCTGACCAGGATGGCGGCGACGGCGACGACGACGGTGAGCAGTCGCGCTCCCCACGTCAGCGTCCGGTCGGTCGGGTCGTCGAGCACGCGCGGGAGGTCCGCCGTGACGACGCTCGCCAGCGCGTTGAACAGCGTGTCGGCGGTGCTCATCACGAGCAAGAGCGCGAGGAGGACGACGCCGAGGACGAGCGGTTCGGGGAACGCCTCGCCCAGGAGGACGAAGAAGGCGATGCTCGCGTTGTACCCCTCGCCGGTGACGACGATGTCGGCGACGCCGCGGGCGGCCACCCCGAACAGTCCGGCGACGAGGACGACGCAGAAGTTGGTGACGGCGGCCCGGCGGAACCCCTTCTTCAGGGTTTCCGAATCGCGGGCGGCGTAGATGCGCTGCCACCACGTCTGGTTGATGAGTTCCGCGCCGAGGATGGCGACGGCGACCCAGACGCCGAAGCGGAGTCCGGTAAAGAACGTCGGGTCGACGAGGCTCGGGTCGGCCGCCACGACCTGCCCGTAGACCGCCCCGGGACCGCCGAGGACGACGAGCGCACCGACGGCACTGAGGACGAGGAGGGGGACGACCAGCACGGTCTGGACGGCGTCGGTGAAGATGCTCGCCGGGAGGCCGCCGTAACTCGTGTACAGGAGGACGAACCCGCCCACCAGGAGGCCGGTCTGCCAGCGCGGGATGCCCGCGACGAGTTCGAAGGCGCTCGCGATGCCCGTGAGTTCCGCAGCCAAGAACACGAACATGTAGAAGACACTCACGAGGAGGACGAACACGTACATTCCTCGACCGTAGCGGGCGAGGGCGTACTCGGTGAGCGAGTGGCCCTCGGGGATGAGTTCGCGGATGCGCGGGCCGAGTCGCGCGTACGCGAGCATCGGAATCGCCTCGCCGACCGCGTAGCCGAGGACGGCCGACACCCCGCCGAACGCCGCGCCCGCCTCGACCGGCGCGAGCAGGATCCACACGCCCATCACGCTCGCGACGAGCGTCGCCGTCGTCGCGCCCGGCCCGGTGGAGTTGCGCGCGCTGACGAACTCCTCTGCGCTCCGGACGCCACCCCGCCGCCGGACGTACCAGAGGCCGAGACCGGTGAAACACAGGAGGGTAACCACCGTCACCGCGAGCGTGGTCCCTGCGGTCACCATCGTCGATGCCCCCGTCCTTCCCGTCCGTTCGCGTCCATCACGCCGGGCTACGACGACGACCGTGTTAAAACTTGGTTGTATAAGTCGCTTATTCCCGGGCGAGCCTTTACCTCGAACCGGGGCGAGTCGAGGGAGTATGTCACTGGTCCATCCGAGCGAACTCGTCGCTGACCGGGTGCTTCCGACGCTCCGGGCGATGCTCGCCCGCCGTCTGGACGAGCGCGGCGCGACCCAGCAGTCCATCGCCGACCACCTCGGCGTCTCGCAGGCCGCGGTGAGCAACTACCTCGGGGGTGACGTCCCGTTGGAACCGCTCGTCGCGGAGGACGCCGACGCGCAGGCGACGGTCGACCGAATCGCGACGGGTCTCGACGAGGGCGAGTACGACGGCTACGACGTCCTCGCGGACCTCGTCGCCCTCGTCGCCGTCTTGGAGGACCGCGGCCCCGTCTGCGAACTCCACGAGCGGGCGATGCCCGAACTGCGCGGGCTCGGCTGTGACCTCTGCGTCCGCGGCCTCGACCAGGAGGCCGAACGCGAGCGGGCCGTCCTCGCGAGCGTCCGGCAGGCGGTGCGTCTGCTGTCGACTGCCCCGGGCGTCGCCGCGCTCGTTCCCAACGTCGGGACGAACGTCGGCGAGGCGCTCCCCGGTGCCGAGGCTGTGACCGACGTCGCGGCCATCCCCGGCCGCGTCTACACCGTGAACGGGCGCGTCGAAGTCCCGTCGGACCCCGAGTTCGGCGCGTCGAAACACGTGGCGACGGCCGTCCTCGCCGCCGCGTCGGTCGATGCTTCGGTGCGGGCGGCGGTGAACGTCGCGACCGACGACGCGTTCCTCGAACGCGCCCGCGACCGCGGCCTCTCGACGCTGGAGTTCGACGCCGACTACGAGGAGCGCGGCGAGCACCTCCGCGAGCGGTTCCGGGAGTTCGGGGGCGTGCCGACCGTCGCGTACCACCGCGGGGCGTTCGGCATCGAACCCGTCGCCTACGTCTTCGGCGAGAGCGCGGTCGACGCCGCCGAGCGTGTGGTTTCGCTGGTCGACGGGGAGGGATGAGACGGTGGACGGTCGAGGCGTGACGGGCGTCTCGCCCTATCTCCCGTACGCCGCGTCGAAGAACGCGACTTCGATGTCGACCGCCCGGCGGAAGTGCCGGGCGACGCGCTCTTCGCGACGGGGCGAGAGCGTCGGCCCCTCCCGGTCGAGTTCGGTCCGGAGCCACGCGACGAACGACTCGAACGCCGGAACCGAGTGCAGGTCGATCCACTCGACGAGGTAGAATGGGTCGGGTGAGGCGTCGGCGTTGGCGACCCCCCAGGTGCAGTACACCCACTCGACGGCCAGGAGCGTAGCGAGCGACTCGGCGTAGCCGCCCTCGTGGGCCGCACGGGTGAGGAGGTCCTCGAACGCCTCGGTCGTGGCCGTCTTGCGTGGGGACGTTCGGTCCGCCTCGGGGACCGAAAGCGCGTCGAACGACCGCTCGAAGTAGTCGTCCTCCTCGTCGGTGAGCGTGCGGAGAAAGCCCGCGAGTTCGCGTTTTCCCGCCACGGTCGGAGCCTCGCCCGCCGCGTGCCCGACGAGGGCCGCCAGCGTCGTGACGAACGCGTAGTCCTGGACGAGATAGCGGCGGAATACGTCGTCCGCGACGGTTCCGTCGGCCAGTTCCGCGACGAAGCGGTGTTCCGTCGCCTCGGTCCACGCCGGTTCCGACCGGGCGCGGAGCCAGTCGGTGAAGCGCGGGTCGTCGCGGGCGTCCGCGTAGTCGGCGTAGGTCGAGGGAACGGTCACACCGCCACCTCCCACTCCTCCTCGCGCCAGGCGGCGTCCCAGAAGCGGTACTCGTACCGACCGGAGAGAACGAACAGGTCGCGGTAGCGTTCTCTGGTCCCGTCGGAGGCGTCGGCGGCGACGTCGTCCATCAGGTCGAGACACCACTCGGTGAGTTCGGTGAACTCCTCCCCGGCGTACATGTCGATCCAGGCGGCGTACCCCTCGTGGTTCGGTCGGCCGCGGGCGTCGAGTCGTCTGGCTGTGGCGTTGAACCCCCACATGCAGGGCAGGAGCGCGGCGACGAGGTCGCCGAACGTTCCGATCGAAGCGGTCCGAACCAGGAAGTCGGTGTACGCCCGCGTGGTCGGCGACGGCTCGGTCGCCTCTAACTCCTGCTCCGAAACCCCGAACTCGGCGGCGTACTTCCGGTGGAGGTCCATCTCGGTGTTCACCGTCGATTCGAGGAGTTCGGCGAACGTTCCCAACCTCCTCAGATCGGGCGCTTTCGCCGCGCCGAGCGCGAACACGCGGCTGTACTCGACGAGGTAGACGTAGTCCTGTCGGACCCAGTAGCGAAACGGGTCCTCGTCGAGCGTTCCCTCACCCAGTTGGGCGACCATCGGGTGGTCGACGATGGCGTCCCAGAGCGATTCGGCGGTCGGTTCGAGCGCCTCGGTGAACGACATACGCGTGGGTTTCCGAGCGACCACAAAAGTGTTATCACGAGCTGTTATAACCCAATGATATGCGAGCAACGGGAGAACACAGCGCGGGACAGTGGGGTGACCGGCCGTGAGCCGACGCGCGGTTCCCGACCGGCGGCCCGTCGCACTCACCGTCGCGGGCAGCGACTCCGGCGGGGGCGCGGGCATCCAAGCGGACCTGAAGACGATGGAGGCCCACGGCGTCTTCGGGACGAGCGCCATCACGAGCGTCACGGCCCAGCACACCCGAGGCGTCGAGTCGACGCACGTCCTGCCCGTCGAGGAGGTCGACGCACAGCTCACGGCCGTCCGGGGCGACTTCGACGTCGCGGCCGTGAAGACGGGGATGCTCGCGACGACGCCCGTCGTCGAGCGGGTGACGACCAGGCTCGGCGAGTGGGAGGTCCCGAGCGTCGTCGACCCGGTGATGGTCGCCACGAGCGGCGACCGGTTGCTCGAACCGGAGGCCGAAGCCGCCTACGAGGCGTTGGTTCGAGAGGCGACGCTCGTGACGCCAAACGCCGACGAGGCCGAGGTGCTGACCGGCGTCGCCGTCGAGGACGAGACGGCGATGCGGGAGGCGGGCGAGGCGCTCGTCGAGATGGGCGCGGACGCCGCGCTCGTGAAGGGCGGGCACGTCGACACCGAAGGTGTGATCGACTTGCTCGTCACCGAGGGGGCAAGCCATCGATTCGAGAGTCCCCGCGTCGACACGGCCGCGACACACGGTTCCGGCTGTACGCTGTCGAGCGCCATCGCCGCCAACCTGGCGGGGGGCGCGTCGCTCGTCGAAGCGGTCGAGGCCGGCGTCACGTTCATGCGTCGCGCCGTGCGCTATCCGCTCGACGTGGGAGAGGGACCCGGGTCGGTCCACCACCTCGTCGCGCTCCGCGACCGGGCCGCCCGGCACGCGACGAGCGAGGCCGTCGAGGGCGTGGTCGACCGACTGGTCGGGGAGGAGAAGTCACGAGTCATCGTCCCCGAGGTGGGACTGAACGTCGTCGGGGCGACGCCGTACGCCGAGGAAACGGAGGACGTCGCCGCCGTCGAGGGGCGCATCACCCGAACGGTGGGAGGGGTCCGACCGAACCGCGGCGTGCGGTTCGGCGCGTCGAGCCACGTCGCGCGCTTCCTCCTCTCGGTCCGGGAGTTCGTTCCCACCTATCGGTTCGCCGCGAACTGTCGGTACGACGCGAGGGTGAGGGCGGCGCTCGACGACCTGGGCTGGCGGGTCGCGTCGTTCGACCGGGGGAACGAGCCGACTCCCGAGGAGGAGGCCTCGACGATGGGATGGGGGGCGGCACGGGCGTTCGAGACGGGAGACGACGGCGACGGCGACGAACCGCCGGTCGCCGTGGTCGACGAGGGCGACGTGGGGAAGGAGCCGATGACGCGGGTGCTCGCCGCCGACGCCGAGACGCTCGGGGACCGCCTGCTCGAACTCGCGGCGGTCACCGGGGAACAGTAGTCACTGGAACAGCGTCGTGTGCGGCCGGACCACGTCGTCGGGGTCGTCGTCGGGATTGAGGCCGGGCAGGGAGACGACGGCGACAGTGCCGGAGGCGCCGTCCGATCCCGCGGGACGGATCTGGAAGCTCCCGCCGTACCGGGTGACGATCCAGTTGACGAGCCACAGTCCGAGCCCGGTGCCGTGTTCGACCGCCGTCTCGCGGCCGGCCTCGATGACCGACGCCTCGACCGGGGGGATGCCGGGGCCGTCGTCCGCGACCACGAGTTTGACGTCGTCGCCGGCCTCCCGGGCGGTCACCGTCACGGTCGTCGGCGGGTCGTCGGCGTGTCGGATTGCGTTCTCGACCAGTTCCTCGAACGCGCGCGTCAGTTCGGCACCCGCACAGATGCCGCGGCCGTCGGGGAGGTCGACGCGGGACTCGACCGTCGCGTCGGGCGATAGCTCGTGTGCGTGGGCGGTCACGTCGGCGAGGAGTTGCGAGACGTCGACGTGCGTCGGGTCGCGGTCCTGCCGAGCGATGTGTTCGAGTTCGCGGACCTGGTCACTCAGCGACATCAAATCCTCCACCGTTTCGTGGATGATGCGCCCGGCGTCGACGTCGGCTCCGTCGAGTTGCGCCGGGTCACTCAGGAGTTGGCCGTAGCCCTGGAGCACGTTCAGTTCGTTCCTGAGGTTGTGCCGGAGCACGCGGTTGAGCAGTTCGATGAGGCTGTTGGTCCGGACCCGGTCGGTGGCGTCCTCCTGGAAGCCGACGAAGTGCGAGGCGTCGCCGGCGCTGTCTTCGACCGGCACCACGCGCACGTTGTTCCAGAACGGCGCGCCCCCCTTCCGGTAGTTGACGAGGTCGACAGAGACCGAGTCACCGGCGTCGATAGCCTCGCGGAGCGTCGCGACGGTCGCCTCGTCGGTCGCCGGGCCCTGCAGGAGCCGACAGTTCCGGCCGAGCATCTCATCGGTCGAGTAGCCCGTCAGCTCTTCGAACGCTTCGTTCACGTAGACGAGCGGGTTGTTCGGTCGCGTCGCGTCGGCGATAGTGACGCCGACGGTGGCGTCGTCGACCGCTCTCGTCTTCAGTCGGAGTTCCGCCTCGCGCTCGCGTCGGGCCGTGATGTCGCGCGCGACGCCCTGCACCGCGGCGACGTCCTCGTCTTCGACGATCGGCTTGCCGTTGATCTCGATGACGGCCTCGTCACCGTCAGCCGTCACCGCCGTCAGTTCGAGGTCTCGAACCGGTTCGCCGTCGAACACGCGCTCGAACGCGGCGGTGGCCGCCGGGAGGGACGACGGGGCGATGTACTCCGCGAACGAGTTGCCCATCGCCTCCTCCGGGGTGTATCCCAGCACCGTCCCGACGGCCGTCGAGACGTAGGTCAGACGGGTGTCGGGGTCGATCTCGAACAGCAGGTCGTACGTCGTGTCAGCGATGCGCTGGATGCGCCGCTTTTCGGCGCGAAGTCGCTCGTTCTGCTCGCGGAGGGACTGCTCGTGCCGACGTCGTTCGAGCGCCTGACCGATCAACTGGGCGAGGACTTCGACGAACAACTGGTCGGACTCGGGGAACGGCTCCGCGCGCGGCTCCGTATCGGCGAAGCAGACGGTTCCGTACACTTCCTCGTTGACGGTCACTTTCACACCGACGTACGTGTCCAGGCCGAACGCGTCGTATGCGGCCGGAGAAACCGCCGTGGAGGAGGTGGCGTCCTGTACGCAGAGCGCCCCGTCCTGCTGGATCGTCCGTCGGCAGTACGCTCGGTCGAGCGGGCACGAATCGCCGGCTTCGATCGTCCCGTCCGTTCCGCTGGCCTGGACGGTTCTGATGACCTGTCGCTCCTCCGTGATCTCTGTGAGAAACCCGAGACCGACGCCGAGTCGGTCGGTCCCCACGGTGAGTGCACGTTCGACCGCCTCCTCGACGGACCGGCTCCGGTCGGCGAACGCCTCGTAGACTGCCTGTCGGGAGGACCGATCGTTGCTGGCTGTGGCGCGTTGTTCTGACATGGGAACTGTGAGCGGGCGAGTGAATCGCGAGACGTTCGGCCGTTCGGCTGGGCGGATATGAATCTGCGGTTAGGGTTATCAGATTTTGAAACGTGCGGGAAGCCGACGTCGCGGAGTGGACGGTGACGACGAGAGCGCGACGGTTCCGAGGCGACGCGTGCCGGTAACTCAGTCGTCGGACGGGTCGCCGTCGTTCGGGCGTTCGGCTCGCGTGGAATCGGCGTCGCTCGCGTGGTGTGGTCCCAGCGGGCCGTGGTTCGGACAGGCACCGACGATGGGCGTGTCGTTGAGACAGCAGGCTCGACGGCCGCTGGCGACGAGTCCGGTCCGCAGTTCGGCCCCGCAGAGCCGACACCGGAGGTCGCTGGACACATCCGAACGTGAGCGGCGCGAGGACCTAATCCTCTCGGTGAGGAGTCACTCTTTCACGTCTTCGGTCGACGGACCACCGCGGACGACGTGTCCGTACTTGAGGAGGGCGACGAACACCGTCCCACCGACGGCGTTGCCGAGCGTGGTGAAGGCGAGGAAACGCCCGAAGTCGACGAGCGTCACCGACCCCGCGACGGTCCCCGCGAACACCTCGACGGTTCCGGCGATGCTGTGTGGCAGGTGCGCGAGGCCGATGGCAGTGGCGATGAGCCAGACGACAGCCAGCCGGGCCATCGAACTGTCGACGGCCGCCACGAGCCACGAGAGCAGGCCCATCAGCCACCCGGCGAGGACGGCTCCGCCGAGAAGCACCGACCAGTCGTGTTCGGTGAACGTCGTCGCGAGTTCGACGAACGCGGCCGGCTCGGTGACGCCGAGCCCCGTAGTCACCGGCACCGCCACCAGCGTGAAGACGACCGCACCGACGACGTTGCCGACGTAGACGAGCGCCCAGAGCCGTCCGAGTCGCGCGACCGACGCGCGCCCGTCGATCACGGGGAGGACCGCCAGCGTGGTGTGTTCGGTGAACAGTTCGGAGCGGCCGAGCACGACGAGGATGAAACCGACGCCGTACGCGAGCGAGACGAGGAGTCGGGTCGACACCTCGTCGGCGTTGGAGATGCCGACCGTCGTGAGCAGGACGGCCATCAACAGCGGGCCGAACCCGATGTCGAGCCCGGCGGACAGCGCCGAGAGGAACAGTCCGTCCGCCGGGCGGTACAGTTCGCTCAGCCCCTCGCGGAGCTGTGTGTCGAGTATCGCTTCGCCTTCCGGGAGTGTGTCGGTCGAGTCGGAGGGAATACGCTCCGTACGAAAGCACGGAAATTGTATCTGTCGGTCGGTCGTCATCACGGGAGGAGTACGCGGCCGGTGGGACGTCAGCCGGAGTCCGTGACGCGCTCGACGACCGTCCCGTCGGCGCCGACGGCGACGGCGTCCACTCCGTCGAGCGCGACCCCCGAGAGCGGCGACGTCGCTGGCGTCGCGAGAGGCGTCCAGTCGGAGGTCCCCGCCGACCGTTCGTAGATTCGTCCGCCGGCCCCACACGCCACCCCGTCGACATCGCCTCCGCCGCCGGCGCCGTCGCGCTCGTCGCCGTCGCGCGCGTCGAGAGCGACCGCGTGGACGGCGTCGTCGTCGAGTCGCGTCGGCGTCCACCGCGTTCCGTCGAAGCGGTGGAGCACGCCGTCGTCCGCGGCGACGACCGGGTCGGTCGACGTCGTCGCTGCCACGTCGGTGAGCGTGCCCGACGCACCGACGGGGCCGACCCGGGCGAACCGCTCGCCACCGTCGGTCGTTTTGAACACGGCGTCGTTCGTGTCGCAGACGTAGCCGACCGACTCGTCGACGAGGACGACGCCGACGAGGCTCGACCCGCTTCCCGGCGTCACCGGCTCCGTCCACGCCGTCTCCCCGTCCCGCCATCGACCGCGCCGGACGCGTCCGGAGCCGTCGGCCAGCAGGACCGTCTCGGCGCCGTCGGTGCCGGCGACGGCCAGCCCCGTCAGGTTCGTCGTGTCGCCGGCGGGCGCGGAGTGGTCGACGTGCCGGCCGGTCGTGGGGTCCAGTCGACCGACGGCACCGCCGTCGCCCGCGAACCAGACGCCGCCGTCGGCGACGGCGTCGACGCCGCGGAGCGCGTTCGACGCCGCACCGGGACCGTCTGCGAGCGCGACGCGCCAGCCGTCGCCTTCGTCGGCGAGCACCGTCCCGCCGTCGCCGACCGCGTACGACCCCGCCCCGACGACGACGTCGTGGAGGGGGTCGTCGACCGGCGTCGCCGCAGTCGTCCAGTGAGGCTCGGTCGCGTCGGACGAACCTGACCCGGTCGCGTCGGACGAATCTGACCCGGTCGCATCGGACGAACCCGAGTCCGACCGCGACTGTGCCTGCGCCCGTCCATCACCCCCCGTGGACCGTCCCCGGTCACCGGTTCGGGTTCGGTCCTCGTCGGCCCTCGACCGACCGGAAGGCGTGCTGCCGGAGCCTGCGGCTGTGGTGGAGG
Organism: Salinigranum rubrum; assembly: GCF_002906575.1. Classification (NCBI taxonomy): domain Archaea; kingdom Methanobacteriati; phylum Methanobacteriota; class Halobacteria; order Halobacteriales; family Haloferacaceae; genus Salinigranum; species Salinigranum rubrum. The sequence continues at coordinate 2,967,016 of NZ_CP026309.1, forward strand.
TGGCCGAAGTCGGTGTTTCGCCCTCGCGGTCCGACGGGCGGTCGGCCGCGGACTGTTCCGGCAGGTCGCCAGAGCGCGTGAGATACAGCGCGACCGGCGGGAGGACGTAGGCCGCGATGGCGACGACGGCGAACAGTCGGTGGACGAACGTCAGCGTTCCGAACAGCGTGAGCGCGGCCGTCGCGAGCGCGTGGACCCACGTCTGCACGTAGCGCCGGAAGAACGCGACGAACCCGTCGGCTCGGTGAGGACGACTCATCGTCCACGGCTACGGTCGCCGGACGGTCAGGTCTTTCGACGGCCGATGCTCGCCCGTCGGGGCCGAACTCAGCGAGTGACGTCGCCTCGGGTCCGTTTCGCGGCCGCCCGCGACGGCAGTCGGACGTACAACAGCGCGGCGACGCCGGCCAGCCCCGCGAGGACGAAGAACGCCTCGTCGAAGAGGCCGCGGTCGGCGAACGCCCCGACGAACGTCGACCCGCCGGCGCTCACGAGGAAGAACGCGGTGCGGAGGACGCCCCACGCGCTCCCCTGGACGCCGGGCGGGAGGATGTCGATGACGTACGCGTTCGAGACCGGCGCCATCGCCAGCCGCGTGCCGACGGCGCTCACGACCACCACGGCGACGAGGACGCCATCGATGAACGGAACCGCGGCGGCGGAGACGACCGCCACCGCGGCCGTCACGGTGAGGACCCACCGCTCGCCGATTCTGTCCGCGACGGTGCCCGCGAGGAGCTGTGACCCCGCGCCGGCGAGGAACAACAGCGCGAACAGCCCGGTCGCCGTCGCCTGGTCGAACCCCTTCACCTCGACGAGGTAGGTCGGGAGGAACGCGGTCAGGCCCTGGAAGGCGAAGAGCAGCAGCGTCACCGCGGCGACGGCGCGAGCCACGGCGGGCGTCCTGACCGCGGCGACGACGTTCGCGAGGAGTTGGGAGCCGGTCGCCGTCGACTCCTCGAACACCTCCCGAACGGGCACCGCGCGCCACGCGAACACAGCGACGGCGACGAACGGGACGACGAGCACCCCGAGGAGCAGTCGCCACCCGACGCTGCCGACGAGCGACCCGGCGAGGAACGGGAGGACCGCAGAGCCGACGCTGCCCGCGGCGAGGGTCGCGCCGATAGCCGCGCCGTCGTTTTTCGGAAAGGACCGGGAGATGGTCGTGCCCCGCGCGGGACCGTACAGCCCGGTCGTGAGGCCGAACAGGCCACAGCCGACGAGGAACACGGGGTAGGTTGGCGCGGCGGCGACGACGAGCACGGCGATACCGGTTATCGCGAGGCTCCCCGCGAGCAACAGACGCTCGCCGACCCGGTCGATGAGAACGCCCCCGGGTGCTTGCATGAGCGCGTACCCGCCCCAGACGACGGAGACGGCGAGGCCCGCGCCCGCGTTACCGACGGCGAACGTCGTCTTCACCTGCGGCAACACTGCGGGGAGGAGAAAGCGTCCGCCGACGACGAACAGCCAGCCGAGCGCAACCGCGGCGAGGATGGACAGCCGTCCGTCGGCGCGGAGGCGGCCGATTGCGACCCGGGCTCTCGTTGTCACGCTCGCCATACCCCACTCTGTGTCCGCGTGGATTTGTGCCTCGTGGTTCCGGTCAGACGGGAGGACACCGGGCGACGAGACGCGAAACGTCAGCCGGCGGTCGTCGCGCGTGCGGCGACCGCCACCGACGAACTCGGCGCGGCAGTCGCGTTCTCCTCGGCCTCCTCCGCGTCGTCGACGACGTAGCGCTGGCCGACCATCGGGTCGAGAAGGTCGTCGACGGGCGCCCTGTCGTCACGGAGGACGGGCACGTCGGCGGTCTCTTCGGACCGCCGGTAGGTGCGGAGTTCACCCGAGAGGTCGATGCCGATGTCGCGCTCCGCGTTGCGCGCACGGAGTTGCGACGCCGTGACGACCGTCTCCGACTTGGCGGCGACGAGTTCGATGTTCTGGATGCCGACGCCCGCGTCGGTCGGAAAACTGTACACGTGGGGGTACACCTGCGCCATCGTCTTGTACTGCGCCCGGTAGAACTGCGAGGCCGGCCCGCTCGGCGCGGAGATGACGTTGGCGAAGAGCATCCCGTCGTCGCTCAGGCGGTCGCGCGCGAGGCGCATGAACTCGACCGTCGTGAGTTCGAAGGGGACCTTGTCCTTCCGGTAGGCGTCGAGGACGATGAGGTCGTAGGTGCGGTCGGTCTCCCGGAGGAACTGTCGCCCGCCCGTGTTGTGGATCCGAAGCCGTTCGGATTCGGAGACCGCGAAGTACTCCTTCGCCACGTCGATGACGACGGGGTCGATTTCGACGACGTCGACGGTGACGTCGTACTCCTCGGCGAAGCGTTTCGGCCCCGTGAACCCGCCGCCGCCGATGAAGAGGACGCGGTCGATGTCGTCCGCGCTGTCGGCGAACAGGAAGGGGAGGTGGAAGTAGGAGGTGTAGTCGAACACGTGCCGAGTAGGGTCGTCGAGGTCCATCGCGCTGTGCGGTTGGCCGTCGAGGTAGAGCGTCCGTCGGTCGTCGACGTCGATGACTTCGAGTTGCTGGTAGGGAGTCTGGGTCTGGTAGACGACACGGCCCTCGACGGCGACGCCGACGGCACCGCTCCCGACGGCGGCGACGAGCATCGCGGTCACTGCGAGAAGCGAGAACGCACGGTCACGGTCGAGGCGCGGCCGGAAGAGGACGAGCGCCGTTCCCACCGAGAGCAGGCCGAAGACGAGACCGATGTGCTCGATGCTGAACGAGGGGATGAGGAGGTAGGTGGTGGCAAAGGCGCCGACGATGCTCCCGACGGTCCCGAGCGCGTAGACGTGTCCCGACGCCTCGCCGAGGCCCTCCTTCTCCGAGAGCTGAGCGGCGTAGGGGCTGATGAACCCGAGGAAGTACGTCGGCGGGCCGAACAGGAGCGTGATGGCGGGCAGGGACGCGAAGCGGCTCGGCAGCGGGAACCCGGAGGTCATCCGCAGGAGGATGTCGCCCGCGAAGACGAGCACCGCGACGTACACCGCGGTGAGGAGAAACAGGCGCGCCATCCGGTCGTTCGAGGCGTCCTCCTTCGCGCGCTTGCCGCCGCGGTGGTAGCCGTAGCTGAGCGCCGCGAGGAACACCCCGATGATGCCGCCCCAGGTGTAGATGCTGCTGCCGAACTGCGGGGCGATCATCCGCCCGGCGAGGATTTCCAGCCCCATACTGGCGACGCCGGAGACGAGCACAGCCAGTTCGGGCCGCGACAGTCGGACCCGCTCGGGGACCGTACGGGCGTCCATGAGTAGCCGGTCTTAGGCGGGGGTAGTGTTAAAGCTTGGAGCGAGGAGAGGAGCCGATAGTATTAGTCCGGGGAGCCCACAGGGGGAGGTATGCGCCTGTTCCGGTCGAGCGAACTCCTGGGCATCGCCCGGGAGACGATGGAGTTCATCCTGGAGGCGTGCGAGGACACCCACCCGAACGAGTACATGGGTTTCCTCCGCGCGGAGGACGCCCGAACCCTCGGGCTCGACCGGAGCGGGCAGGTCATCACCGACATCCTCGTGGTGCCGGGGACGGAGTCGAGCCCGGTGAGCGCGACGGTGAAGACCAACATGAAGCCGAACGACCTCAAGTCCGTGGGGTCGGTCCACTCGCACCCGAACGGCGTCTTACGACCCAGCGACGCCGACCTCGACACGTTCGGCCAGGGCGAGGTCCACCTCATCGTCGGTGCGCCCTACGGGTGGGGCAACTGGAAGGCGTTCGACAACGCGGGCGAGCCGACGCATCTCGACGTGGTCGACGTCGAACTGCCCGAGAACCGCTTCTTCGACTTCACCCAGGAGGACATCGACGCCGAGTTGGAGCGCGACGACGGCGGGTTCTTCTCGTGGCTGCGGTAGCCTTCGGGGACGACGCCCCGGGGACGGCACCGCTTACAGCGGGCGGGACGGCACGACCGTTCCACGGAGATTATCTCCGCGGGACGCGTCTCCGGGAGTGATGACGTCGAACACGTGGAGGCGGAGCGAGGGCGTCCGCTAATGGCACGGGTCGCACTCGTGTACGGAACGACGGAGGGACAGACGGCAACCGTCGCCGAGCGGGTCGCGGCGGCGCTGACCGACAGGGGCCACGACCCGGTCCTCGTGCACGCGAAGCACCTCCCGCCGGACTTTTCGCTGGACGAGTACGACGGCTGCGTCGTCGGGGCGTCCGTCCACTACAGGAGACACCAGCGATACGTCGCCCGGTTCGTCCGCGACCACCTCACGACGCTGAACGAGGTTCCGTCGGCGTTCTTTTCGGTTTCGATGACCGCCGCGACGGGGACGCCGGAGGCGGACGCAACCGCCCGTGGCCTGCTCGAGGCGTTCCTCGCAGACACCGGGTGGACGCCCGACGCGACGGCCGTCTTCGCGGGCGCGCTGAAGTACAGCGAGTACGGCCTCCTCACGCGGTTCCTGATGAAGCGAATCGCCCGGAAGTACGGCGGGGAAACGGACACCTCGCGGGACCACGAGTACACCGAGTGGGACGCGGTCGAGCGGTTCAGCGGGGAGGTCGCCGACCTGCTGGACGGCGACGGCGACTGAGCAGGTCGGCCGCGCGACGCGGCAACCGCGGAACGAAACGGAGCAGAGGAGCATTGAAACCGCTCCTCCGCTTCGACACGGTATGACCACCTGGGACGAACGGTTCCGCGAGGGAGAGTACCCGCGCGACCCCGAGCCGTCGCCGGTGCTCCGGGCGGTGCTCGACCGCTTCCCCGCGGGACGGGCGCTCGACATCGCGACCGGGACAGGGAGGAACGCCGTCTTCCTCGCCGAGCGAGGCTACGAGGTAGACGGAATCGACCAGTCCCGCGAGGGGCTCGAAATCACGCGCGAACGGGCCGCCGAGCGAGGCGTCGACGACCGCCTCTCGCTCACGCAGGGCGACGCGAAGGAGTACGACTACCCCGAGTCGACGTACGACGTCGTGACCATCAGTTTCTTCCGGACGCTGGACCGCCTGAACGACATCAAGGAGGCGCTGACGCCCGGCGGGGTGCTGTTCTACCAGCACCACCTCCGCTCGCCCGAGGCGACGGTCGGACCGAGCGGTGACAGATACCGGTTCCGCGCGAACGAACTGCTCAACGCCTGTCTCGACCTCACGGTCCTGTACTACGAGGCGTCCACCGAGTACCCCGAGGCGGGCGAGGGAGCGGGAGCGGGAACGGACGTCGACGCGGAGCGCGACGGGGGTCGCGTCTCGGCGACGGCGACCATCGTCGCGCGGAACTCACACGGCGGGGCGCAGTCGTACCCCGAAAGCCACTGGGTGGGGTAACTCCCGGCAGTCCCGTCCGGACCCGCATCCGTTTTGCCCCCCTCCCGAGTGACGGGCGTATGGACATCAAGTGGCGTGCGGCACGGACGCGCCGGTGGGTCATGTGGGGTGCCCTCGCCGCGGGCTTCTTCCTCATGAGCTTCAACCGCGTCACGACGGGCGTCCTCGCGGAGGACCTGACCCGCGCGTTCGGACTGACCGCGACCGAACTCTCCGTGCTGCACTCGTCGTTCTTCTACGTCTACGCGTCGCTACAGCTCCCGGCGGGGCTTCTCGTCGACCGGTACGGGCCGCGACGCGTCGGTTCGACCGGTATCGTCGTGATGAGCGTCGGCGTTTGCGGCTTCGCGCTCAGCGGGTCGCTCGTCACGGGCTTTCTCACGCGGACGCTCGTCGGCCTGGGCGGGAGCGTCGTCTACCTCGCCATCTTCCGCTTCGGGGCGAACTGGTTCCGGGCGAACGAGTTCGCCACGGTCGTCGGAATCAGCATCGCCGTCTCCGGGATCGGCGGCCTCGCGGCGACCACGCCGCTCGCGGTCCTCGTCTCCGTGCTGGGGTGGCGGGCCGCGACGCTCCTCGCGGGCGTGGTGGGACTCGCCCTCGGCGCGGGTATCTACCTCGTCGTCCGCGACACCCCGGCTCGGGCCGGAGTCGACGCGCCGGCAGGCGTCGCGGACGGGGGCGAGACGGCAGCAGGGGAGAACGTCCTCGCGAACACGCGCCGGGTGCTGTCGAGCCTCGACGCGTGGCTCCTCGGGACACTGCTGTTTCTCGTGCTCGGCACCAACCTCACCATCCTCGGGCTGTGGGGGGTCCCCTATCTCGTCCACGTCTACGACCTCAGCGTCCAGCGGGCGTCGACGGTCGTCCTGGTCGGGACGCTCGGCCTCGTCGTCGGGTCGCCGCTGTTCGGCTGGCTCTCTGACCGAGTGGAGAACCGACTCGGGTTCGTTCTCGCCGGAACGGTCGCGTTCGCGCTGGGGTACGCGGTCATCGCCGTCGTCGCGAAGCCGCCGCTCGTCGTCGTCGCGGGCGTCTTCTTCGTCGCGAATCTCGTCACCGGCGCGACGGCGCTCTCGTACACGCTCATCAAGGAGCGCCACCCCGCATCGGCCAGCGGCGTCGCCACGGGGACGCTCAACAGCCTCGGCTACGCGGGTGCGGCGGTCGTCCCCGCCGCGATGGGCGTGACGCTCGACGCCTACTGGACCGGAGAGACGGTCGCCGGAAGCCGCATTTACAGCCTCGCGGGCTACCGCCTCGCGTTCGTGTTCGCGACGCTCGCCGGCGTCGTCGCCATCGGCTGCGCGGTGGCCGTCGCCGTCCGCCGGGACTGAACGGGAGGGCGCGAGACGCCGTCTCAGTCCACGGCCCCACACCAGTCGACGGCGGTGAGCGCGAGGACGGTGATCCGAAATTACATCGCGCCCGCGGAGGCGATACCGACGTTGGGAACCTCCCACGGCTCGGAGACGACGGCCGCGTCGGGCTGGTAGCCGCGTTCGAGCGCCGAGAGGACGCCCCCGACACCGCCGTCCTCCTCCTCGATGGTGGTCTGGAGGATCAGGTCGCCCGCGAGTTCGACGCCGAGTTCGTCGAGCATCTCGACGGCGTGGACGAACGCCGCGATTCCGCCCTTCATGTCGGCGCTCCCCCGGCCGTACAGCCGTCCGTCGTCGACCTCCCCACCCCACGGGTCGTACGTCCACTCGTCGTCGTCGACCGGGACGACGTCGACGTGACCGCTGAAGCCGAGCGACCGTCCCTCACCGGCGCCCGCACGGACGGCGGCGACGTTCGGGCGGCCCTCGTACCCCACCCGCGTGTACGACGTCGTCTCGAAGTAGCCCGGATGGTCACGGAGCGCGTCGGGGTCTGGCTCCCACACGTCGGGGGCGAGCCCCAGCGAACCGAACTTCTCGACGACGTGTTCTTGCACCGCGGCCTCCTCTCCGGTCACCGATGGCGTGCTGACCAGCGTCCGGAGGAAGTCGATCATCCGGTCGCGTTCGGCGTCGATGTGCGTCCGCAGCCCCCGCCTGTCGACACTCGTCGTGCGCACCACTCACACGAGCCCATACAGTGGTTTCGGTCGTCGGTCGGAAGTCAGAAGCGACGACGACTCCCCTGGGTCGCTCGTCGGTGGTGTCCACGCCGCCTTCGGCCATAACCTCGTGTTAACACGCCCGACGCGAGGACCGTGTGCGCCGGGCCGCGCGACGGTGAGCCCGCCAGCGAGCGCCGCTCTCACCGACGACGGTCACTCGCCACCGACGGTCGCGTGCAGTGATATAACCGACAGATAACGGCGCGAGGGGCCCCCTCGTGGGCCGGAAAGTCGCAATTTACTTTTTGTATCACTCGACAAGCGCTCCCCAATGAACCGGCGAACGTTCGTCGTCCTTCTCGGTGCGGTCGCGGGCTGTAACTCGGTCGCCTCGCCCGACCCGTCGAGCGAGACACCGACGGCGGCACCGACGCGCACGCGGACGGCCGCGAGCACACCGCAAGCCACCGAGACGGGAACGCCCGCGTCGACGGAGGCGCCGACGTCCACGGAAGCACCGACGGAGACGGAACAGCCGTCACCGACCGAAACCGAAACGTCCGAGCCGACGGGAGCGGAGCGGCGGGCCGCACGACGGATCGAACAGGCGAAGACGCAGCTGACGGACGTCGTCGAGACGTTCACCGTCGAGTACGGGTCGGAACTCACGGCCGTGACCGCCGCGAGTCCCGACTTCCTCGACCGCTCGTACGAACTCCGGGCCGAACTCGCCGACGCACAGGGAGCGTACGTCGAAGCCGGGAACGCGGCCGCGACGGCCGAACAGACCCGCACCGCGAACCGGCTTCAGGGCTGCTGGCACTTCCTCGGCGACGCGCGAGACACCCAGATGAAGGTCGTCGAGGCGTACACCGAACTGGAGAGCGCGCGCGCCGCGTTCGAGGACAACGACCCGAGCACCGGGCGGACGGCCGCCGAGCAGATGCAGACGAGGAGACGGCAGGCGACGAACCGGCTCCAGACGCTCCGGGCGGAATCGTCCGTCGAGGACGCCTCGGTCATCGACAGCATCTCCGAGTCGGAGTACCAGAACAAGCTCGCACAGTTCGAGGCGGACATCGGCGTTTACGAGGACCTGGACGACACCCTCGACGAGTTCGCCGAGGGCATCAAGTGGTTCAGACTCGCCAAAATCGAGTTCGAGAAGGACGACCGGAACGTCCAGGACGCCGAGAGCAAGGCCAACGAGGCGCGAGTCGTCCTCGCCGACGTCTCGAACACGCTCACTTCGATGCTCAACGGCCTGGGCGACGACACCAGCCTCAAACCGGCGCTCAAGTCGCTCCGTTCCCTCGCGTCCGAGAAGGCGCGGGAGGCCGCGCGGATGGACAACTGAGCCTCGAATCGACACCGTGACCGACCGAGAAGCGCTCGACCCCTGACCGGTCCGATACCCGCTTCGAGCGGTTTGCTCCTTCAGTCGCGTCGGTGGTCGACGACGCCGACACCCACGAGGCCGAGCGAGAGGATGGTGACGAGCAGTTGGAACTCGCCGAACCAGATGGGGAGACGGGGGACGACGGCCTTGATGCCCACGAGCAACAGCGAGAGGCCGGGGATGTCCGCGGCGCTGAGTCCGCTGCTCGATGCGGGCGGCTGTGTCGACGGTGCCGGCGAGGTGGGGGTGGTATCGCTCGCCGTGGCGGTAGTCGTGTCCGTGCCGTTCTCGCTCTGCGGCGTCTCGTCTGCCGGCGCTTCGGCCGCGAAGCCACCGGCGACTTCACCCTCTGGAATCGGGTCGGCCTCGTACGGGATGAGGGGCGTGGCGTAGCTCCACACGACATCGCCCGCGGGCGTCACCTCGAACACGCGGCGGTTCAGCGAGTCGGTGACGAGCGTGTTCCCGTTGGGGAGGCGGTCGGCGTCACGCGGCCACTGGAGGACGAGCCCGCCGGCCTCTTCGAGCGTCCACGCCTCCTCCCACTCGCCCGACTCCGACCGGTGGAGTTCGACGATGCGGTCGTTCTCGCTGTCGGCGACTAACACGCGTCCGTCGCCGAGCCACTGCGGGTTGTGCTGGTGGTTCATCACGCTGGGGTCCCCGCAGCGGACGTCGCCGTCGTCGTCGAAGTCGGCGAGTTGCCCGCCTTTGGTACAGGAACTGTCACTCCCGCCGGGGTCCTCGTTGATCACCTCGACGACGCCCTCGCCGCGCTCGATGACGAGCAACTGGTTCGCGTTGCGGACCGAGACGAGGAAGCGCTCGTCGCCGATGTAGTCGACGTCGTTGATGTGGAGCCAGTCGCGTCGGGTCACGTCGGGAGGGGCGTCGTAGAATCCCGAGTCGGAGGCGTTCCACTGCCACTCGATGGTGCCATCGGAGACGATGGCGATGCGTTCGTACTCCATGTCGGCGAAGACGAACCGTCCGTCACCCATCGGCTCGACGTCGTGCATCTCGCTGTGGGTCGGGCCGCGGATGGGGAACATGTACTCGGAGACGACCTCCGGCGTCGAGCCCGCGGAGGGGTCCAGAACGCGGTAGCCCGTCTTCGTGCAGGGCGGCTCGTACGGCTCACAGCCCGTCCGGTAGCCGTTGTGCATGAAGCCCGCGACGACGTTGCCGTTCTCCATCATGGTCGCGTCGAAGTAGCTGTCGCGGTCGTTGATCTTCCAGACCACCTCCTGGTCGTTGAGACGGTAGACGCTGCCTTGCTTCTGCCAGTTCGTTCCGCCGCCCTGCGAGCCGACGAGGACGTGCGGGCCGCCGCTGGGTGCGGCCGTCGCCGCGTCGGCCGACGACTGCTGTGTGGAGGTGCCGGTCACGCCCGATTCGGCCGCGGTCACGCTGCGTGTGGGTGCCGTCGCGGCACTGACGGCGAGCGTCGAGGAGAGGACGACGAGGCCGACGAGGGCGAGGGCGACGCCACGGGAGAGTCTCATCGCGCAAGGGTTCGCATCCGGTCCGATGAAACTCTTCTGATGCGCCGTGGCGGACCGCGTAGCTCCGCATGGGGCCTGTACGGGCGTTACACCGACTCACGCGCCGGTGAGAGGCGTTCGACCATCCCCGCGGGCGGGCGGTCGAACCGGTCGGGGTGGAGGGTCCAGGCGAACGCTTCGAGCGTGTCGACGAGGCGCGGACCGGGGCGGTTGACGTAGTGATTCCCGTCGACGACGTACACCCTCCCCTCGCGGACGGCCCGCAGGTCGTCCCACCCCGGACGCGCCGTGAGGTCAGAGAGCGTCTCCCGCGTGCGGTCGACGCCGAACCCACACGGCGCGACGACGAGCACTTCGGGGTCCGTCTCCCGAACGCGTTCCCACTCGACGGGACCCGACTCCGCGCCCGCGGTCCCGAGTTCGAACCGCCCGCCGGCGCATTCGACGAGTTCGGGCACCCAGTGGCCGCTCACCATCACGGGGTCGAGCCAGTCGAGCACCGTCGCGGTCGGCCGGTCGTCGTCGGAGGGGACGCGCGCACGGACGGCGTCGACCCGTTCGCGGAGGTCAGCGAGGAGGTCCGACGCCGCGTCCGCCCGACCGAGGACGCCGCCGAGCCTCTCGATGTCGTCGAAGACGTCGGCGAGCGAGTGGGGGTGCGTCGCGACGAGGTCGGCGTCGAGAGCGAGGTCCGCGAGCGTCCCCCGGACGACGCTCTCGTCGACGGCGCAGACGTCACACAGCCCCTGCGTGACGACTACGTCGGGGGCGAGGTCCCGGAGTCGGTCGGCGTCGAGGTCGTAGACGCCGCCCTCGGAGAGGGAGGCCTGGACCTCGTCGTCGATGGCGTGGCTCGACCCGTCCGTGTCGATGCGCGAGCGAACGACCGTCGGAGCCTCGCGGACGCGAGGCGGATAGTCGCACTCGTGGGTGACGCCGACGGGGTCGACGCCCAGCGCACAGCATATCTCGGTCGCAGAGGGGAGCAGCGAGACGACGCGCATGCGAGAAGCGAGGGGGTACGGAGTCAAAAGCCCACGGGCGCGGTCGCGGCTGCAGGCGCCGTCGGTGCGCGGTGCGGGTCGGCGCGCAGTGTCGTAATGACAACCCATAAACCCCGCTGCGGGACACAGTACGCGTATGCAGGACGACCTCGGCCCGCGGGGGGACCGCATACTCATCACGGGCGGGGCGGGCTTCATCGGGAGCCACCTCGCCGACGCGCTCGTCGCGGACAACGACGTGCGCGTCCTCGACGACTTCTCGGGCGGCTTCCGCGACCAGGTGCCCGACGAGGCGACGGTCGTCGAGGGCGACGTCCGCGACCCGGCGGTGCTCGACCGGGCGATGGAGGGCGTCGACGTCGTCTTCCACGAGGCCGCGGTCGTGAGCGTCCCGAAGACGGTCGACGACCCGTTCACCTCGAACGACGTGAACGTCACGGCGACCGTTCGGATCTTGGAGCGGGCACGCGAGGAGTCCGCACGCGTCGTCTGCGCGTCGAGCGCCGCCATCTACGGCAATCCGGACGGCGTCCCGATCACCGAGACGGCCCCGCTGGAACCGACCTCCCCCTACGGGATTCAGAAGCTGACGCTCGACCACTACACCCGCCTCTACCACGACCTGTACGACCTCGACACCGTGGTGCTCCGGTACTTCAACGTCTACGGACCGCGCGCGGAGGCCGGCGAGTACGGCGACGTCGTCTCGGTGTTCCTGCGGCAGGGGCGGGCGGGAGGCCCCATCACCGTCGAGGGGGACGGCGAGCAGACGCGCGATTTCGTCCACGTCGACGACGTCGTGCAGGCGAACCTCCGGGCGGCGACCACCGACGCCGTCGGCGAGGCGTACAACGTCGGTTGCGGGACCGAAATCACCATCTCGGCGCTCGCGCGGAAGATACGGGACCTGACGGGCGGCGACACGTCCATCGAACACGTCGACCCCCGCCCCGGCGACATCGACGAGAGCCTGGCCGACATCTCGAAGGCGCGGGAGCGACTGGGGTACGAGCCGACAATCGGGCTGGACGAAGGGCTCGAATCGGTCGTCTGAGGCGGCGTCCGGTCGGCGAACGGGGCGAGCGCGAACAGGGAGAAGCGGTTCGAGGTGATTCTGCGTGCGGGCGTCGACGAACGGAAAGTGCGCGTCGCTACTCCGCGCCGACGGCGACGAGTCCCTCTTCGACCATGGACTCCAGCGGGTTGTCGTCGACCGTGAGCGGGAGGTCGACGCGGCCGCGACGCCGAACCGACTCGTACGCGGCGAAGATGAGTTCGGTGCCCTTGAGCGCGACCGACGCGTCCAGCACCGAGTCGCTCTCCGTCCGGTGCGCGCGGATCACCTCCGCGATGGCCCGGTCGATGTGTGAGGGGTAGTCGACGCCGAAGAGGTCGTCCGGCACCCCCGGGACGCGCTGTGCGGCGAGGTCGAGCCCCGCGCGGAACTTCGAGGGCAGTGGGTCGCCCCAGACGTTCTCGTCGGTGTCGACCGCCTTCCAGCCCGACGTGTCGGACGACCGATAGCGGAGCGGCGCGCCGTCGCTCGCCCCCAGTTCGATGCGACCGTCCGTGCCCGACAGCGCGAGGTACGGGTCGATCAGGTCGCTCCCTCGACCCGTGGCAGCCAGCCCGTAGACGCCGTTCTCGTACTTCCACTGGGCGATGGCCTGGTTCTCGTTGTGCGTCCCGAACCAGCGGTTCTCCTCGCGGTAGTCGAGACCGGCGAGGACCCACTCGACGGCCGTCTCGTCGGTGTAGAACATCGAGAGGTCGAAGAGGTGTGTCCCGGCGTCGAAGAGGTTCTTCGTCGACCACTCGATGCGTCGAAGGTCGCCGATGGCGCCCTCGTCGAGGAGCGACTTCGCCTCGCGGAAGATGGGGCCGGTCCGTCGCTGGTGGTTGATCGTGAGCCGAATCCCGGCGTCGTCACAGGCGTCGGCCATCCGCCGGCAGTCCGCCCACGACGTCGCCATCGGCTTCTCGCAGTGGATGGCGTCGGGGATTTCCGTCTCCGCACAGCCGACGACGATGTCGGCGTGAATGGCCGGCGGGACGGTGACGCTCACGACATCCGGTTCGACTTCGGACAGCATGGTCTCGTAGTCCTCGTACACGCCTTTCGCGGAGATGTCGTGGGCGTCGGCGAACGCCTCGGCGTTCTCCCTGACGATGTCGGCACACGCGACGAGTTCGCAGCCATCGATACGCTGATACCCCGCCGCGTGACGGTACGCCATCGCGAAGCCGTCGCTGTCGGGGTCATCGGGGTCCGCACCGGTCCCCACGAGCGCGATTCGGTCTGTCATCTCTGCGGTCGTTGTGCTCGCAGGGTAATTGCTAACCACCGGTTAGGGGGACTGTCGGTCGCCGTCGGTGCGTCCCTCCGCCGGAGTGGTCCGTGGAGCGACCCCGAATCGTTCGGACGGAGTGAACGCCGAGACGGACGGGCGTTCCGACGTCGACGCTCGTTACAACCACGTTAACTAACCGAGGGCTCCGCCGTCGTACGACTATGTTCGCAGGCGAAGCCACGTCGTCGGAGGAGCCGACGGTGCTGGCGATGCCGGACTACCGCGAGTCGAACCCGTATCAAGCGGCGTTAGCAACGGCACTGGAAGGCGAGGGCGTCGACATCCGGACGGTCGACGGCCGCGGCCTCGTCGCGCCGGTCACCCGGGCCGTCCTCGCTGCCGGCCGCCCGTCCGTCCTCCACATCCACTTCCTCGCGCCGTACATGGTCGTCGAGAACGAACGAGCCGAATCGCTCGGTCTCGCCGAACTCCTGTCGGTCCTCTTAGGCGTCCGACTCCTCGTCGACCTCGCGGTGGCGTCGGTTCTCACCGAGCGCCTCGTCTGGACGGCCCACGACCTTCGGAACCACAAGGGCCGGGCGCTCGGGACGGAGCGCGCGCTCAAACACCTCTTCGTCCGCCTGCTCTGTGACGCCGTCGTCGTCCACTGCGACCGGGCGAAGGACGTGCTCGTCGAGACGTTTTCGCTCCCCGCAGGGACGAAGCGGAAGATGTGGACGGTCCCTCACGGCTCCTTCCTCGACGACTATCCGGACGAGACGACGCGTTCGGCCGCCCGCGAGGCGCTCGACCTGCCGGCCGACGCCACGGTACTTCTCTTCTTCGGGTGGATCCGAGCGTACAAGAACGTCCCCGAACTCATCGAGACGTTCGCCGAACTCGACCACGAGGACGCTCGGCTCGTCGTCGCGGGGAACCCGCGGACCGACGATATCGCGAGGCAGGTCCGCGACGCCGCAGCCGACGACGACCGGGTCGATCTCACGCTCGAGTTCGTTCCCGACGACGAGGTCCAGACGTACATGCGCGCGGCCGACGTGGTGACGCTCCCGTTCGAGACCGAAGAGCAGAGCCTGCTCACCTCGGGGAGCGTCCTCCTCGCGATGGGGTTCGAACGCGCGGTCGTCGCGCCGCGACTCGGCTGTGTCGGCGAACTGCTCGCCGCCGAACGGCCGCCGCTCGAACCTCATCGCGACGCGTTCGAAGCCCGGACGACCGATCGGGTGCTCACCGACGGCGGCGCGACCGGCGTCAGGCGCGTCGCTGGCGGTGTGGTCTACGAGAGAACGTCCGAACTGGGTGAGGCGCTCCGGACGGCACTGGACGCCGATCTCGGCTCGATGGGTGCGCGGAACCGCAGCTACGCCGAGGCGCTCCGGTGGGACGCAATCGCGGCGCGGACGCGTGCGGTGTATCTGGACGAGTGACGCTGGCGGCCCGGCGACTCGTCGACCGACGGATGGAGAGACGAGCGTCTCGAAGCCCGGTCGTTCGTCGGTTCGGGGTCAGAACGCGCCGGTCGGACTGGGGTCGGACTCGTCGGCGTCCGTCGGCCCCTTCCGAACTACGCAGCCGTGGTCGGCACTGGAATCGGCGAGCACGCCAACGATCAGCGACAGGCACCCGACCAGAAGGAGGCGGACGGACTGAGACACTCCGGGGCTCTCCTGTCGGGTACGCGTCCCACCGTCGGTTTCGAGACTGTCAGACGTCCCGTTCGTCACGCACTGGAGCAGATAGCCGACACCGACGGAGACCGCAAGGAGACTGCCGAGGAACGAGCCGAGCGCGATGGCACCGACGGTGCGATTCGTCTGGTGTCGGAGTCGCCACCGCCACCGTGAGAAGAGGAGGCCCGAGAGCCGTGGGATGAACGACGAGTACTGGATGGTGCTCTCCTCGTCCCCGTAGACGGCGGGGTGGGCGACGTCGGCGACGTCGTACCCGTCGGCGTTCAGATGGATGAGCACGTCGTTACAGAACCCGTAGTGGTCGAACAGGTCGTCGAACGAGAGCGAGTCCAGCGCTTCGTGAGTGATGGCCGTGTATCCGTTCTGGGGGTCTCTGAGCCGCCAGTAGCCGCTCGAAACACGGGTGAGCGCGGTGAGAAGCACGTTGCCGAACAGCCGCCACCAAGACATCTGCGAGACGTAGTCGAGTCCGGCGAGTCGGTCGCCCTTCGCGTAGGACACCTCCCCGTCGACCAACGGGTCGAGCAGGTGTGAGAGCATCGCGGGGTCCATCTGACCGTCGCCGTCCATCCGTGCGACGAGGTCGACGTCGTCGTCGAGCGCACGTCGGTACCCCGTCAGCGTCGCGGCGCCGGCACCCCGGTTCCGGTCGTGCTGGACCGGGACGACCACCTCCCCAGAGTGGACGGTCGGCGTTCGGCGCTCGTTCTCCCGCTCGGCGACGGCTGTTATCTCGTCCCAGGTGTCGTCGGTCGAGCAGTCGTCGACCGGGTAGATACGATCGACGTACGTCGGGATGCTTTCGACGACCTCGCCGATGAACTCTTCCTCGTTGTACGCGGGGATGACCACGCCGACCGTGTGGTCGCGGTAAGTCATTGTCTCGGCCCACGTCCGGTTCGGGGTGAAGTACTTCGACGCACGGCGGCGGCTTCCGTGTCAGGTCCGGGAACCGACGGCGCCGCCCCGCTACGAACGCGACCGGGGTCGGTGATCATATCGAACCGATCACCCGCGGACTGTCTCGCTGACAGTCGAGGGAAAGCGGAGGTGTACAGGGCTGATAGCATCTGTGTTTGTGTTCGCCGCCGTCCATGGCGGCGAGAGAATACACGAACCACGCAGGCTTCGTTATGAAAGTGATTAACGCGCGCGCCGGCTCACTATGGTGTGGTTTCACGTGTGACGACAGCGACGAAGCCGCCGAGAACGGTCGGCTCCGGCCGACGAACGCTCGCTCGCGTCGCGGAGGGAGCCAGGCCGTCGGGGAGCGGGAGGACCCGGAACTGTCACGGAATAAGTTCAACTTATCCGATATGAATCGGGCCGTCGACGGCAGTGACCGGTTCGCAACGCCGCCGCTGTCGCACGAGTCAGGACGTAGAGTCCGAGAAAACCCGTCCGCGAGTCGCTCGGTTCGGCGGACGCTCAGTTCGGCGGCTGTTCGACCGAGCGACGGGCCGCGTCCCGGTCGTCCTCCCCGGCGGTGCGAAGGAGTTCGACGATGCGCTCGCCCGCTCGTCCGTCGCCGAACAGGTCGGTCGCGCCGACCATCTCGTCGCGTTCGTCGCGGTAGACGGCCCGGAGCCGGTCACCGACGGTTTCGGGCGTGACGAGTTCGTTCACCCCGGCGTCGACGGTTTCGGGGCGCTCCGTGTTCGGTCGGACCGTGAGACACGGGACCTCCAGAATCGACGCCTCCTCTTGAACCCCGCCCGAGTCCGTCACGACGACGCGGGCGCTCGAGAGGAGTTCGAGGAAGTCGAGGTAGTCGAGCGGGTCGATCAGTGCGAGCGACCCGGAAGCGTCGAACCCGATACGGTCGACTGCGGCCTGGGTCCGCGGGTGCGCCGGCAGGACGACCGGGAACGACACGTCGTCGAGTGCGGTGAGAACCGTCCGGAGTCGGTCGTCGTCGTCGGTGTTACGAGCGCGGTGGACCGTCGCGGCGACGTACTCGCCGGGGGTGAGGTCGAGGCGGTCGAGGACGTCCGACTGCTCGTGGGCGACCTTGCTGTGTTCGCGGCACGCGTCGACGACGGTGTTCCCCGTCACGTGGACGTTCTCGGTGATTCCCTCCTCGGTGAGGTTCTGTGCGGCTTCCATCGTCGGTGCGAACAGGAAGTCGGCGACCCGGTCGGCGACGACCCGGTTCACTTCCTCGGGCATCTCGTCGTCGAAGCTCCGGATGCCCGCCTCGACGTGGCCGAAGTCGGCGTCGAGCTTGGACACGGCGAGCGCGGCGGAGAGGACCGCGTTCGTGTCCCCCTGGGCGAGCACGACGTCCGGCGACGTCGCTTCGACGTCGGCTTCGAGCGCGACGAGGGCCTCACCGGTCTGTTCGGCCTGGCTCCCGCTTCCGACGCCGAGCCGGACGTCGGGCTCCGGCAGGCCCAGCGTCCGGATGAAGCTCCCGCTCAACTCGGTGTCGTAGTGCTGGCCGGTGTGGACGAACCGCAGTTCCATCGAGTCCGTCTCGCGAATCGCCTTGATGACCGGTGCCATCTTGATCAGCTCCGGTCTCGTGCCGATTACGACTGTCACCAGCGACGACGCTGTGGAGGACGTAGCTCCCATCACCGCTTCAATGATGGGTAACGCTCTTAGTTAATGTTCCCGTATGCGTCGTCTTCAGCGGGTTATTTACGTGCTAGATAAGTCCCTGTAGCCGTGAGCCAGAACCAATGAGTAGCGTGTGCGTCCACGGCCTCGGCTACATCGGCCTCCCGACGGCAGCGATGTTGTCGAACTACGACTTCGACGTGATCGGATACGACGCCTCTTCGGAGGTCGTCGAACGACTGGACCAGGGACAGGTCGACTTCGAGGAGCCGGAGCTCCGGGCGTTCGTCGAGCGGTCGCTCGCGTCCGGTGACCTGACGGTGAGCGCCGAGGCGGTCCCCGCGGACTACCACATCATCTGCGTTCCCACGCCGTTGACCGACGAGCGGTCCGCCGACCTGGAGTACGTCCGCGCCGCGGGCCGGAACGTGGCCGAAGAGCTCCGACGGGGCGACACGGTCATCCTCGAATCGACCGTCCCCCGGGGACGACGGTCGACGTCCTCAGGCCGGTTCTGGAGGAGAGCGGGCTGACCGTCGGCGAAGGGTTTTCGCTCGCGCACTGCCCGGAGACCGTCCTCCCGGGGAACATCGTGCAGGAACTGAAGACGAACGACCGCGTCATCGGCAGCGCGAACGGCGGCGAACCCACGTCGGCGGTGCGGCTGTACGAGTCGTTCGTCGAGGGGGAGATACACACGACGGACGCGACGACGGCGGAGTTCGTCAAACTGATGCAGAACACGTTCCGGGACGTGAACATCGCGTTCGCGAACGAGGTCGCCCGGCGGTGTTACGAGGTCGGCATCGACTCCCGGGAGACGATCGAACTCGCCAACACCCACCCGCGGGTCGACGTCCTCCAGCCCGGTCCGGGAGTGGGCGGCCACTGCCTGCCCATCGACCCGTACTTCCTCGCCGACAGCTCCGAGGTCGACACGGACAGTCTCGTCCTCTTAGCGCGTGAGGTGAACGACTCGATGCGGACGCACGTCACCGACCTGCTCGAAGACGCGCTCGGCGACGTCGACGGGCGGTCCGTCGCCGTCCTCGGCGTCGCGTACAAGGGCAACGTCGGGGATATCCGCGAGAGTCCCGGCCTCGCGCTCGCCGACCATCTGACGTCGAACGGCGTCGACGTCACGCTGACCGACGCGCACGTGGACGACGAACACCTCCGGCTCGAACCGTTCGAGGAGGCGGTGGCCGGCGCGGACGCGGCGGTCATCGTGACCGACCACGACGAGTACGTCGAACTGACCCCCTCGGACCTCGACTCGCTCGCCACCCCGGTCGTCGTCGACACCAAGGGCGTCCTCGACCGGGAGCGGTTCAGACGGGCCGGCTTCGAGGTCTACCGAGTCTGACGCGCCCCACGACGTCAGCCGCGGACGGTCGCGGCCGCGTGTGTTCTCCTCTGCTCTCCGCACCGAGGGGACGCCCCTCGCTCCACTCTCCGTTCGTTCTCCCTCGCCGACCCGCTCACCCGCCGGTCGCTCGTCGCAGCGGGGGTCCGAACCCGACCGTACTGAGTCACGCCGCTGTCACGCCGCTAGTCGGGGTCGGCCGCCGCTCGACTCGCCGTTCTCCCGCCCCACCGCGCGCCGCGTCCGCTCGACAGCGGCGCGTCAGTCGCGGCCGACCGACGATGTGGACGCGTCCGACCGGCACCGGTCGATAACTTCCGTATAACGAAACCGCCACACCGAAAGTATCCGACACGATGGAACGCCTGTTACGTGCGCAGCCACCGGGGAGACCGCTGCCGAGCAGGTCCACGGTGGCACCGCACGCGGATGCGCCCGCGACCGACGGCGGACGAGCGTGGGCCGACGACGGACGCCCGAGCGGAACGAGTCCGCGGTCCGGGGTCGACCCGGGACCGAGGCGGAGGCACGAATACGAATGACAGGTGCCTCACCGGGCGTGTGGGTCGATCTGGCGAGCCCCTCGCACCCGTTCTTCTTCGCGAGCATCGTCGACGGACTCGACGGGCATCCGGTCACCACCACGGTCCGTGACAAGACCGAGACGGTGTCGCTGACCGAAGAGGTCGGGCTGGACTACACGGTCGTCGGCAAGGACTTCGATACGGCGGCGTTGCGTCCGCTGGGGCTGCCGCTGCGGACGGTCAAACTGGCGACGCAGGCACCCGACTGCGCCGTCTCGCTCTCGGCGCGGAACGGGATGTGTACGGTCGCCTCGAAACTGCACGGTATTCGCTCGATCCACTTCACCGACAACGACATCACGACCCACCGGGACACGCCGGTCACCGAGGACGTGTTCAACTGGCTGCGGGCGCGCTCGGACCACCACGTCGTTCCCGCCGCGTTCGAGACGAGCGAACTGACCGACTGGGGCGCGACTCCGGAGACGATACACACGTACGACGGGTACATGGAGGACGTGTACGTCGCGGAGTTCACGCCCGACCCGACGTTCGTCGACCAACTCCCGTTCGACGCCGACGAGTATCTCGTCGTTCGACCGGAGGCGATGACGGCCGCCTACGTCGACATCGAGCAGTCGCTCGTGCCGGCGCTGCTCGAACGCGCCCGGAAACACGACATCGGCGTCGTCTACCTCCCGCGCAACCGGGCGAACGACGCGTCGTTCGCGAACCCGTACGACTCGGCGGAGGTGTACGTGCCCGACGAACCGCTCGACGGGCTCCAACTCGCGTGGCACGCCCGGTGTGTCATGACCGGTTCCGGAACGATGGCCCGGGAGGCGGCGGCCATGCGGAAACCCGCCGTCTCGTTCTTCCCCCACACGATGCTCTCGGTCGATCAGGAACTGGTCGAGGCGGGTCGCGTCTTCCACTCGCGCGACCCCGACGAGATTTTCGACTACGTGACCGGTCTCGACGGCGACGCGGTCGAACCCGGACTCGGGTCGGCGATGGACGTCAGAGACGAAGTCGTCGGCGTCGTCGAGGGACTCATCCCGGACGAGGGGCCGTGACCACGACCCGTCGACCGCGGAGGGGGCGAGCCGAGAGCGGGGGGGACCCGGAGGCGAACCGTCCGCCGACCGACCACGACGACACACGATGACGAACCGAGACCGACCACCGCGGACACGAGGACACGGGACGTCGAGCGATGGCCCGACCGACGAGTTCCTGCTCGGACTGCTCGAATCGACGCTCGCGTACGCGCGGGAGCGCGACTACACGGGGTACGACTACTTCGACGGGATGAGCAGTCGGCTCCTCCGCTGGGCCCCGGTGGACAACAAGTGGGTGAACATCGCCGTCCAAGAGAGCATCAAGCGGGCGCCCGTCAACGTCCGGCCGCTGTTTCTCGTCGAGCAGCGGCAGAACTTCAAAGGGAGCGCGCTGTTCGCGATGGCGAACGCGACCGCACACGACCTGACGGGGAACCCGCGCTACCGGGAGGAGGCGACGGCCCTGGCGGACTGGTTGCTCGAACACAGCAACGACGACTACGCCGGCTTCTGCGGGGGACACACACACGAGATGCAACTCCTCGACGAGCGCCGTCCCGCGAACACGCCGAACGTCATCCCGACGTCGTACGCCGTGAAGGCGCTTCTCAGACTCGGCGCGGACCGGTACGTCGACGCCGCTCGGACCGCGGCGGCCTTCCTCGAAGAGGACCTCGACTACACCGAACTGGAGACGGGGGCCCGAATCAAGTACCAGCCCCAGTACAGCGGCGAGTTCTACACGCTCAACGGGGGCGCAATCGGGGCGCGGATGCTCCTCGACCTCTACGACCGGACGGGCGAGGAACGGCTCCACGAGCAGGCGACGGCGCTGTTCGACCACCTGACGACGAAGCAACACGCCATCGGCGGGTGGACGTATCGAGACCCGCCGTCGGCGTCGCATCTCTCGATGGACAACCACCACAACGGGTTCATCGTCGAGTCGTTCCTCCACTACCGGGAGGTCACCGGCTCGGACCGGTACGAGGAGACGCTCGACGACGCGCTCGCGTTCTACCGCGAGCGACTGTTCGACCCCAACGGGGCACCGAACTGGGACGAGGAGAGCAGCTATCCGAAGGACATCCACGCGGCGACCCAGGGGATACTCGTGTTTACGAAGGCGGGCGACCGCGAGTTCGCCCGGGAGATCATCGACTGGGTCCTCGGCGCGCTGTACGCGGGCGACGGACGGTTCTACTACCAGCGACGTCGGTTCTACACGAAGCGGTTCACGCTGATGCGCTGGTGTCAGGCCTGGATGGCGTACGCCCTCGCCGAGCATCTTTCGACGTCCGCGGAAATTTCAGTGGCAAATAATTAATTGGGTTGAGTATACTCCCTCTAGCCGGGGGGAGTATGCCGGACCTCAATGTCATACTCAACGTCATAAGGCGAGAGTGGAACGACCCGACGTGGTGGCGACGGGTGACCGTACCGTTCGTCCTCAGACAGCTCCTCGTTCGCCCGTACTTTCGGTACGTGTACGACGACGGCGAGGGGGTCGATATCGCGGCCGAGGACTGGGATAACCTCCTCATCCTCGACGCGTGTCGGTACGACATGTTCTCGGAGCTCAACACCGTGTCCGGGCGGCTGGAGGAACGGCGGTCGCGGGGCTCGAACACCGCGGAGTTCCTCCGCCGGAACTTCGCGGGGGAGACGTTCGGGGACATCGTGTACGTGACTGCCAACCCGCAGGTCGACATCAGGCTCGACGACCCGTTCCACGCGACCGTCTCGGTCTGGGAGACGGCCTGGGACGAGGACCTCGACACGGTTCGACCGGAGGCCGTCGTCGACGCGGCCAGGGGCACCCAGGAGCGCTACCCGAACAAGCGACTCGTCGTTCACTTCGTCCAGCCCCACTACCCGTTCATCGAGGCGGCGAGCGAGAACCGGATCGGGGCGCAGGCGGGGATGCAGCTCTCGCGCCGAATGGCGAACGACGAGACCGCCATCGCGGACCACGACCACGTGTGGGACCGACTCAAGAAGGGGGAGGTGACCCTCGACGCGGTGCGCGAGGCGTACTGGGACAACCTGGCGGTCACGCTCCCACACGTCGAGAGACTGCTCGACGACCTCGTCGGTCGGACGGTCGTGACGTCGGACCACGGGAACCTCCTCGGCGAGCGACCGAGTCCGTGCCCGCTCCCGGTGCGACTGTACGGCCACCCCGGGGGCGTGTACGCGGACGCTCTGGTCCGCGTCCCGTGGCTTGTCGTCGACGGGAACGGGCGAAAGAAGGTCACGACGGGGAGGACTACAGCCACAGACGGGACCGTCTCCTCCGACGCCGACTCCCGGCTGCGAGCGCTCGGCTACGGTTGATTCGAATCGGAGGCCGAGACGGTCTCGACGAGCGGCTTATACGGGCGTTAACGAAAACGCTCGGGCCGGTCGACACGAACGTGCCACCGAGCGACATCGCTCTCCAGGACGGGCAGGTCCGGCGGACCCTCGACGACGCGCTTTCGTGGGCCAGAGAACGCGACTACGCCGGCTGGGATCCGTACGACGGACTCAACAGCCCGCTGTTCTCCCCGGTCGCGCGGAACTGGTTCCTCAGACTCGTCTGCATGCACGGGGTCAACAAGTTCCCGGTCAACCTCCGCCCGCTTCTCGGCGTTCCGAAGCAGCGCAACCCGAAGGGCGTCGCACTGTTCGCCGCGGCGTATCTCGACCGGTACGCCGTCGACGGCGACGAATCCGACCGCGAGAACGCCGAGCGTCTGCTGGAGTGGCTCGAGCGCAATCAGTCGTCGGCGTTCGACGCTCCCTGCTGGGGGTACAACTTCGACTGGCAGAACGCCGAGAAGTTCTTCTTACCCGCGTACAAGCCCTCCATCGTCGTCACGGTGTTCGTCGGGGAGTCGTTCCTCAAGCATTACCGACTCACCGGCGACGAGGAGTCGCTGGCGACCGCACGCGACGTCTGCTCGTTCATCACGTCGGAGATCAACGAGGTCCCCGTCGACGGACACACGGCGTACGCGTACACGCCGTACGACGACTACGTGGTGGTGAACGCCAACGCGCTCGCCGCGGGACTCCTCGCCGCCGTCGGGGCGGAGACGGGCGACGACGCGTTCGTCACGCGGGCGGACGAACTCGTCGACCTCGTCGTCGACGTCCAAGACGAGAAGGGCGCGTGGTACTACTCGGTCCCGGGCGACGACTCGCCGCTCTCGCACGACAACTTCCACACCGGGTTCGTCCTCGAATCGCTCTCGGAGTATCTGACCGTCCGCGACAGCGACCCCGCGGAGCGAGCGTATCAGCGCGGGCTGGATTTTTTCCGGGACAACCTCTTCGACGCCGACGGTGCGCCCCGCTTCGAACACGACACCGCGCTCCCGCGGGACATCCACGGCGCGGCCCAGGCGATTCGAACGCTCGCGCTGGACGGCGACCCGAAGAGCACGCGGCTCGGCCGCCGCGTCCTCTCGTGGACGCTCGAGAACATGCTCGACGACGAGGGCTACTTCTACCGCCGTCGCGGTCGGTTCTGGGACGACACGACGCCGTACATGCGGTGGAACCAGGCGTGGATGTGCTACGGGCTCGGGGCGTATCTACGGCACGTCGTCGCGGGTGAGGCGGTCTCGGAGCGGTCCGACGGGGTTCGGAGCCAGACCGCACCGCGTGGGTGAGCGAGGAGTACCGGACACTCGATTCGAGTCGACGCGGGTCGGTCCTGAGAGACGGACGCGGGTCGGTCCTGAGAGACGGACGCGGGTCGGTCCTGAGAGACGGACGCGGTCCGTCGGCGGAGGCGGGAACAGCGAACGCCCGAACGAGTCGCCGCGAACCGCTACAACCGCTCGCTCTCGACGAGGTCGGCCGCGGCCGCCATGACCTCTCGACGGTGTTCGGTCGAGCGGTCCCACGCGTCGGCGAGCGCCGAGCAGGTCGCCCGCAGGTCGGCGAGGTCCGCCTCGACCTGCGTTCCCCCCGAACGCGGTACGTCTGCTCGCCGTCGGCCCGGCGAACGTACTTCCAGTCGGGGCCGCGAACGACCCGCTCGGGGCCGGCGAGTCGCGCCGTGACGTACGGTTCGGTGTGGTCGCGCGGGTCGAACTCCGCCGAAGTCGCCGCGTCGACCAGCAGGTCCGGCAGCGAACAGAGCGAGAAGGGCTCGGAGACCCTGTCGCGCCCGGCGTTTGCGAGGACCAGCGGGACGCGGAGCGTCTTCTCGTGGGCGTTCCCGTGACCGTACATGCCGCCCTCGCCGAACACCTCCCCGTGGTCGGCGTGGAACCCGAACACGGTGTCCTCGGTGAGTCGGTCCGAGAGGTGACCGACGAACTCGTCGGTGTAGCGAACGGTGCTGCGATACGCTTCGGCGAGCACGTCGCTGAAGAACGAGTCGAAGGGGCCGGGACGGTCGGCGTACAGCCAGGCGTTCGCGGCGTAGACAAGCAGTTGCGACTGCGTGCGGTGGGCCGCGGGGGGAGGTACGGCATGTGCGGGTCGACGACGAACACCCAGCAGAAGTACGGCTCCGACGCGTCCGCGAGCCACGTCTCGATGCGGTCGCTCATCGCCTCCCAGGTCATGAACATGTCCTGGCCCTGCCACCAGTTCACCATCCGATTCAGCGTGCCGCCGCGCTCGACCGTCGTTCCGACGTCCCCCGACGTCTCACTGGGGGTGTCGCCGTCCCCGTCGATGAAGTCGACGAAGTGGTCGAAGAGGTCCTCGTCGAGGAAGTACCGCGACGTCCACGGGTTCGCGGTGAACACCGCCGTCTCGTACCCTCGGCGGGACAGCCGTTCGGGAAGGGTGTCCTCGGCGGCGAAGTGCTGACCGACGAGGTCCCGTACCGAGGACGCGGTGGGGCGTGCGTGGGGGTACCGCCCCGTGAGAAACGAGGACATCGACGCGCGGGTCGCCCCGGCGTTCGCCATCGCGGTCTCGAAGGCGACACCGTCGGCTGCGAGACGGTCGAGGTTCGGTGTCAGGTTCTCGCCGTCGAGGTGCCCGCAGTGGTCTGCCCGCAGGCTGTCGGCGGTCACGAGGACGATGTTTCGTCGGTCGTCCATTCGTCTCGAACCGAGGGGACTACGGGATTTGGTTAGTCGGCAGTTAGACCGACGTCGTCGTTCGACTGTGCCGACGTCATCCGCTGCTGTCGCCTCGTGAGGAACCGCCTCGAATCCGTGCGACGGAGTCGGAGTGTTCGGACGCCCCACGTGCATCGGGCGGACCCCACAGCGCGAGCGGGGCGTGCAGCGCGTTGCCGCCCCGTCGCGGGTCACGCCCGGGCTTACACGGGGCATAACGAAACCGCTCCGGACGGAACGACGCGGACGTGACACGAACGGACGCGACAGCACCGTCCGAGACGGACGTCGTTCGAATTCCCCGACACCTCCTCGAACAGGTCGACGGGCGACTCCCGCACTCGGAGTTCGAGACGCGAGACGAGTACGTCGCGTTCGTCCTCCGTGAGGTGCTCGCTCGCGTCGAGCCCACCGACGACGGGGAGACGGTCGACGAGTCGGAGGTCAGATCACGGCTCGAATCGCTCGGCTATCTCGACTCCTGAGGTGGTCGACACTGTTATCCGGTCTATAATGAAGCGGAACGGTTCTCAACTGGTCGAACAACGCATGAGCGCTCGGAGACGCGAGACTGTCGTCAACGGACCACAGGCCGTGTTGGGCGGGGATGGATGACCGGGACGTCCAGAGAGAGCGAGTCGGACACGTCCCTCGCTGGAGACGTCGTCGTCTCGCTCCTCACCCTCGGGGTGCTCGACGCCGTCGTGCTCTTCACCGACGGGGGACCGGCGCGCATCGTCGCGGCGATGCTTTTAGTGTTCGTCGCACCGGGATACGCGCTCACGACACTGCTGTACGCCACGCGCGAGCAGGTCCCGACCGACCGGACACCGGGCACCGAGAGCGACCGCTCGTCCGTCGGCGCGCGACTCTCCGGGAGTGGACGCGTGGTCCTCTCGCTCGCGCTGAGCGTCGCGCTGGTTGCGCTCGCGGGACTCGTGATGTCCGCGCTCGAACTGCCGTACGAGGTTCGGCCGCTCCTCGGAGCCGTCAACGCCGTCGTCGTTCTCCTGTTCGCGGCCGGTGCCCTCAGACGGTGGCGTGCCCCGCCGAGTACGCGGTACACACTCCCGGTGGGGAAACTGAACCCCGGCCGGCTCGCCGGGTCGTCGTCGACCGAAACGGTGTTGAACGTCGGGTTGGCTGTGGCGGTCATCCTCGGCGTGGGAAGCGTCGGATACGCTATCGCTGCTCCGGTCGACGGAACGACGTACACCGGGGCTCGACTGTTGACCGAGGCGGACAACGGCGAACTCCAGGCCGGCGGCTACAAGACACAGTTCGCTCAGGGCGAGTCAGCCCAGTACGTCCTCGAACTCGAAAACCGAGAGGAGGTCACGGCCGACTACAGCGTCGTCGTCGAACTTCAACAGTTCGACGAGGACCAAGAGACGGTGAACGTGAAGAGCGAGGTGACGCGTCTGAACCGAACGGTCGAAGCGGGTGAGACCGTCCGCATCCGACACAGCATCGAACCGAACATGGTGGGTTCGAACCTCCGGCTGACGTATCTCGTGTACAGAGGCTCGCCGCCGGAGAACCCGACCGTCGAGAACGCCTACCGACATCTGACCCTCTGGGTCGACGTGTCGGCGTAGCGGCGAGAGCGCTCGAAGGAGCGAGGAACAAACCGCATTCGAGGTTCGATATTCGGTCACGTGCAGGGCGAGCGGTGGACGTCTCGTCTTCCGCTGAAGTGGACCGGACCGAGCGTCCCCCACGGCTTCGTCAGTACCACAGCGACGACGACGGACGAGACGAGCGGAGCACACGACGGGACGGCGCGTCGCTCCGGACATCGACGACGAGACACGAACGCGTGTGGCGACCGTGGACGACGGCGGTGGAGCACCGCTCGGTCGACACCGCGAGGTCGTCTCGGCTGTCGTTCCCGTGTGGTCGTATTTCGGTCGCTCGATGGGGTAAGAACCCGTTAATCCGCGAATAATAATGGGCCACGAGCGAGTGGTGAGAGACAGTTGTGTGGCCGACTAGGCACTCTATCGACCTCCCGGGGATGCGGTCCGAGCGAGTGGACGAGACGACCACGCTCACGGCCGGTGCAGAGCGACGGGTCAAACTCGCGCTGACGCTCGGCTTCGTGTCGCTCCTCGGACTCGTTCTCACGCTGCGGGCGGCACCGGCGAACGGATTCGAGGTGTCGATATACGGTTCGACGCCGCTCGTCTTCTGGATTCTCTGGTTCGGCGTGATGGCGCTGTCGTTCACGCTGTTGCTGTACGTCCCCACCGAGAGCACGCTCTGGAGTTACGCACTGCTCCTGGCAGGGGTGACCGCTTTCACGATTCCGGCGCTCCCGTTGCTCCGCGGCTACGAGTTCTACGGCCTCGCCGACGCGCTCGTCCATCTCGGGTACACGCGGTCTATCGCCGCCGGTGAGTTCTCCCCGGACGCGCTCGTCTACCCGGCGAGTCACCTCGTCGCCGTCTTCGCGAGTAAACTCGGCGCGGCAGGGGTCCCGCATTCGATGATGCGGACCGAACTGCTGTTCGTCGTCATCTACTTCCTCGGCATCCCGTTGCTCATCAGGAAGCTGGTGAACGACCGGCGTGCCGTCGCGCTGGCGGCGTTCGCGGCGTTCTTGCTCATGCCGGTCAACCTGGTCAGTACGTACCTCTCGTTTCATCCGTTCACGATGGCGACCCTCTACTTCCCGGTCGTGCTCTACGCGGTCTTCGCGCACATGAAGACCGAGCCCCAGACGGGAGTCGGCCGGTTCCTCTCGATGACGAGTCTCACACTGGTTCTCACCGGACTCTGTCTCATTTCTCTCCACCCGCAGGCGGCGCTGAACGCACTCATCCTCTTCACGGTGATGGCCGGACTACAGTTCTGGGCCCGTCTCCGGGACTGGAACCACCCGCTGACCGAGGCTCGAACGGTCTACAGCGAGGTGATCCTCCTGAACGCCGGATTCCTCGCGTGGAACCTCAACCACTGGCGGCTGTTCGTCGCCGCGAACAACACCGTCGAAGCTATCGTCAACACGCAACAGGGCGAGGCACAGACCGGAGAGGTCGTCGCCAATCAGACGGCTTCGCTGGGCGACATCGGAGTCAGTCCCGCCGAGATATTCCTGAAGATGTTCTCCGTCGAGGCGATGTTCATCGGGCTGGCGAGCCTGCTCGTTCTCCGATACCTCCTGCGGTACCGCAGTGGTTCCGAGACGGAGCTCCCGACCACGGAACTCGCGATTACGACGCTCACTGTCGGCGGAATCACCCTGATCCCGTTCTTCGTCCTGCAGTTCCTCGGCGCGGTCTCGGCGTACTTCTTCAGACACATCGGCTTCGGAATGGTGCTCATCACGCTGTTCGGCGCGCTCGCGCTCTACTCGCTCATCTCCGTCGCCCAGGAGAACGGCATCGGCAGATACGTCCGTCCGGTAGCAGTCGTCGCCGCGGTGCTCGTGCTCGGCCTGTCCGTCGTCACCCTGTTCGGCTCGCCGTTCATCTACAAGTACACCATGCACGGGGACCAACAGCAGATGGAGGGGTGGACGACTTCGTTCGAGAAACAGGTGCCGGACGGTCCGGACGGGGGCCTGAGCGGTGAGGTGTGGTACGGCTCGACCCGGACAGCGACGATCAGGTACAAGCAGGCGGATCAGTCGAAACCCGGGACGAGCTGGTATCCGGGGGTGGTCCGACCGTTCCCGATTCCCACGGGGACGGTCGAGTCCGAGGAGATGGACGATTTGGTTCAACACTACCAGACGGCCGACGAACAGGTGGTCCGTCGTGATCACTACTTCCCCGTCTCCACCATGACCCGCGAACGTGCGGTGATATCGTACCGGGAGTTGCGGTACAGCGAGGCGAGTTTCGAGTCGCTCCACCACCAGCCCCGCGTCCACCGCATCCAGTCGAACGGCGGGTTCACCGTCTACTACGTCGACCTCCCCGACTCCGAGCCGACCGAGAGCGAGCCCGTTATCGGGTCGTGACTGGGTGCGGAGGTCCGGAGAGAGCCCGTGCCGTATTCGCTGGCACTCGCGCGTCTACGGGCGAGCGCGAGCAGCGTCGTCAGACGGCGGTGGAACGGAGACGGGGCCGAGACGGAAAGGCGATTACTGGGACTCGTGCCACCGCACCGCGCGCGCGGCGTGTTCCGAGAGCGGCGCGAACGAGTAGTCGAGTTCGCGCCGGGCCTTCTCGGAGCTGTAGAACATGTGTTGGGTCGCGAGCCGTGCCATGTCGGCGTTGACCGGGAACATCCGGGTGCCGAGCGCGTCGTTGATCCGCTCGACGACCGGACCGGCGGCGCGGACGACCTGAGGCGGGATGCGAACGGCCGGTTCGTGGCCGTCGGCGACGTTCGCGACGACGCCGACCGCCTCCTCGAACGTGAGGTTCTCCCCGCCGAGGATGTAATGCTCACCGGCGCGTCCCCTCCGTCGGGCCGCGATGATGCCTCCGACGACGTCCCTGACGTCGACCACGCTGACGCCCCCGGGAAGGCAGACGAAGAGCTTGGGGTCGCGGGCGAGCGCGACGAGTTTCGCCGTGAACGTCCAGTCCCCGGGGCCGAACACCGACGTGGGGTGGACGACGACCGCGTCGCCACCGTCCTCGACGTACGAGGCGACGCGCGCTTCGGCCTCGGCCTTCGACTGCTGGTACGCCCCGACCGGGGTCGAGACGTCGGACTCGGTCGCCAGTTCGGAACCGGGTCGACCCCTCGTGCCGGCGGTGCTCGTGAACACCACGCGGTCGACGCCGGCGTCCCGGGCGGCTTTCAGGGTGGCCTCGGTCCCCTCGACGTTCACCGAGCGGACGGTCTCGGGGGCGGCGCTCTGGAGGCCGACGCCGGCGAGGTGAAACACGGTGTCGTACGACCCGAACGCCTCGCGGAGCGTCGACCGGTCGCGGACGTCGCCGGTATGCCAGTCGACGTCGAGACCGGCCAGCGGCGCGACGTCGGACGACTCGCGGCGGAGCCCACCGACCCGCCAGCCGTCCGCGACCAGTCGACGGCACAGATGCGTCCCGAGGAACCCGGTCGCGCCGGTCACGAACGCCGTCTCGCTCACGCGTCGTCCTCCAACATCTGCGGCGGGAGGAGGTCGCCGCTGAGTCGAGCGTACAGTCGGTAGCCCGCCTGCATCACGTCCCCCGGCTCCGAGTCGCCATCGCGACGGCTCGGTGCGCCACCGAGCGACTCGGTGATTTCGTCGAGAGCGATCCCTCCGAGCGTCAGTCGGTCGGCGGTGTCGACTCCCTCCGAATCGAGGTACGGGAGGTCCTCCACGCTGTCGACCGCCTCGCGGAGCACCAGGTCGACCGCGCGGTGGTCGCCCGCGAGCAGGAACTGCGACGCGCGCGTGCCGCCGACGTGCGTGTACGTCCCGTCGACCAGCGTAACCACCGGGTCGACAGCGGCAGGGACGGCCCGCATCCCCGAGCGGGGGTTCGTCTCGTTCCCCGCGAGCGCGAGGTTCGCGCTCGCGGCGACGAGCGACAGCTCCGGGTCGGAGCGGACCGTCGGCACGTTGACGACGGCCCGGTCGGCGAGGGGCGCCGGGAGGTCGACTCTGACCGGTTCGTGCGCCGCGGGAGCGACCTGTGTGGTCGCGCTCTCGTCGTGGAGGTCGACCACGTCGACGTCGTGTCGCTCGACGACGCTGGAGTATCCGATCCACTCCGCGGTCTGCCGACCGGTGTCGTCCGTACTCGTGACGCCGAGCGCGACCGGGGCGTCGGTCCGGTCGCGGAGTTCGGCGACGACAGCGTCGACGACGTCGGGGTTCGTCACGAGTCCAGTGCTCGGGTGGAACGGGTAGTGGACGTCGGGGACGACGAGCACTCCGTCGGGGGACCACCCGGTGTCGAGTTGTCGGTCGAAGAGCGTCGAAACGGTGGGACGAATCGTCTCGCGGTCCAGTTCTGGGAGGACCCGGCCGCGGACGTCCGTCACCGGGGACCACTCCTGAGGGGTCGAGTCGCGTCGTCCACGTCGTCGAACCAGTCGGCGTCGTCGGCCATCTCGTACGCGCTCCGGACGAGTTCGACCGCCCGGAGGCCGTCCGTCCCGTCGACCGGGGGGTCCTCGCCGCGTCTCACAGCCTGACAGAACGCCGTCAGCGCGTCGTGGTGCGCGCGGTAGTAGTACGACGGGCCGAAGTACTCGGGGTCGGCACCGACAGAGCGCTTGACGACGTTCTCCGCGGCAGTGCGGGCGGCGTACGTCATGAAGCGGTCGGGGACGAACGAATCGCTGTGAAGCGTGTCGGTGATGCCGTCGAGTCGGAAGTCCATGTTCACGTCGGGCGGTCGCTCCCACTGGAAGAAGCCGCAGTTCAGCACCGCCGTCGTTCCGTCGCCGTTCGTGGCGACGACCGTCGCGGTGTCCTCGTACGGCAGGTCCAGTTGGCGGTCGAGTTCCGCGTGTTCGACGGTCAGGTCGCCGAAGAACCACCGAAGGGTGTCGAAGAGGTGGACGCCGAGGTCCATCAGCGCGCCGCCGCCGGTCGCGGTCGGGTTGACGTGCCACCCCGAGGCGATCTCGGCGTCGCCGGCAGGCGGCGAGTCGAACGGTCCGTCGTTGATACGCCTGATGGTCGCCAGCGGGACGTGTCCGAGTTCCCCGGCGTCGTACTTCGTCTTCAGCTCCCGTATCTCGGGGTGATACCGAACCGTGTGGTCGACGCCGAGGGAGACGCCCGCGCGGTCGGCGCGCTCGACGATGGCCTCCGCCTCGGCGGTCGTTCTCCCGAGCGGCTTCTCGACGAACAGGTGGCACCCGGCCTCGACCGCGGCCGTCGCGGCGTCGAGGTGGAGGAACGGGGGGACGGCTATCACGGCGATATCGACGTTTTCGACCGCGAAGAGGCGCTCGTACTCCTCGTAAGTGCGACAGCCGGTCAGTCGCTCGGCCCGGTCTCGGTTCGCGTCTTTCGGGTCCGCGACCCCGGTGACTGTGACACCGTCCATCGCGTGGGCGGACTGAAGGTGAACCGTCCCGATGTGGCCGGCACCGACGACTGCCAGTTCCATCGCATCAGTCATCTACAAATCACTCTTGTCTCACACGGGCGGCGCACCGTCCTTAGTTAATGTTCTATAAAACGACAAGTTAACTGTATTTTATCGTATCGAACCGGACTCGGGCGTCGCTCACGCGTCGTGAGAGTCGGCGACGTCCCACGCCCGGGGCTGGAAGCCAGTCCCGCCACTGGCGTGTGCGTCACGGA
Organism: Salinigranum rubrum; assembly: GCF_002906575.1. NCBI lineage: Archaea > Methanobacteriati > Methanobacteriota > Halobacteria > Halobacteriales > Haloferacaceae > Salinigranum > Salinigranum rubrum. The sequence goes on from NZ_CP026309.1 coordinate 3,000,073, forward strand.
GGGCAGACGCCGCGTGCTCAGATGTCACATCTCGTATGGGTCGGGAGAGAGACGGCCGCAGCGAACGTGACGTGCGGCGTCTGGCCGCTTCAGGCGGATTCGTACGCCTCGACGAGTTGCGTGACGACCCGTTCCCAAGAGTAGCGCGTCTCGATGAGCGAGCGGTTTCGACGGGCCATCTCCTGTACCGTCGTCGGCGAGGCGACGAGCGATTCGAGGGCCGCCGCGAGCGCGTCGTCGTCACCGGGTTCGACCAACCGGCCCGACCGGTCGTCGACGACCTCGGGGATCGAACCGACGGTCGTCGCCACCGCCGCGTTGCCGCCGGCCATCCCCTCCAAGAGCGCAATCGGGAGGCCCTCGGCGTACGACGGGAGAACGTAGACGGAGCCGCGTTCGAGAAGCGCCCGCTTTCGCTCCTCGGAGACGTATCCGTGGTAGGTCACGCGCTGATGTTCCTCAGCCAGCGACTCGACCAGGTCGGAGAGCGGCCCGTCGCCGGCGATGTCGACCCGGAGCGAACCCCGGTCGTCGGCGAGGACGGAACCGAGCGCGGTGACGAGTTCGCGGACGCCCTTCCGTTCGATGAGGTTCGAGACGAACACCACCCGCGGCGTCGAGGGGTACTGGGGTCGTACTCGGCCGGGTCGACCGCGTTCGGAACCACGCGGATCTTCGTCGGGTCGGCGCGTCTGGACACGACGCGCTTCCAGTAGGTCGAGAGGACGATGACCTCGGTCGCCGCGTCGAACACCGCCGACTGAACCCGTCCGACGAGCGGTGACGCGTCGGCGACGAACTCGTCGAAACTCGACCCGTGGACGTGGACGAAGACGGGCCGTCGCCAGACGTACGTCCCGAAGAGGACGTAGAAACTCCCACGGTAGAAGGCGAAGCGGTAGGAGGTGTGGACGTGAACGACGTCCGGTCGACGGCGAAGGGTGAACCGGAGCGCCGACAGGAGCGTCCAGAGCAGCGTCTCCACGTAGAGGAGCGCTCCGGTCGACCGCCGTTCGGGAACCGTCGTGTGTGTCCGGGTTCGGTAGTCGTCGGGGAGCCGGGTTACCTGGTCGTCGATGTACTGTGCGATACCACCGACGCCGCTCGGACCCACGACGAGGACCGCTTTCTCCGTCGGCTCGGGCGAGTGCGAACGCTCGTCGGACGCCTCGCCGACCGGTGACGCACCCGCGTCCGCCGGGGCCGAGTCGCCGTCCACGAGCGTCGACCTCGAATCGCTGCCCTGCACGGACGGGAGTAGTCGTGACCGAGGGTTTGTTATACGGGAATTAGCGCGCAGAACGAGCCACTCGGGAGCCTCCCGGACCCGACTCGGGGAGTAACACGTCGGTAACAAAGCCGTTCGTCCACCTGCTGTGAGACGAGTACCTGATATGACCGGAACCACAGCCGAGGGCGCGTTCGTTCTCGGCCTCGACGGCGTTCCGTGGGAGCCGCTCACCCGGTGGGTAGACGCGGGGCTGCTCCCGAACGTCGAGCGGCTGTTCACCGACGGGGCCGCCGGCCCGCTCGAGAGCACGGTGCCGGCGAACACACCCATCGCGTGGCCCTCCATCGCGACGGGCGCCCGGCCGGACACACACGGCATCTACGAGTTCATGCGGCTCGACGAGGAGTACGGCCAGCAGCCCTACACCAGCGACGACCGACGGCAACCGCCCCTGTGGGATATCGTCACGCCGGCGGCGGTCGGAAACGTCCCGATGACCTACCCGGCCTCCGAGATCGACGGACAGATGGTCACGGGGATGATGACGCCCGAGTCGGCTAGCGGGCAACGCTTCGCCCGCCCGTCAGCCCTTGCGACGGCCATCGAGCGGCGACTGCCGGAGTACCAGGTCGGCCTCGACTGGAAGGAGTACCACGGCCGCGAGGAGGAGTTCGTGTCGGCACTCCGGTCGCTCGTCGAGTCGCGGCGCGACCTCCTCGACCTCATGCTGGAGCGGGACGACCCGGAACTGGTGTTCTTCGTCTTCACCGGCCCGGACCGACTCCAGCACCTCGTCTGGGACGAGGCCGTCCTCAAGGAGCAGTACCAGTACTTCGACGGTATCGTCGGCGACGCGATAGACTACTGCGAGGCGAACGATTACGCACTGTTCGTCGTCTCCGACCACGGGTTCGGCGAGATCGACTACCACGTCAACGTCAATCGGTATCTCCTCGAACGGGGCTTTTTCGCCGAGGAGGGAGACGCGGGCGTCCGCGGGCTGTTCTCCCGTGCTGGCGTCTCGAAGGATCGGGTGACGGACGCGCTCGAACGGATCGGAGTGACCGAGGACCTGTTGGTCGACGTCCTCCCGCAGTCGGTCCTCCAGGCGGCGGCGACGAGGGTTCCGGGTGATCACTCGCTCTACGACATGGACCCGACCGGGACCCAGGCGTTCCTCCACGGGCTGGGAAGCGTGTACGTCAACGACACCGAGCGGTTCGCGTCGGGAACCGTCGACCCGGCGGACGTCCCCGCGGTGAAGACCCGACTCGTCGAGGCGCTCCGCGGACTCGAAGACCCCACGACGGGTCGACCCGTGCTCGACGTCCACGACGGCGTCGACCTCTACTCGGGCGACGAGTTCGCGCCCGACGTCGTGATCGACGGGCGCGAACGGTACCGCGTCACGCCGGACCTCGCAGAGGAGACGTTCAAAGAACCGACGGTGAAGGTCGCCGACCACCGTCCGGACGGGGTGTTCCTTGCGAAAGGACCCGGAATCGAGCCTGGAAGCCGCCCCGAGGACGCCACAGTCGCCGACGTCGCCCCGACCGTGTTGCACCTGATGGGCGAGGCGGTACCCGCCGGTGCTGACGGGCGGGTCCTCTCGGAACTGTTCGAGGCGGGGTCGGACCCGGCGGAGAGAGCCGTCGAGCAGACGACCTACGACCGGGAGGGTGGCGACGCGGGCGAACGCGCTCGCGACCACGAGGACTTCTCCGAGGTCGAAGGGCGGCTCCGTGGACTCGGCTACATGGAGTGAGCACCTCGACTCTCGGGAGCGCCTCGGAAACCAATTCTGAGATTCCGGTAGGCCCGAACACATCGGCCGTCCCCGAACTCGTGGACTGTGGACTCCGATCGGGAGAAACCAGCGCGGCGGTGTGTTTCACACGTGCTTCGGAGGCCGGTTCCGGGAAATGACGGTGTTTTACACCGTCAGCGTTCTGCTGAGATCTCGTTAATTGTTTATTTATATCCCTGAACTAAACATACCTGTGTCGCCAACTTTCTCTGTTTTCATACCCAGGTTATCAGACGAAATGTTTTGGGGGTCACCCTTAAATCCGACATCCGGGTCAAGAAAGGTGCAATGGCACGCGACCCAGCGGGCAACCGCTCTGCGGAGCGGCGGCTCCACGATGACGGACTGATCGGCCGACGGACGTACCTCAAAGCAGGTGCGGCAGCGGTCTCACTGACACTCGGCTCGGCGGCGGTCGCCGGGGCCGCGATCGAACGGCACGGTATCAGTTTCGACCGGACGGTCGACCTGGTAGCGGACTTCGGTGCTGACCCGACCGGAGGCGTCTCGATCGACAGCGCGCTTCGGAAGGCGGTGCAGACCGGGACGCTCGTCGTGCTGCCGGAGGGCACCTACAAGCTGACGAGCACGTTTACCACGAGCGCGGAGCGGTTCGGTATCGTCGGAGACGGCGACGTGACGCTCGTGCCGACGGGCTTCCGCGGGAAGTTCATCGACCTCTGGCAGTCGGACGAGTTCCTCTTCGAGGGAATCGACGTCGACGTCAGGAACAACCGGAACACGGGGCTGAAAGTCTACTGTCGGACGAAGTTCCACGTCGAGAACGTCGAGTACCTCGGTCGGGGCGGTCGGTCGGGACAGGCGTTCAACCTCGGCCTCCACGACGAGCGCGGCGTCGGTGTGCTCCGGAACGCACGGGTGAAAAACGGCGGTTACATGGACCTGTACGACGGCGGTGACGGTCGGATCGGTATCTGGTCCGGCTGGGCGAACAAGGGCACGCTCCGCGTGCTCGACTGCGACTTCCGCGAGTTCGGGAACAACGGCCTCTACACCGGCCGAACCCCCGGAAACATCCAGGTGGAAGGCTGCTACTTCGAGAACAACAACGTCTCCTCGGTCCGTATCTCGGGGCGGGGAGCTGGGTGAAGGACTCGACGTTCGTCATCGACCACGCGCGGTACGACGGGAAGTGGATCGCGACCGACAAGGCGTTCAACACCCGCGCGATCCGCATCGACCAGGCGAAGAACGGGGAGACCATCGGCTCGTATCCGCCGAAGACGGAGCCGACGGACCCCTCTCGGCCGGCGGAGGAGCGTGGCGCGCTCATCGAGCGGTGTGACATCCGGGTGCTGAACACGCTGTACGACCGGAACATCCGGGGCGCGATCTGCATGAACGCGGCCTCACAGAGCGCGACGATCCGCGACACGTACATCCAGATGGACGCGGGGCAGGCACCCGCGGTGTACCGCGTCAAGCCCGGCTGGAACTTCCGCGACGACCAGGACACCCCGCCGAAGCCACACTGGGTCCGGCTCGAGAACGTCACGATCAACGGCTCGACCGACAACGGGGCGGCGGTCCGTGTCGAGTCGGGCGACGACACGGTCATCACGAACTGCTGTATCCACCAGACCGGGTCGAACCGCAACGGAATCGTCATGAACGACACGGCCAACGCGCGCGTCGAAGACAGCAACATCCGCGTCAGCGGCGAGGCCGTCGTCAGCCGGTCGTCGGACGTCTCGACGCAGAACCTCACGTCGAGCGACGCGTGTCCGATTCCGGACGTCGGCCGCGGCTCCAGCGGGTCGCCCTCGGACGGCACTGGTTCGCCCGGAGACGGATCGGAGACCGGTACGGAACACGAACTGCTCGTCCGCGCCGACGCCGGCGCCGACGTGTTCAGCTACACCGTTCGCGTGAGCGGCGCCGCCGAACCCGTACTCGACGGCACCTACCGCGCCAACGGCAACGAGGAACTGGTCACGAACGACGACGGCTCGACGACCATCACCGGCACTGTCGGCCTCGGCGGCGGCGACACCTTCCGGTTCGACGGGACGGTCGTCTCCGCGGAGCTCAGCGGGCCCGGTGCCGTCTTCGTCGACGACACCGAACTCGACCTCTCGACCCTCGACGGAAAGGACGAGAACACCGACGGCTCGACCGGCGGCGACTCGGGTGGCTCGGACGCGAACACCGAACACGAACTGCTCGTCCGCGCCGACGCCGGCGCCGACGTGTTCAGCTACACCGTCAACGTGAGCGGCTCCGCCGAACCCGTGCTCGACGGCACCTACCGCGCCAACGGCAACGAGGAACTGGTCACGAACGACGACGGCTCGACGACCATCACCGGTACCGTCGGCCTCGGCGGCGGCGACACCTTCCGGTTCTTCGGCGACGTCAGCTCCGCGGAACTCAGCGGGCCCGGTGCCGTCTTCGTCGACGACACCGAACTCGACCTCTCGACCCTCGACGGGAAGGAAGAAGACGAGAACACCGACGGCTCGACCGGCGGGGGCTCGGGTGGCTCGGACGAACCGGCGTACGACCACGAACTGCTCGTCCGCGCCGACACCGGTGCCGACGTGTTCAGTTACACCGTTCGCGTGAGCGGCGCCGCCGAACCCGTGCTCGACGGCACCTACCGCGCCAACGACAACGAGGAGCTGACGGTGCACGCCGACGGCTCGACGACCATCACCGGCACCGTCGGCCTCGGCGGCGGCGACAGCTTCCGGTTCGACGGGACGGTCGTCTTCGCTGACCTCGGCGGCCCCGGCTCCCTCGCCGTGGACGGGTCCGACGTCTCGCTCGCCGAGGTCGGCCCGGACCACCGTCTCGAAATCGTCGGCGTCCCCGACTGGCCGGCGACGTACGAGTTCACGGTCGACGGCGAACTGTTCGCGGACCTCTCCGCGTCGGGCGCCGAGGAGAACGTCTCCGGGTCGAGCGCCGAGGGTTCCGTCGGCGAGGACCCCGACGCGTACCTCTTCAACGGCTCGATCACCGACTTCAGGGTGGAGGGAGACGCGGGCGTCTACCTCGACGGGGAGCAGGTCGACCCCGACGCGCTCGACGCCGGCACCGACCCCTCGCTTCCGAACCGCCTCGTCATCGAGAGCGCCGGCGGCACCTCCTCGTACGAGTTCGAGGTGAGCGGCAACGCGGAGAAGCGGTACCGGAGCGCGACGGTCGAGACGGCCGACCTGACCAGCGGTGGCTACATCAGCGGGTCGGTCGACGGCGACGACGTCGACGCGTACGCCTTCTCCGGTGACATCGTCACGATGAACGTGACGGGGTCGGGATCGCTCACGTTCGAGGACCTCGACGGATAACACGAGACATCAGGAGGAGCGGCCCGTCTCCGGCGAGACGTAAATCGCCTGCGGAAACGACGGAATAACGAAGCCTGACCACGAAGCTAGTGGTCGTAATGACAGCCCCCGGCGACTCCCCGCTTTCCCGCCGACGCCTCCTCCAGGCGCTCAGTGTCGGCGGCATCGCGAGCCTCGCAGGCTGCGGTCTCTTTACAGAGTCGGAACCACCTAGCGACTCGTCACCCGCGCCGACTCCGACCGCCGCCCCGTCGGCGGCGACCAGCGGTGGACCGGCTGACATCCCGTTCGACCGGACCGTGAACCTCGTCGACGACCTCGGCGCGAGCACCGACGGGTCGGAACCGATTAACAGCGTATTAAGCGACGCGCTCGAACGGGGTACGCGAATCGTCGTTCCGGGTGGGACGTACGCGCTGGACGGACCCATCGACGTGTCGAACAGACGGGTCGGGTTCGTCGGCGACGGTGATGCCGTTTTTCGGCTTCCGGAGGGCTTCACCGGGAAGTTCCTCCGCGTGAACGACGTCGACGCCTTCCTGTTCCGCGGTATCGACGTCGACATGCGTGGCGACTGCCGGGGCGGAATGCAGGTCCGGTGTCCGACGAAGTTCCACATCGAGGACGTGGAGTACGTCGGCCGCGGGGGACTCACGGGGCAGGCGTTCAATCTCGGCGTCACCCAGCCGCGGGGGACGGGACGTCTCGTGAACGTGAGAGTCCCACACGGCGGGCATCCCGACCGCTACGACAGCCCGAACGGGACGCCGGGAAACGGTCGGATCGGCGTCTGGGCCGGCCTCGAACACGAGGGCACGCTCCGGGTCGAACAGTGCGAGTTCAGCGAGTTCGGCAACAACGGCATGTACACCAGCCGGAACCTCGGCAAGGTCCAGGTCCTCGACTCGCACTTCGAGAACAACAACGTCAGCAGCATCCGTCTCAGCGGGAAGGGGAGCTACGCCCAGGGGTGTACGGTCACCATCGACTTCCGCCGCTACAACGGTCCCGCGCTGACCGACACGGAGCAGGGGTTCAACCCGCGGGCGATCATGATCGACGGCGCGAACGCGACCGAGGGCGTCCCTCGCCAGAAACCGGGCGCGGAGATCCGAAACTGCGCGATCAGGCTCAAACACATCCCACAGGGGTCGGTCGTCCAGTCGGCCATCGAACAGAACCCGGCGGCGCGGAGCCTGCGCGTCCGTGACACGCTGATCGAGATCGATCTCGAGCGGACGCCGGCGGTCAGACGTGCGCGGCCGGGGTCCGGTCCGATCGCGTGGCGGCCGCGCCGCGACGTCCCTCCCAAGCCCCACTGGACCCGGCTCGAAAACGTCACCGTCACCGGGACGGCGAGCAAGGGCTCGGCGATCGAACTCAACGGGGCTGACGGCTCGGAACTCGTCGCCTGCCAGGTGAAACAGCCCGCGGGGGCTCGGAACGGTGTCTCCCTCAGCGGGTGTGAGAACGTCGCCGTGGACAAGGGAAACTACGTCACCGGCGGGTACCCGTTCGTCATCGAATCGCTGCCCGAGGGCGGCTGTTCGCTCCAGATACGGAACCCACCGCAACTCACCCCGAAGGGGTCGGAATCGGAGTCGGGGAGCGTCCACCAACTCGGTCCGGTCGAGTCGGGGGACACCTGTGCGGTGACACGGGAGTTGCTGGAGGGAACCGGCTCGTCGACCGTCCGCATCACCGGGATCAGGGACGGGAACGTCTTCGGGACGACGGGGAACTGACAGTCGGACGAACCGGCGACCACGCGTCGCGTCGACCACGGCTCTAATCCGGGTATAACAATGGGCGTTTAGCCAGCATCCGTGAGCAATGGGTTCGCCGTACCATCCGGACGTGTCGAGGACGTCACCCGCGGCCGGTGTCGACTCCGTCCGCGGGACCAGTCCACCCCCCGTGGAACCACCAACCGAGCGCGAGTCCCGAGGTGACAAGCCGTGTTGGACCGTCTGAAACAGCTGTTCGCGGACGCCTCCCCGTCCGGCGGAGTCGCAGAGCAGGCGATCAAGAGCGGGATGTGGGTCATGTCGATGAACGTCTCCGACAGGCTCCTCCAGCTCCTCCTGACGGTCATCCTGGCGTCGCTCTTGACGCCCGCCGACTTCGGGTTGATGGGAATCGCCCTCCTCGGACTCAGTTCGCTGCGTCGCGTCTCGAAACTCGGACTGGACGAGTCGCTCATCCACCAGCACGAGGAGAACGTCGACAGGTACCTCGACACCGCCCTGACGCTGAAGACGATTCGGGGCCTCCTCATCGTGGTCTTCCTCTACGTCGCAGCGCCGTTCATCGCGGGCTTTCTCAACGAACCGCGTGCCACCGACGTCGTTCGAGTCGTGGGGGTCTCCCCGCTGCTCATCAGTCTCCACAACCCCGCCGTCGTCTACTTCAAGAAGAACCTGGACTTCAACTTCCAGTTCCTCTACAACGTCAGCGGGTCGCTCGCACGTTTCGCCGTCGGACTTGGCTGGGCGCTCGTCTTCCAGAACGTCTGGGCGCTGGTGTTCGGCTTCCTGGCTGCCGACGTCGCCCGTTTAATCGTCTCGTACGCCGCCCACGACTACCGACCGTGGCCCCGGTTCAACCGCGGCCGCGCGAAGGAGATGATCGGCTACGGCAAGTGGATCACGGGCTCCTCGCTCGTGTACTTCCTCTACAGCGAGGGCGACGACATCATCGTCGCCGTGTTGCTCAGTTCGACGGCGCTCGGCTTTTACCGTCTCGCGTACCAGCTATCGAACGCGCCCGGAACGGAGGTGTCCGAAGTCATCCGTGACGTCACGTTCCCCGCGTTCTCACAGGTCCAAGACGACATCGAGGCGCTCAGACGGGGCTTCTTCCAGTCGTTGCGGCTCACGACGCTCGTCTCGTTCCCGATGGCGTTCGGCATCGCGGCCGTCACGCCCGTGTTCGTCCGCGCGTTCCTCGGGACGAAGTGGGTCCCGATGATCACGACGATGCAGATACTCGCCGGTTACGGCCTCCTCCTCTCCGTCACGTCGTCGTACGGCTCCGTGTTCAGAGCCGTGGGGCGGCCCGACTACGGGACGAAACTCGGGGCGACCCGCGTCGTCCTGATGGCGATACTCATCGTCCCGGTGACGATGCGGTTCGGCATCGAGGGGACGGCGGCGCTCGTCGTCGGCCTGTTCGCCTTCCCCATGTTCCAACTGGACACCTATCTGCTCTTGAAGTGTCTCGACACCACGTGGACTCGGGTCCTGCGTGAACTGATCTACCCGTTCGTCGCGGCCGCAATCATGGCCGGAGCCGTCGTCTACACCGACCGGATGCTGACGCTGGACCCCCTCGCACTGGAGTTCGGCGTCCTCATCCTCGTCGGCGTCGTCGTGTACACCGTCGTCGTCTCGGCCCTCGAGTTCCAGTTCGACTGGGGGATCGAACGGCAACTGCGGACGATGGTCGACACCGTGTTGAACTGACCCGTTTAAGCGACCTATTACAAACCCCCGAAGGCGTCCATCACCGGATATGCGGTTTCGACACGAGCGAATCGACGCATCACCGCCGACACAACGACTCACCTTCTGTGAGACGACGGATCTGACCGGCAACGGACGGCCGGACGTCATCGTCGGCGGGAAGGGGGTCGAGAGCAACCTCTGGCTCCTCGGGAGCAGAACGTCGTATCCGAACCCGCGACGACTGCTCCGCGAGAAGACCGGCATCCGCGCGGCGAACGTCTTCTGGTACGAGAACCCCGGGTGGGAGCGCCACGCCATCACCGACACCGGCCGGTTCGAGGTCGGTGCCGCCGTCGGTGACATCACCGGCGACGGACGGGACGAACTGGTCGCCGGGCGGACGATTCACCACCCCGAGGTCTACTGGTACCAACAGCCCGACGACCCGCGCGACCGGTGGCACGAACGGCTCCTCACCGACCGCTTCGAGATGTACCACGACGTCCGAATCGCGGACATCGACGACGACGGCGAACCGGAGGTCGTCGGCCTCTCGCAGGCGGCCGAGACGGTGTTCTACTACGACGTCCCCGACGACCCGACGCAGGAGCCGTGGCCGGACGCGTGCTGTCACGTCCTCGCGGACGACCTCTCGGTGGAGGGAGCCGAGGTCGTCGACATCGACGGCGACGGCCGGACGGAGCTCATCGCCGGGACGAACCTGTTCAGCCGACGGGACGACGGCACCTGGGAGCGCGAGTCCCTCGCCGAAGGATGGGACGATGTCCGCGTCGCCACGGCCGACCTCGACGGCGACGGTCGCCGCGAGGTCGTCTTCGCGGAGGGCGACTCCCCGGCCCACGGGACCCACCCCGGACGGCTCGCGGTGTTCGACACGACCGACTGGGAGCCGACGTTCCTCCACGAGGAGCTCTTCTGTCCGCACAGCCTCCAGATCGCCGATATCACGGGGAACGGACGCCCCGACGTCTACGTCAGTGAGATGGGGCTCGGCGAGAACGACGACCCGATGCACCTGCTCTACGCCAACACGGGCGACGGGACGCTCGAACAGCACGTCATCGCGCGAGGGACGCCGAGCCACGAGGCGAAGGTCGTCGACATGACCGGGAACGGCCGGCCCGACGTCGTCGGCAAGTCGTTCACCCCGACCCACCACGTCGACGTGTGGTACAACGAGGAGTGACGACTCGCGGGATGCGAGCGCTCACAGGAGAGACGCCGTCAGCCGCCTCGGCCGTCGGCGGGGACGGTCGAGCGCCTCACTCGACGTAGCCGAGTTGTCGCAGGTGCTCGCTGACGGCGTCGTCGTCGGGTGACTCGTCCGTGCTCGTCTCGGGACGCTCCGCGGTCACTCGCTTGCGCGAGTCGCCCTCGACGACGAGCCACGGGACCTCGACGAGATTCGGCACCCACGTCGAGTACGGGTGCCCCCACTCGGTGATGGGGATCGGATACACGCGTTCGCCGAGCAGGTTGCCGTGGTCGGACGTCACGACCGTCCGTCCGTCGAGTTCGTCGACGAGTTCCTGGACGTGCGGCAACGCCCGAAGGAGGTTGTCACGGTAGGCTTCCCACAGCGTCTCGCGGGGAATCGACAGTTCGTCGCGGAAGATCCGGTTCCAGAAGTCCGGCGTGTCCGGGTCGAACGCGTCGTCGATGCTGATCGGCGAGTCGATGAACGGGTAGTGCGGCTGGATGTAGTGGACGACGAGCCGCTTGTTCGGGTGTTGCTCGGCGGCCGCGGTGGCGTACGCCGTCGTCGTCTCCGGGAGGACCGTGTGGTTCTCGTCGTCCCACGCCTCGTCTTCGGTCCAGATGTCCCACGTCCGGTGGAACTCGACGTCGAACTCGTCGCGGTGGTTGGCGAGTTGGCCGTTCGCCGTGACGTAGACGGTGTCGTGGATACGCCGGGAGTGGAAGTTCCCGCGGATGAACTCCGTCGTCGTCGACCCCTTCGACGTGACCTTCTCGAGGTCGCCCGAGACGGTGTTGTGCTCTTCGAACAGGTCGTACCGGCAGCCGTCGAGGATGACGAGGTTGTCCCAGTCACGGTCGAAAACGTCGATGCCCTCTTGATAGGTGTCGTGTGTGTCGAACCACGTGAAGTAGCGCCGGTTCGCGTCGCGGAGGTACGGTTTGATCGTCCGCTTGGCGTCGGCGACCGAACTGAGCATACCGGATACACCACGGAGAAACTAAACGTAATAGTCCGGCTAACGGGCATCTCGACGGGCTACGCTCGACGTGAGCGGTGAGGCGGTTCCGCGTCGTGACGGTCGTGCGGGGCGGCGGTCACCGGGCGACGTTCACTCCGTGTCGACCGGCGGTTGGTGTCGCTTCACTCAGGCGACGTTCAACGACGCGAACCGCCGACGGAGCGCCCGCGCGAGGCGCAGGCCGAACGGCCCGCTCCGGGCGACGCCGTAGAGCAGATAGCCCGCGGGAGCCCGAGGATTCGCCCGGATTGAACGCCGCGCGAACGCCACCGCGTCGTCGAATCGCTCGGCTCCCAGCCCGGCGGTCGCAACCTCGCGTGCGAGCGAGGCGACGAACTCGCGCTCGACCCGCTCGCCGAGCGACGCCGCCAGCGGTCGGTGCTTCCGGACGAACAGGGGGTACGCGACGTCACGGAGGGAGTCGAACGTGTCCGTCAGTTGTTCGTGGTCGCCCATGCGACGCCTGACGAGCGGCCGGTCGACCGTCGCCACCGCTCCGGCGCGCGACAGCCGAACGTACCATTCGAGGTCCTCCCAGACGGGGAACCGCTCGTCGATGGGGCCGGCGGCGTCGACGGCCTCCGCGCGCACCATCGCCGAGGAGAACGGACAGAGGCGCGACCCGGTGAGCAGCGCCTCCGTTACGTCCCCCGAGACGTCGGGAAGCCGACTACCGGTGGGCGTTCCGTTTCGGACGTACTGCTGTCCGGTGACGACCAGCGACGCCTCCGGCGCGGCTTCGAGCCTGGTGCACTGACGACTGAGCTTCGTGTCGTGCCACTCGTCGTCGTCGTCGAGGAACGCGACGAGCGACCCGTCGGCCGCGCGGATACCGGTGTTCCGCGCCGCGCCGGCGCCGTCGTGGTCCCGGTCGTCGATGACGCGCAGCGTCGCCATCTCGGAGGCGAACGGCTCACAGACGGCCGTCGCGCTCGCCTCGGGCGAGTCGTCGACGACGATCAGTTCGACCGGGTCGTACGTCTGTGCGGCGACGCTCTCGACCGCGGCACGAAGGAAATCCGGGCGTCGACCGTACGTCGGAACGACGACGCTCACCAGTCCGTCGGCACTCGCCCGGTCCATAGCACAGCCTGGCAGTCCTCCCACTTGGGTAATCGCCAGCTAAACCCACATCGAAGACGGCCCCGAAGGGAAGGGCAAACGGCGGCGTCAGACCCGCTCGGCGTAGACGTCGGCCGTCAGCGTGGCCGCTCGGTCCCAGGTACGACGACCGACGACGGCACGGCTCTGTCGACCACGGGCGACGATATCGTCGGCGTTGGCCGCCCGTCGCATGGCAAGATCGAGCCCCGCGTCGGCGTCGGGCGGGTAGGTGAACCCCTCACCCTCGTCGACGACGGCCCCGACGCACCCGACGTCGGGGGCGATGACGGGCCGACCGAACCCCATCGCGAGAACCGCACTCCCGGACGTGAGCATGCTCCGCTCCTCGGTTCGGAACGGGAGGACGACCACGTCGGCGGCTCGGAGGTACAGTTGCACCTCGTCGTCGGGGACGTACTCGAAGACGGTTCGGATGCGGTCGTCGGCGGCGGCGGCGTCTTCGACCGCCCGTTCGAGTGCTCGCGTTCGCGGGTTCCCGGCGACGAGGAGTCGGTGGTCGTCGTCGGCCACGCGGCCGAACGTTTCGACGAGCCGTGGCACGTCCTTGTACGCGCGGATCGTCCCGAAGAAGCCGAAGACGAACGCGTCCGCGGGGAGGTCGAGTCGCTCGCGGGCGTCGGCCCGCGTGACCTCGTCGGGGTAGTCACCGAGGAAGTTGCCGTGTGGGACGACGACCGTCTTCTCGAGCGTGGCCCGAGGCAGGCGGTACGCCTCCCGAATAACGTCTCTCGCGCGCGAGCAGTGGACGATGATGCGTGAGAAGAGGAATCGAAGGAAGACGTGTTTGAACGCCCGCTCGACGCGTGGCGCTCGGCGTTCGTGTTCGACGATGTCGTGGGCGGTCCAGACGAGCGACACGCCCAGCGCCCGCAGGACGAGGAACTGGAACAGTGTCCTGATGCCCAGCAGGACAGAAAGCGTCCGCGTCAGTCGGTCCCCGGCGAGACGACGAACTGGTGGAGGAAGTGGACGTGGACGACGTCGGGGACGTCGTCCCCGAGGACGGCTGCGAGTACCGGGAGGGGGCCGCCGCCGCCCCCGCTGGTCTTGACGTGTAGCCCCTGGTCGGTCAGTGCCTCCGCCAGTCGGGCCTGGTAGGGGTTGGCATCGGTGTAATCGGGAAGAAAGTGGACCGAACGTTCGTCTTCGGCGTGCTCAACCGCCCGCGCACCGCTACGCTGTCCGGCGCTCGTCACGGTCCGTCACCTCGACGAACGGACGGTCCACCGGGCGGCTGTTCGCCGCGCGTCGCGGTCGGCCGGGCGGTGTCGGACTTCACGGATTGCTCTACTGTGGGCCCCCACATTGTTGTCCGTCAGTTAACCGCCGAGTCGGAGCCAACGGACCCACCAATCGTTACTGGTCGGTGTCGCTTTCGACGTCCCCGTTCCCGTTTCCGTCCCCGTCTCCCTGGGCGACGGCGTGATAGCTGTCGTGGAGTTCGTGGAGGGCCGCGTCGTCCATCGACATCGTCACCGTCGCGGTCCCGTCGTCGAATTTGAACGTCGCCTCGGTCACGTCGATCCGTTCGAGGACGAGCGAGATCGCGGCCCGGAGCCCGGACTCCGCCTGCACCACGTCGAACCCGTCGGACGAGAGCGCGAGAACGAGCGTCCGAACGTCGGTTCGGTAGCCGGCCTCGGACGACGAGACCTGCCGGATGTCGGTGACCTCGCTGATGAACCCGAGGTCACAGAGTCCGTTGAGCCGGCGGTAGACGGTCGCCGGCGCGACGTCGAACTGCTTGGCGAGCGAACTCGCGGTGACCGTCTCCGAGACCGCCTCCACGAGGATACGCCGGGAGAGTTCGTCTCCAAGCGTATCGAAGACCTCGCTTGACTCCTCCATGTCTGCGGTTTCCCGCACCTCTCCATTCTTGGAGGACATACGGTTCACAGCCACTCGTCGTGCGATAAAAAAGGCTCCGATGGGTGATGGAATTCCACACGAACAATCGAGATTGCTACCGCGTGACTCCGATGGGCGGCCGAGCGCGTGACGGCCTCAGCCGTGGATGCGCGACAGCCCGTGGTGCCACAGCGACGGCAGCGCGTCGACGGTCTCGACGGTCGCGAACGTCGCGGCGATGAGCCCCCGAGGAGGCCGACCGGTGGCAGCAGCGAGAACCCGGCGGTCGACAGGAGCGCGAGCAGACAGAGCGACCAGCAGAGGCCGAGTCTGAGCTTCCGGTCGACTGTCAGCTCCGGCGGGGACGCGGAGTCGCTCTCCGTGGCCCCGTCGTCTTCGCCTCCCCCGGCGGAAGCGTCGACTCCGTCGATGTAGGCGAACAACTGATCGGCTTCCGGTCGGAGCGTCACCCCACCGCTTCGTTTATCGAAGTCTATCACTCGCGCGTCGTCCATCTTCGGGAGGTGGCACTGATAGAGGCCGATGTAGACGCGTTTTCGCTCGTCCGACGAGAGCAGTCGGCGTTCGACACCGTTCTCCTTCGCCGCGATGAACTCGGCGAGATCGCTCAGGGTCGACTCGTCGTCGTTCTCGCGCAGGTAACACAGGATATCGCGGCGACGTCGGTTCTTCAACATCCCGAACTGGGTGTCTTTCGAGATGGGCTCTCCGGTGGAGGTGTCTGTCGTATCGCCTTCGTCGTTCGTTGTGTCCTCCACGGACGACAACGCGGATTGATTTGTCTCACTCATTGGTTGAGGACTCGTTGCGGGCAACTGATCCAGATGCGGCACATCATTACTCCTCTCCGTCTACCGGAAAGAGAGACACTATCAAATAATTCCTCTTTATTTGTCTGGGATGAAAATAAGTACGCTCGTGTTTTAACTTGCGTGTAAAATAAGTTCAAAATTAAATATATTATGTTTTTACATACTTTCTTCGAAAGGTGTTTTCTGTGACCGGTTCGAGAGATCGACAGCCGTCACGTGGTTTCGTGGCCGGCGAGCGACGGAAACTACGCACGAAGCGAGGAGTCAGGTGAGGTCGTCGAGCGAGAGGTACGAACCGTCGTCCTCGAAGCTCCTCACCGACTGGGTGTGAGCGAACACGACGCCGAAGAGGCCGGTGAGGACGAATATCGAGACCAGCCGCCACGTGGCGGCACCGTTCAACAGCCAGGCCGACCCTCCCGCGAGGACCCCTCCGACGAGGAGGACTGCGTAGTACCGGTTCCACCTCGGGGACCGGAGCTGTTCCGAGGAGACGACAGCCTCGCGCGCACGCGACGTCAGCGAGATGATTCGCTCGTCGTCGTCGTACTCGACGAGGCCGAACTCGGTGAGCTTCGGGAGGTGTGTCTGGTACAGCGAGATGTACATGCTCTGGGTCACCTCGTCGTCGAGTTCGTCGGGCGGGCGCCCCGTCTCGCAGGAGGCGACTTCCGAGACGAGGTCGGAGAAGTCGAAGTCGCCGTCGGACCGATACAGGACGTAGAGAACGGAGCGGCGCCGGCTGTTGCTCAGGAGCGTGAACACCTCGTCACGCACACTCCCGTTACACAGCGCCTCGATATCGAGATAGCGTGTGTCCGACATCATCGGTCTCTCGTGGATGCGATACCCGTGTCCACACGTCCGGTCCACTTTGTTACGGATGTATTAGCCCGGTTCGTCCGGGTTATATATACATTTTCGACACACAATCAAGGTTAACTGACCTTTTCGGAGGTGGGAACGCGGGACGGCGAGCGGCGGCTGTTGCGCCACACAGTCGTTCTGTAGTGGACTCGACCACACCCGACCACGGCTCGGATACGGAGCAAAACACGCCCACGATTTCCGGTACTAAATATCAATTATCTTCGTAGTTCGGAAGTTAACAAAGAGGGTCCCCCTGTTAGGTAAGCCAGCGGATGTTCGAGCTTACTGGATTCCAACGCGACCTGCTGTACGTCATCGCCTCACTCGACCGACCGTCCGGCCAAGCCGTCAAAGAGCTCTTCGAGGAGGACGTCGGCGAGGTCAACCACGGCCGACTCTATCCGAACCTCGACACACTCGTAAACCGTTCGCTCGTCTCGAAGGGGCAACTCGACAGACGGACGAACTACTACGAGATCACAGAGGAAGGGCTAGAGCTACTGCGCGAGCGACGCGCGTGGGAGAACCGCATGGTCGAATTCCTCGATTGACGTCGGCCGGCGAGTGAGCAGCCGACCGCCGCGGCGACCGACGAAACGGCGGTCGGGCATCCGTTTCTCACGGCACTGCCCCGATTTCTTTTCGGGCCTCTCCCCCTCCGAACACGCCTCGTCAGCGGCGGCGACGAATCGCGAGTTCGGTGCTGGCGACGACGGCGAGGAACAGCCCCCACATGGCCAGCGAGTAGACGACCCTGTCGCCGGGGTCCGCGCGGTCGATGACGCGGTGCAGCCAGAACAGGTTCGCGAGCGCGGAGTCGTGGAGCGCCCGCCAGTCCGTCTGGAGCGCCGGGAACCACACGAGCGCGTGGTGGAAGTCGGGGAGGACCGCCCAGAGGCTGCTCGCCGCGACGACGACCCCACGATACCTGTGGCCGGGTGCGAGGGCGAACAGGACCAGTACCGTCACGATACCCGCGACGCCGACGTGGACACCCCACAGGGACACGGCGACGGATTGGCGGCGGAGACGGATAAGCCGTCAGAAAGCGACTCAGTCCTGTCCGATCGATTCGCCCCGGTCGGGCCGGTACTCGCGGCTCACCGCCTTCCACGTGCCCGCGTGGAACCGGCCGTAGTTCACGACCATCGGAACGAGCGTCTCGGCGACGAGCGCGGCCATGAGGCCGAACACGCCCCACGCGGTCACAGTGCCGAGCCACGCGAGGGGAAGCGCGACGAGATAGAGTCCGACGAGCGTCGCGACGAACGGGACGCGCGTGTCGCCGGCACCCCGCAGCGTGCCGGTGACGGAGCCGTCGATGCCGAGCGCGACGACGCTCACGGCGGCGACGCGGACGAACCGCGCTGTCGTCGCCAACCCCTCGCCGTCGACGAACACCCGGGCGATGGGTTCGGCGAAGACGAGCACGCAGAGGGCGACCGAGACGTAGACGAGCGCGGAGAGCTTCGTGATCTCCCAGCCGTACGCCGCCGCGGTGGCCTCGTCGCCGCGACCGAGCGACTGGCCGACGAGGGTCGAACTCGCGATGGAGAAGCCCCACCCGAAGCTGTCCAAGAGCGCGCGGACCTGTCGGGAGACGCCGATGGCGGCGACGACGAGCGGGCCGAATGCGGCCGCGAGCGCCAAGAGTGGGAAGACGACGGCGGCCTGCGCGATGCGGCGCGCGACGAGCGGTGTCGAGATGGAGACGAGCTGTGCGAGGAGATCGCGGTCGGGGAGCGCGTCGAACCGCACCGGAATCGGGCTGGCACCGCCCGACTCGCCACGCCGCCAGTACGTGCGGCCGGTCATCCCCCACGAGAAGGCGACGGCGACGACGACGGTCGAGAGCGTCGTTCCGATGGCGGCCCCCGCGACGCCGTAGCCGAGGCCGAGGACGAGCCCCGCGCTGAGGACGATGTTGAGCACGGCGCCCGTCGCCCGCAGCACCATCGGCGTCAGGGTGTCGCCGACGCCAGCGTACGTCCGCGACGCGACGAGGTTGACCGCCTCGAACAGGAGGCCGGGCGCGATGATCGCGAGGTACGTCGCGCCGTAGGTGAGCGTCCGCGCGTCGTTCCCGAGCAGTTCGACGAGCGGGCGCGCGCCGAACACGTAGAGCGCGACGAGCGGCACCGAGGCGGCACCGGCGACGAGGAGGCTGGCCTCGACGGCCCGGGCGGCCCGGGGGGAGTCGCCGCCGCCGTAGTTCTGTGAGACGAGCGCGATGGTGCCGCCGGCCAGCCCGATGAAGGCGAACTTGCCGGCGGTCCAGTAGGCGTTCGCGACCGTGAGTCCCGCGACGGCGGTCGGACCGAGGGCGAGGCCGACGACCGCCAGGTCGACCGTCCGTTTCGACATGATGGCGAAGCCCGTGAGGATGCGCGGCCACGCGAGGTCGGTCGTCTCGCGGAGCCGCGACTCCTCGATGACGCCGAGGCGGGCGAGAACGCCGGCGACGAGGGCCGCGAATCGGTGGAGGGCACTCACGACAGGCTGTTAGCGAGGGGAACTAAACCGGTTGTCATCCGTGAGTCGGCCGTCGGATCGGCCGCTGGGAGACACAGTACGGACCCGAACGTCAGCCCAACGCCCTGTCGACGAGGCGGGGGACGCAGTCGTCGCGACGGGGAGCTACGCCGATTCCGACTCCATCTCCGAATCGTCGTCGGAGACGACTCGTTCGGCGCGCGTGTACGCGTCGTAGATGGAGTAGACCCAGACGGCCGGGTAGAGGACGAAGCCGACGAGCGCGAGCGCCGACAGCAGCGCGAGCATGCTCCCGACGATGAACGCGAGGCCGCGTTCGAGTTCGCGGTTGTACAGTTGGCCGAGGCCCGGGAACAGCGCCGAGAGGAGCGCCGCGACGAACGGATTGCCGCCCTCGAAGAGGTCGTCGAGCGCCGATTCGACCGACGACTTCGGGGGTCGCGCTGGCGCACACCGCAGTGTGGGCAGATTTCGGCGGCCTCAGCGATGACCGCGCCACAGTCTCGACAGAACCGTTCGTCGGGGCCACGCTCCCGGCTTGGCGACTCGCTGGAGGGCGAAGACATATCTGGGGGTCCTCGCCGGACCGACATAGCTGTTCGGGAGGACGGGGTACCACGACGCGGGTCCGGCCACCGTGCCCTACCGCGCGAGGAACGCCGCGGCGAGCAGGTACGCGTAACAGAGCGCGCCACAGAGCGCCAGCCACTCACCGAGCGTCGTCGCGGTCGGCACCCGGAGCGTGAGTCCACCGACCTGCGCGAGGAGGCCGCCCGAGAGCGCGAGCACCGAGACGCGGGCAGTGGAGTCGGAGGAGCCGGGCAGGTCGCCCACGGCGGGCGGATAGAACTGGTACGCGAGGCCGACGACGGTCAGTCCCAGAAAGCCGAGGAGGTTCACCCGGAGGTGTGCGCGGACGAGCGCGGCCGAGGGCGCCTCGAAGGCGAACCACAGCCCGAACGCGACGCCGAGAACGCCGAACCCCGCGGCGACGAGGACGGTCGAGAGTCCGACGCGCCGGCGGGACGAGCGGCGAGCGAGCAGCGCGACGGCGAGCGCGAACCCACAGACTGCACCGGCTTCGAGGAGGGCACCGGCTCGGAACCAGCGACCGGCATCGAGGAGTCGCGTGGCGAGGAGTCCCGGCGCGAGCGCACCGGGGAGAAGCGTCGCGACGGCGAGCGAGCGCGGGAGGGGCGCGCCGAAGAAGCGCGGCAGGAGGCGAAAACCGAGGGCGAACACGAGCAGGCCCGCCGCACCCGCGGCCAGGAGATGTGTCACGCGCGGCGGGTAGCCGTCGAGGAGGGGTGGCAAGCCGGTGTGGAGTCCGAGCGTCGCGGACGTCCCGACGAGGAGGTACGCGAACGCGACGGGGACGAAGGCGTTCGCCACGCGGTCGACCGGGCGACGGTCGGCGTTGTGCTCGCCGGTCGCGGTGGCGCGACCGGTCGGGTCGTGCCGGACGGTCCAGCCGAGCGTCCCGAGGAAGACCGCGACACCGACCGCCCACGCGAGCGCGCCGGTCGATGCGAGCCACGAGGGGGTTCCCGAAAGCGTCCCCGCGGCGAGACCGCCCGCGCCGACGACGACGAACGGGAGTCCGACCGCTGGCGCGCGCGGGAACGCCAGCGTGCGGTCGAAGTACGTCGGCACCAGCGAGTACGCCTTGCCGAACACCATCGGGAAGACGAAGCCGTAGACGGCCAGCGTCACCTCGGTACGGCGAGGGACGCCGAGCACGGAGGCGAGTTGCCAGAGGAGGAGGAACGAGACGCTGACGAGCGCGTACCGTCGTGCCCATCGGGAGATGGTTTCGGGAGCCATGTCGTCAACACCCCCGTCCGTCGCTCGGACGCGCGGGGCGTGCGTCGTTCGAACGCACGAGCCTCACTCGAACGTTGTGCCCGGCCGGTGGTCAGTCCGCCCCCGAACGGGTTCGGGGTTACTGGACGCCCGTCCGAGCCCGGACGATGTCGGCACGAACCCGGTCCGGTTCCTCCCCGACCCGGTCCAGCGCGTCGTCGAGCGTGAGACCGTCCGCCAGGCTCACCAGTTCCGCGGCGAGGTCGACGTCGTCGACGTCGGAGAGGGCGCTCGCGAGGTCCGCGTCCTCGCTGGCGAACAGGTCGTCACGGATGGGCGGGTCGACGTGGTCGGGCCCCTCGTCGGTCGGCATCGTCACCGTCGTCTTCGGGTGGCCACGCAAAACCCTTGTCCACGCACCGTCGGGAGGTGGCCCGTTCGGCGAGTATTGAGCGTGTGTAGTCCGGTTCGACTGGAGAGGTACTGACATCCTGTCGTCGGGTCCGCAGTCGAGACGAGCGGGTTCTCTGCGGTGCGCTCCACGCGTGCGCGGGAACACGAATAGAGCGCTCTTGAGCACTCCGGACCCGTCGTGAGGTGAGTGGGAGGCCGCCCGCGCGGTGTCGTCAATCAATCATGAGATTGATAGGGTGTGGGCGGGATACGATAGCCGATGAAAGCCGTCGTACTCGCTGCGGGAAAGGGGACTCGTCTGCGACCACTCACCGACGACAAGCCGAAGGGGATGGTCGAAGTCGACGGGGAGCCGATCCTCACCCACTGTCTGAACAAGCTCATCGACCTCGGTGCGGAGGAGTTCGTCATCGTGGTCGGCTACATGAAAGAGAAGATCATCCAGTACTACGGTGACGAGTACGAGGGGATCCCGATCACGTACGCCCACCAGCGCGAGCAGAAGGGGTTGGCCCACGCGCTGTTGACCGTCGAGGAGTACATCGACGACGACTTCATGCTCATCCTCGGCGACAACGTCTTCAGCGCGAACCTCAAGGACGTCGTCCGGCGCCAGCAGGAAGACCGCGCCGACGCGGCGTTCCTCGTCGAGGAGGTGCCGTGGGAGGAAGCGTCCCGATACGGCGTCTGTGACACCAACAAGTACGGCGAGATAGTCGAGGTCATCGAGAAGCCCGAGGACCCGCCGTCGAACCTGGTGATGACCGGCTTCTACACGTTCACGCCCGCCATCTTCCACGCCTGTCACCTCGTCCAGCCGTCGAACCGCGGCGAGTACGAGATCAGCGAGGCCATCGACCTGCTGATTCGGTCGGGCCGGACCATCGACGCCATCAAACTGGAGGGGTGGCGGATGGACATCGGCTACCCCGAGGACCGCGACGAGGCCGAAAAGCGGCTGAAAGAGGCGCGCGAGGAAGAGGCGGAGTAGGTTCACGCAGCGGCGACGGACGGGCGAGACCGACCGAGTCCGTCGCTCGCGCCCATCACCAGACCTGATAGCCGAGGGCGAACGTTTACCACTCCCGTCCTCGACGTCTCGGACGAGGACGGTCACCGGGTGCGCGCGAAACGGCTCCGTTTCGACGACGACCATGCATCGTTCGGCACCACGCGCCGTCCTCGCTCGGCATCACCCTGCCGACTCACTTCTCCTCTCGACTCGCCCCGGGAGGCGAGCCTCGTTCAGTCCTTCCCCGGCGCGGGCCACCGCGGCGTCTTCGGGGCCTCGATTCGGTCGAGTTGCTCGTCGGTGAGGTCCAATTCCACGGCCTGGAGGTTTTCCCGGAGGTGCCGTTCGGTGCGGGGTCCGACGATGGGAGCGTCGACGACTTCCTTGTGGAGGAGCCACGCGAGCGACACCTGCGCGGGCGTGGCGTCGACCTCCGCGGCTACCTCGCGGACGGCGTCGAGGACGTCCCAGTTCTCGTCGGTGAAGCGGTTCTCGGTGTAGTCGTCGGTCTCGGCTCGGCTTCCTTCCGGGACCTCGGCGTCGCGGTCGTACTTCCCCGCGAGGAACCCACCGGCGAGCGGCGACCACGGAATGACGCCGACGCCCTCGCCCGCACACACCGGCAGGAGGTTCGCCTCCTCGTGTCGGTCGACCGCGTTGTACTCGGGTTGCATGCAGGCGAAGCGCTCGTACCCCTCGACGTCCGCGGTGTACAGCGCCCTCGTGAACTGGTACGCCGACATGGTCGACGCGCCGAGGTAGCGGACCTTCCCGGACTCGACGAGAGAGTCGAGCGCGGAGAGCGTCTCCTCGATTTCGACGTCCGGGTCCCACCGGTGGATCTGGTAGAGGTCGATGTAGTCGGTCCCGAGGCGGTCGAGGGAGTTCTCCACCTGGTCGAGGATGTGTTTCCGTGAGAGCCCGGACTTGTTCGGTCCCTCCCCCATCGGGAAGTACACCTTCGTCGCGAGGACGAGTTCCTCGCGGTCGTAGCTCTCGATGGCCTCGCCCACTATCTCTTCCGACTCCCCGCGGGAGTAGGCGTTGGCCGTATCGAGGAAATTCACGCCCGAATCGAGCGCTTCACGGACGAGGTCGATCGACCGGTCACGGTCGTCGAGCATCCACTCCCGGGCGGAGCCGAAGTTCATACAGCCGAGACAGAGCCGCGAGACTTCGAGACCGGTTCGTCCGAGCCGGGTGTACGCCATGTCGACGTCGGTCATACGAGAGTCGACGGGGGCGCGGCTCAAAAGGGTGCGCGCTCGGGCTGGCTGACCCGACCACGACAGCAAAGAGCCCAGAGCGGGTAGCGAGCGTATGACCCGTCGCCGCCCCGACGACGACCGGTTGCGTGCCGTCGGGGTCACCCTCGTCCTCCTCGTCGCGTCGCTCGTCCCCTCGCCGCTCGAACGTCATCCCGGCTGGGAGTGGGTGGGACCGGACAAACTCCTCCACCTGCTCGGGCACGCGGGCTACGTGGTGGTCCTCGCCGACGCGTTCGACGGAAGTCGACGCTCTCGCGGCGAAAGCGCGGTGCTCGCGGTGTGCGTCTCGACGGCGCACAGCCTCCTCACGGCACGGCTCCAGACGTACGTCCCCGGCCGGATGGGTGAAACCGGCGACGTCGTCGCGGGGTTCGTCGGAGCGGTGGTCGCCGCGTCGGTGTGGTACCGGCGCGTCAGTCCGACTCGCTCGGTCCCCGAACGGTGAGAACGGGTACCGGCGAGGCTCTGAGGACCCGTTCGGTCACGCTCCCGAGGAGGTAGCGCTCGACGCCCGTCCGGGCGTGTGTCCCCATGACGACGAGGTCCACGTCGTGGTCGGCGGCGTAGTCGAGGACGACTTCGGACGGTGACCCTTCGCGGACCTCGCCGGTCACGCGTTCGACCCCGCGTCGTTCCGCCCGGTCGACCATGTCGGCGACGGTGCCTCTCGCCGCCTGGTCGGCAGCGTCGAAGAGCGCTCGGCTGTGTGCGTCGAGCGGGAGCGCGCCGGTGTCGACCACGTACAGGACGTCGAGGGCGGCATCGAACCGCCCTGTGAGGTCGAGCGCGTGGTCGAGCGCGGCGAGCGATGCCTCGCTACCGTCGGTGGGGAGGAGGATGCGATGGTACATGGCGACGCGCTCCTCAACGGAGAGGGCGACGCCCAATCAGTGTTGGTCCGTTCTGCGGGGAACGAAGGGGCTACCTGCCCGCACGACGAGGCCCCGACCGATGACGCTCGAAGACGACGCACGGGAGTATCACCGTCGCGACCCGCCGGGCAAGGTGGAGATAGCGACGACCAAGCCGACGAACACCCAGCGCGACCTCTCGCTGGCGTACTCGCCCGGCGTGGCCGCGCCGTGTCGTGACATCGCCGAGTCCGAGGCGCTCGCGTACGACTACACCGCGAAGGGGAACCTCGTCGGCGTCGTCTCGAACGGTTCGGCCGTGCTGGGGCTGGGCGACATCGGCGCGCAGGCGTCGAAACCGGTGATGGAGGGGAAGGGCGTACTGTTCAAACGCTTCGCCGACATCGACGTGTTCGACGTCGAACTCGACATCGACGACCCGGAGGCGTTCGTCCGCACCGTCGCGGCGATGGAACCGACGTTCGGCGGCATCAATCTCGAAGACATCGCGGCCCCGGACTGTTTCGAGGTCGAATCGGCGCTCCGCGACGAACTCTCGATTCCGGTGTTCCACGACGACCAGCACGGCACGGCCATCATCTCCGGGGCCGCCCTGCTGAACGCCGTCGACATCGTCGGCAAGGACCTCTCGGAACTCACGGTCACGTTCGCGGGGGCGGGCGCCGCCGCGACGGCGACCGCACGGTTCTACGTCTCGCTCGGTATCCCCCGCGAGAACATCACGATGTGCGACGTCGACGGGATTCTCTCGGCGTCCCGCGCCGACGCCGGGGAACTGAGCGAGTACGCCGAGCCGTTCGCCCGCGGCGTCGACGACGGTGACCTCGCCGACGCCATCGAGGGCGCGGACGTGTTCGTCGGCCTCTCGGTGGGCGGTATCGTCTCCCAGGAGATGGTCCGCTCGATGGCCGACGACCCCGTCGTCTTCGCGATGGCCAACCCGGAGCCCGAAATCGCGTACGAGGACGCCAAAGACGCGCGCGACGACACCGTCGTCGTGGCCACCGGTCGCTCGGACGACCCGAACCAGGTGAACAACGTGCTGGGCTTCCCCTTTATCTTCCGCGGCGCGCTCGACGCCCGGGCGACCGAGATAAACGAGGAGATGAAACGCGCCGCCGCGGAGGCGCTGGCCGAACTCGCGCGGCAGGACGTCCCCGACGCCGTCGTGAAGGCGTACGGCGACCAGCCCCTGCGGTTCGGTCCCGACTACCTCATCCCGAAGCCGCTGGACCAGCGGGTCCTCTACGAGGTGACGCCCGCCGTCGCGCGGGCGGCGATGGACAGCGGCGCGGCCAGGAGAGAACTCGACCTCGACGCGTACCGGGAGGAACTCGAAGCCCGACTCGGCACGTCACGGGAGATGATGCGGGTCGTCCTCAACAAGGCGAAGTCCGACCCGAAGCGCGTCGCGCTCGCCGAGGGCGAGGACGAGAAGATGATCCGGGCGGCGAACCGGATGGTCGAGGAGGGCATCGCCGAACCGGTGCTCGTCGGGCGCGAGGAGGTCATCCGTCGGACGGTCGCCGAACTCGGACTGGAGTTCGAGCCGACGGTCACCGACCCCGAGGAGAGCGAGTGGGAGCGCTACGCCGACCACCTGTACGAACTCCGCCAGCGCAAGGGGCTCACCCGGACCGAAGCGAGCGAACTCGTCCACGGGGACTCGAACTACTTCGCGAGCGTGATGGTCGCGCTGGACGACGCCGACGCGATGCTCACCGGGCGCACCAACCACTACCCGTCGGCGCTTCGGCCCCCGCTGCAGGTCATCGGGACCGCCGAGGACGCCGACTACGCCGCCGGTGTCTACGCGCTGACGTTCAAGAACCGGGTCGTCTTCTGCGCGGACGCGACGGTGAACCTCGACCCGAACGAGGAGGTGCTCGCCGAGGTGACGAGACACACCGCCGAGTTGGCCCGGAGCTTCAACGTCGAACCCCGCGCGGCCCTCCTGTCGTACTCGGATTTCGGCAGCGTCGACAACCAGGGCGTCCGCAAGCCGCGCGAGGCGGTGCGGATGCTCCACGACGACCCGTCGGTGGGGTTCCCGGTGGACGGCGAGATGCAGGCCGACACCGCACTCGTCGAGGAGATGCTCACCGGCACCTACGAGTTCGCCGAACTCGACGGCCCCGCCAACGTCCTCGTCTTTCCGAACCTGGAGGCGGGGAACATCGGCTACAAACTGCTCCAGCGCCTCGGCGGCGCGGAGGCCATCGGCCCGATGCTCGTCGGGATGGACAAACCCGTCCACGTCATGCAGCGCGGCGACGAGGTGAAGGACATCGTCAACCTCGCCGGGGTTGCGGTGGTCGACGCGCAGGGCGAGTAGGGTCGTTTGGGTTCAGGTTTTGCGGGAGCGAGCGCCGCGAGCGACCGGAAAAGCTGGTCGTGGAGTCAGCCCTCTGGCTCCGGTTCTCGGAGCGCGCGCCGCCGCTCGGGAATCGCGTCGAACGTCTCGTTCGTGTCGCCGAGGACGAGGAGGGCGTAGTAGCGGAGGAACGTCTGGACGGGCACGGCGACGAGCAGCGCGAGGACGAACATCGCGACGACGAACGCGGCGACGGCGACGCCGATGACGGTCCACCCCGCGAGGTGAGACACCGACAGGAGTGCGCCGCCGCCGAGGCCGAGGAGGGCGAGGGGAATGCCGACGACCAGGGCGGCGACCAGCAACACTAAGCCGGTGAGGATGCCGCCCGCGAGGTTCAACACGATGGACATGAACAGGTACGCCAGATACTGCTTCCACTGCCCTCTCAGCGTGGACCAGAAGCGCCGCCACGAGGCGATGACGCCGCGCTCTTCGAGGAGCATCACCGGGACGACGAACATCGTGGTGAAGCCGTTCAGGAGACCGCCGACGAGCGCGACGAGGATCAGAACGGGGATGGCGACGACGAGCAGGCCGAGCGCGGCGACGTTCCCGCCCAGGACGAGCGGAGCGAAGACGGCGGCGAGGACGCCGACGACGAGACCGAGGGTGAGGAGCGTGAGGACGAGTCGGAAGCCGAACAGGCGAGCGCCCTGTCGCCAGTGGTCGCGCCAGTACCCCCTGAGAGTGACCTCCTCTTCGCGGAGCGACCGGACGAAGACGAACTCCATGACCGACCCCACG
Organism: Salinigranum rubrum; assembly: GCF_002906575.1. Classification (NCBI taxonomy): domain Archaea; kingdom Methanobacteriati; phylum Methanobacteriota; class Halobacteria; order Halobacteriales; family Haloferacaceae; genus Salinigranum; species Salinigranum rubrum. The sequence goes on from NZ_CP026309.1 coordinate 3,027,770, forward strand.
AAGAGAAAGCCCAGGAAGAGCAAGAGGAGGACGACGGCGATAGTCGCGATGATGGCTATCTCGGGGCCGCCCAGCGAGGGGAGGTCGGGAGCGGTCGACGGCGGAGACGTCGGGCCGTCGGACGTGCTGGGGGTGCCGCTCCCCGTGAACTGGAACGGATTGAAGCCGCCGGCACCGCCGGCGAAGAAGACGACGACGGCGAGTCGGAGCCACCGACCCCGCTGGAACGGCCAGAGGAACGCTCTCGTCGCGTCGATGGCGTCCTCGATGTCGTCGAGGGCGTAGAGCGTCACGGCGACACCCCCTGGTGTCGCCGGAACTGTTCGCTCGGGTGGAGGGGACCTCTGTCGGGCATACGCACCGAAGACGTCACAACAATGTAACAAAACTGCTTCGCCTGGTCGCCGGTGTCACAGCGCGCTGTCACGGTACCGACTGAGCGGTGCTCGGTGTTTCGGTGTCGTTTTCCGCCGTCGTCCGCAGGGTCTAGGGGATGGACTTCGACACAGGCCGCCGTCGGTTCCTCGAACTCGCCGGGACCGGCACCGCGTTCTCGCTCGCAGGCTGTAGCGCCCTCCAGGACGACGCCGCGCCGCAGGCACAGACGACGGAGTCTGAAACCGGGGACGCCCCCTCGTCGGGAGCGAGTCGGCAAGCGACCGTCGCGCTCCGGGCCGACCAGCAGGCGCTCCAGCAGCGCCAGCAGGAGATTTCCTCGGAACTCCGTTCGGGGAACATCTCCCGGTCCGAGGCCCAACAGCAGTACCAGACGGCACAGCAGGAACTCCTCTCGGACGCCGTGACGTCGTTCAGAGAACGTGCGGAGTCGACGGAGTCGCTCAGTATCGTCGACAGCGTCGAGCAGTTCGGCGTCTTCCTCGTCGAGGGACCCGCGGCGACGATTCTCGACACCCTGTCGTTCGACGCCGTGAACGCCCTCCTCTCCGCGGCGACGTTCGAGCAGGCGAGACAGCAAGCACAGCAGTCCCAGCAGGGACAGCAGACGGAGGCCGCGACTGGCGGGGGAGACGGGACGAACACGACGTCGACTGCGACGACGACTTCGCCGACGTCGAACTGACTCCGGTCGCCGAGCGGTGAGCGACGAACGTCGCGCCTGAAGCACGGCGTGTCGAGCGACGAACGTCGGACTCGAACTCAGAGGTGCCGCTCGTACAGTCGGTAGGGGACCGTCGTCTCCCAGTCGGTGTGAGGGTCCCGTTCGTCGGTCGCCGCGAACCCGAACTCGCGATACAGGTGGACGGCGGCTTCGAGTTCGTCGACCGTCCAGAGGAACACCCGGTCGTACCCCTGTCGTCGACAGAAGGCCATCGCGGCGTCGAGGAGGTCACGGCCGAGTCCGCGACCGTGAAGCGACGGGGCGAGGATGAAGTACCGCACCTGCGCGCCCTCCGCGCCGACGGCCCGGCCGTCGACGACGATGCCGCCCAGCACGCGGTCGTCGCCGTCGACGACCGTCCACAGTCCGTCGCGCGCTGGGTCGTACCGGGCGACGAACTCGGCGATGCCGTCGGCAATGTCCGCCTCGAACTGCGGGCCGAGTTCCCAGAGGTCGCCGTAGTACCGCGCGTGGAGGTCGGTCAGCCGACCGATCACCCCGGGAACGTATCCTCGTTGCAGTTCGTACGCGCTCATCCGGTAGAGAGCGGCATCGGGTCCACAAAACCCTTGAGGTGAGGCCCACGTCGCCCGCGCCGTCTCCGGACGCCACTTCCGCTACCACTCGTCCGTGACTCGGCCTCGCCGCCATCGCCTACATCGCCGAGGTTTCGAGGAGCCTGAGACCCGTTACACCGCGGGCCTCCGAACGTCGTCACGCCCGCTCGGATGTGAAGCGTGGCGTCGGGCGGGCGGACTGTTCCGGTCGGTCGTCGCGGACGGACCTGGTGTGTCGGTCGACTATCAATAAGTAATGAAATTCGCTTTCCACAGGCAAACGGTCCGACGGGCCGTACTTTCCCATGCAACCGAGTAGTGTAAGTCGATTCGGACCGGCGTATAACCGCGAACCATCCCGACCCCCGAGGTAAGGGTTATCAGTTACCCACTCGACGCTCGTACTGGGTTCGGTCGCGTGCGAGTGCGCCGCCGGAGGCCGAATTCAGCTCCGGGACGCGAGCGAACGTGACCGACCGCCGGAGACGATACACCCCGAAGACAGCGACACCATGGACGCAATCAACCCCGCTACTGGTCGACGAATCGAGTCGTACGAAGACGCGACGGAATCCGACGTTCGAGACGCCCTCGACCGCGCTGAGACCGCGTACGAGTCGTGGCGACACCGGCCGCTACGCGAGCGCGAGACGCTCCTCGCCGACGCCGCGGACGTCCTGCGCGAGAACGAGGAGCGGTACGCCCGCCTGATGACCGAGGAGATGGGCAAGCCCATCTCGCAGGCGCGCTCGGAGGTACAGAAGTGCGCGTGGGTCTGTGACCACTACGCCGAACACGCCTCGGCGTATCTGGGTGACGACCACCATCCCAGCCCGCCGGGGACGACCGTCAAGACCAGCTACGAGCCCCTGGGGACGGTGCTGGCGGTGATGCCGTGGAACTTTCCCTTCTGGCAGGTGTTCCGGTTCGCGGCGCCGTATCTCACCGCCGGCAACGTCGGGGTCCTCAAGCACGCCTCGAACGTCCCGGGCTGTGCGGAGGCCATCGAGGAGGTGTTCCGCGAGGCCGGCTACCCCGACGGCGTCTTCCAGTCGCTGCTCGCGCCGTCGGACCTGATCGACGACATCCTCCGGGACGACCGCGTGAAGGCGGCGACGCTCACCGGGAGCGGGCCCGCCGGCCGCGCCGTCGCCTCGACGGCAGGAGAGGAACTGAAGAAGACCGTCCTCGAACTCGGCGGGTCGGACCCCTTCGTCGTCCTCGACGACGCGGACCTCGACGCGGCCGTCGAGGTGGGCGCGCAGGCGCGAAACCAGAACGGCGGGCAGTCCTGCATCGCGGCCAAGCGGTTCATCGTCCACGACGACGTGTACGACGACTTTCTCGACCGGTTCGTCGACGAGATGGAGTCGTTCGTCGTCGGCGACCCGACCGACGAGGAGACGGACATGGGGCCACAGGCCCGAGAAGAACTGATGGAAGAGCTCCACGGGCAGGTGACCGCGAGCGTCGAGGCGGGCGCGACGCTCGTCACGGGCGGGGAGCCGCTGAACCGGGAGGGCGCGTTCTACCCGCCGACGGTACTGACCGATATCCCCGAGGGCTGCCCGGCCGACGACGAGGAACTGTTCGGGCCGGTCGCCGCGGTGTTCCGCGCCGAGGACGAGGAGGCGGCCATCGAGACGGCCAACGACACCGAGTTCGGTCTCGGCGCGAGCGTCTGGACCGAGGACCGCGAGCGCGGCGAACGGGTCGCTCACCGGATCGAAGCCGGCTGTACCTACGTCAACCAGCTGACGAAGTCCGACCCGCGGGTCCCCTTCGGCGGCATCGGCGACTCCGGCTACGGCCGGGAACTCTCGGAGGTCGGTATCACCGAGTTCGTGAACAAGAAGACCATCTGGGTCGAGTGACCGGCTGAGGACCCACAACGGGCCGGTTCACGACGGCCGCGAGAGACCGGCTGAGGACCCACAACGGGCCGGTTCACGACGGCCGCGAGAGACCGGCTCGCTGGCCGTCCACTCCGGTACCGCCCCGAGCACTTTCCGCGACGGTTTTCACCGAAAGCTGTCGACAGAGGAGCTAAAACCGGTGAAAATATCACGCACAGCCACAGAGGTGTCGGCTCCGTCGAGAGGCCACCTCAGTGCCGTAACCGCACGCCGCGGCGAGGGAGGAGGGCGGCGTTTTTCCGTCTCAAACCCCTAGCCGAGGCCCAGCCATGACTGACGACCCACCTCGCGAATGTCCGTTCTGTGACTTCGAACCGGACGTCTCGAAGGAGGACGTCAAGACCGCTCCCGAGATGGAGGTGCACCAGGTGTACCGCCACGTCGAGACGGAGCACCCGGAGAGGGTCGACGAACTACCGCAGGGCGCCGACGCCGACTAACGCGCGTCAGTCCCCCGGTTCCCGTCGTTCGCTGCGTTCTTTCGTCGGTTACGGTTCGACCGTGTCGGGAACGCTCGCCCGCTCTCCCGCGGCGACACGTTCGACCGCGAACGCGATGCGATGCGATGGACTCGGAGCGCCGACCTGCGTCGACCGCGACGCCTCGGCCCAGAACCGAGTGACGCACACGGACAACGGAGACTGCTCCTACCCACAGCTTCAACCCGGGGTCGCTGGTAACGAACACCCACATGACAGTAGGCACACACACGCTCCCGAGCGGCGACGACGTCCCCGAACTGGGTCTCGGAACCTGGAAACTCGACGGCGACACGGTCAAAGAGAGCGTCCGCGCCGCGCTCGACGCCGGCTACACCCACATCGACACGGCGGAGGGCTACCGGAACGAGTCCGAAATCGGCGAGGTGCTCGGCGAGTACGACCGCGACGACCTCTTTCTCACCTCGAAGGTGCTCGCGAAGAACCTCAACTACGACTCGCTCGTCGAGTCGTGCGAGGCGTCGCTCTCTCGGCTCGGGACGGATTACCTCGACCTGTACCTCATCCACTGGCCCAATCCCGCCATCTCGCTCCGGGAGTCGCTGGACGCGATGGCGACGCTACACGACCGCGGGCTCGTCCGCAACGTGGGCGTGTCGAACTTCAGCGCCTACCAACTCAGCTGCGCCCACCACGTCAGCGACGTCCCCATCGCGGTGAACCAGATCGAGTACCACCCGTGGCTGCAGCGACCGAACCTCGTCGACTACTGTCGCGAGTCCGAGACGGTCATCGAGGCGGCCGCACCGCTGGCGCGGACCGAAATCTTCGAGGACGAGGTCGTACAGGAACTCGCGGACGAGTACGAGAAGTCCCCGGCGCAGGTCGTCCTCCGGTGGGCGCTCGACCACGACATCGTCGTCCTGCCGAAGTCCTCCTCGCCGGAGCACGTCCGGCAGAACCTGGACGTCGACTGGGAACTGGACGCGGCGGACCGCGAGCGTCTCGACGGGCGCGACCGGGACTACCCGGTGTACGACACGCCTGCGCGCGACTGGTCGGGCGACACGTACGGCATCCACCAGTGACGGTCACTCCGAGAGGGTGACCGGCATCCCCGTGTCGGCGGACTCGTAGACCGCGTCGAGCACGCGCATGTCGACGAGCGCGTGCTCGCCGTCGGGGGAAAAGGGCGTCCCCGTCAGGAGGTGGTGACCGAAGTACGCGAACTCCTCTTCGAGTTGGTGGACCGGGTCGAACTCGATATCGGCTTCCATCTCCCCGCGGACGACCGTGACTTCCCGGGCCTCCCGCTCGTAGAAGGCCGGGTCGAGGATCAACTGGCCGTCCGTCCCCGTGAGTTCCAGCCGGCTGGCGTGCTGTGCGTTCTGACTCACGGTGCAGTGCGCCTGCACGCCGTCGGGGAACCCCAGGTCGAAGGAGGCGTGCTCGTCCACCTCGCTGAACGCCTCGTGGACCGAGCGGGTGTGTCCGCTCACCCGCTCGGGGTCGGCGCCGAGGACGAACCGCGTCGTGTTGAGCGGGTAGACGCCGAGGTCCATGAGCGCACACCCGCCGCTGAGTTCCGAATCGAGCCGCCACTGGTCGGTCGACTCGCTCAACTCGCCGAGCATCACCTGCGACATGGCGGCGTGAACGTGGACGACGTCGCCGACGAACCCCTCCTCGAGCAGGTCCTTCACGCGACGGACCGCGGGGTCCGTCTGCATCCGGTAGCCGACCATGAGCGGGACGTCGTGTTCCGCACAGACCGCGACCAGCCGTTCGGCGCGGTCGAGCGACGCCGCCATCGGCTTCTCACAGAGGACCGCCTTCCCCTGGTCGGCCGCGGCCTCGACGTACTCCAGGTGGGTCGCGTTCGGCGTCGCGACGTACACCGCGTCGTACTCGTCGGCGACAGTGCCCGCTTTGAACTCCTCCGGTGAGACGCCGGTGAGGTCGTGTTCGCTCGTGAAGGCGTCGACGGCGTCGGTGTCGACGTCGGTCACGACCGTCGCCTCGGTGAACTCCGACCGCTGGATGCCGGGCAGTGCCCACTCGCGCGTGAACCAGCCGAGGCCGACCAGGGCGAGTCGGACCGGTTCGGAGACGCTGTCGGGGTCTCGCGTCTGCCAGTCGCGGCGGGTGAAGTCGTCGAAGTACGTCCCGAGAGAGGGTTCCATGACGTCCCCACGTATCGGCGGAGCGAAATAACTGCTGGCGACTTCGGTCGGGAGGCACTCCGGCGAGGCTCGGAGAGGGAGCGGAGAGAGCGTCGTCGAAGTCGCCCGAAACCGAGAGACAGAGACCGCACGCCGTCGGGGAAAGCCCTGGGCCGGGCGGAGCACACCCTCGACGTCCCGACGCGCCCGAAGTGCGGCGGATCGGCCTCTCCCGGCTGACTGACCAGTCAGTCAGAAGGTTCTTAACTAACCAGTTAGTAAGTCAGACAACTGATGAACACGGAGACGACCGACGAGATCATCGCCGCGACGGGCCGTGCCCTCTGTGAGTGCGGGTACGCGGACCTCACGATGCAGCGGATAGCGAAGGAGTCGTCGCTGACGACGGCCGCGATTCACTACCACTTCGACACGAAATCAGAGTTGCTGAACGCGTTTCTCGACGACCTCATCGAGCGGTTTCAGGCCCGGTTGGCCTGCGAAGCGGAGGACCCGCGCGAACGACTGACGACGTTCGTCGACGCCGTCTTCACGCCGTCGGCGAGCGACGACGACTTCCCGGTCGCGTTGATGGAACTGAAAGCCCAGGCGCCCTACCACGACGGGTTCCGAGAGCGGTTCTGCGACCTCGACGACGTGATGCGGCGGGTGGTCGCAACGGCGGTTCGTGACGGCATCGACGCGGGCCACTTCGAGGAGGCCGACCCCGAAGCGGTCGCCCGTCTGGTCACCACGGCCATCAACGGGGCGCACGTCCGGCGGGTGGCTCTCGGAGAGGACGGCGCGGAGACGCGCGCGACCGTCGAACGGTACCTCGAACTGCAACTGGGGTGGACGCCGAACTCGGAGGTGACGGCGTGAGCCTGTTCAAAGGACAGGAAGAACTCGACCTCACCGACGGCGGCATCGTCAAGCCGCTCCTGTATCTCTCGCTCCCCATCGTCGTCACGAACCTGATGCAGACCGCCTACAACCTGGCGGACACCTTCTGGCTCGGCCAGTACTCGACGGAGGCGCTCGCGGCCATCTCCTTCGCGTTTCCGATGGTGTTCCTGCTCATCTCGCTCGGGATGGGGCTCTCCGTGGCCGGTAGCGTCCTCGTCGCCCAGCACACCGGGGCGGACGAGACACGGAAAGCCGAGTACGCCGCCTCCCAGACGGTCACGTTCGCGTTCCTCGGGTCGCTCCTCCTGGGACTCGTCGGCTACCCGTTCGTCAGGCCGTTCCTCGCCGCTCTGGGAGCCTCGCCGAGCGTCCTCCCCGGCGCGACGGCGTACATGCAGGTCGTGGCGCTCGGGCTCCCGTTCATGTTCGGCTTCTTCGTGTTCGTCTCGCTGATGCGCGGCGCCGGCGATACCGTCACGCCGATGCTCGTCATGTTCGGGACCGTCGTGCTGAACGTGGTGCTGGACCCGTTTCTCATCAACGGGTGGACGCTGGTGGCGAACGCCCCGCTCGTGGGGACCGTCGCGTTCCCCGAACTCGGCATTCAGGGCGCGGCCATCGCGACGGTGTTCTCTCGGAGCCTCGCGATGCTCGTCGGCGTCTACATCATGCTGTCGGGGACGCGCGGCATCCGGATCCGCATCTCGGACATGGTGCCCGACGTCGAGTACCTCCGACGGATTCTCGCCATCGGCGTGCCGGCGTCCGTCGAGGGGACGGGGCGCGCGCTGTCGATCAACGCGCTCCTCGTCGTGGTCGGCCTGTTCTCGACGCCGGTCGTCGCCGGGTTCGGCATCGGCACCCGCGTGTTCTCGGTCGTCTTCCTCCCCGCCATCGCGGTGGCACGCGGCGTCGAGACGATGGCCGGCCAGAACATCGGCGCCGGCAAGTACGACCGCGCGGAGGCGGCGAACTACGCCGCCGCGAAGGGGCTGTTCGTCGTGCTCGCGCTCGTCGGAGTCGGGGTCTTCCTCGTCCCCGGACCCATCGTGAGCGCGTTCACCGACGACCCGGCGGTGCTGGCGGTCGGCACGCAGTTCCTCCGGTACGTCTCGCTGTCCTTCGGCTTCATCGGGGTCATGCGGGCGTTCACGGGCGGGTTCCGCGGCGCGGGCGAGACGCTGGTCGCCGCCGCCATCTCGGTCCTGACGCTGGCGGGGATTCGACTGCCTATCGCCTACGTCGC